>JAGRBF010000255.1 GCA_020434205.1 Calditrichota bacterium | reverse complement strand
TGCCGCACCTGCCGCCGCTGAATCTTGAACTTCTGCGGGAGATGATGCACCCGGCCTTTGCGATCGCCATTCTGGGGGCCATCGAGTCCCTGCTTTCCGCGGTGGTTGCGGACGGGATGATCGGGGGACGCCACCGCTCCAATGTGGAACTGATGGCCCAGGGCGGCGCCAATATTTTCTCCGCCCTGCTGGGCGGCATTCCGGCAACCGGGGCCATTGCCCGCACCGCCACCAACGTCAAAAACGGCGGCCGCACCCCCATCGCCGGGATCACCCATGCTCTGGTGCTGCTGCTGATCTTCGTTTTCCTGGCCCCTTATGCCGCCTATATTCCCATGGCCTGCCTGGCGGGAATCTTGGTGGGGGTATCCTGGCACATGGGGGAATGGCATAGTTTCCTGAGCGTTCTGCGCCAGGGCGGCAGCGAGGCCATCGTTTTACTCAGCACCTTCCTGCTCACCCTCTTTGTCGATCTGATTATCGCGATCGAAATCGGCATTGTGCTCTCCAGCTTCATCTTCGTCAAAAGGATGAGCGACGCCACCCAGATCGCCGACGCCGCGGCGCTGACCGGCAACGGCGGCAAAAACGAGGGTCCGGAAACCCTCTTTGAAGAAGAGCTCCCGGACATTCCGGAAGGCATTCTGCTTTACGAAATCAGCGGTCCCCTTTTCTTCGGTGCCTCCCAGAAATTTCAGGACGTGCTCCTCAACCTGCACCAGCTTCCCCGGATTATCATCCTGCGCATGAAAAACGTCCCCTTCATCGATTCCACCGGTCTTTATCGCCTGCGGGAAATGGTGAAACACCTCCGCAGCAACGGGGTGGAGATTATGCTGTCCGGGGTTCAACCCGGGGTCCGGCCCGCTCTCACCCGCTCCGGAGTCGAAGATTTTATCGGCAAATCCCGGATTCACCCCCAGATCGCCGATGCCATTGCCGCTGCCACCCAAATGATCGAACCGTGAAATCCCCTCGCGCCGCCCGGATGCTCAAATTCGCGCGGCGCTCTTAGCAGTTAAGGCTAATGGTCGCTCTCACCCCGCCGGGAGGACCCTAACGCCACGCCCGGCGGGAAGGAAACGGACCAGGGAAAGCACCGTGGATTTTGTTCAGGGTTATTTGAGAAAGGATCACTATCATGATTCATCCCCACACCGAACTGCGTTACATCAACAATGAAATCGGCTATGGCGTGGTTGCCACCAAGCTGATAAAAATGGGCACCATCACCTGGGTGCTGGACAAGCTGGACCGGGAATTTTCCCCCATGGACGTTCAGGAAATGGACGATATCTACAAGGAAATCCTGGATACCTACACCTTCCGCAATAACAAGGGCAATCACGTGTTATGCTGGGACAACGGCCGCTATGTGAACCACAGCTTCAACGCCAATTGCCTGACCACCGCCTACGATTTTGAGCTGGCCATTCGCGATATTCGCCCCGGCGAACAGCTCACCGACGACTACGGCTACCTCAACCTGACCGCCCCTTTTCGCCCTATGCCGGAAGGCACCCGCCGCAAGGTGGTTTACCCGGACGATCTGGTTCGCTACGCCAAGGTTTGGGACAAAAAGCTGCTCCCGGCCTTCAAAAAAATAACCCGGGTGGACCAGCCTTTACAGGGATTGGTTGAGACAGGCCTCTGGGAAAAAATCGAGCTCATTGTCGATGGCAAGGAAGAGATGGATTCCATCCTTTCCTGTTATTACGAGGAAAAAAAGGACTAGGGCGTGTTGCTGAGGGCTGCCGCCCTGGCGGCTTGCCCGTTGGCCCGATACAGTTCGGCCAGCTTGCCGGCGACCACCGGCAAAATATGGGCTTCGCTATCGCCGGCCAGGCGGTAGTGTCCGAGAGCGGCTTCGTAATGACGAATGGCCTCCGGAGGGCGGTGCGCATCCCGGCAAAGATCCCCCAGGGTGTAATACACCGAAGCGATCTGGCTGTGGCTGGGTTCCGGCTGTTTTTCGCGGAGGCTCAAAGCGGCGCGCAAGTCCCGCTCCGCTTCCCGGAACCGACCCAGCTTCCAGAATATGCGCCCTCTCATAAAATAGGCGCTGGCAATGTTGGGGTGGTCGCCGTCATAGGCGTCTTCGAAGGTGCGGGTCGATTTCTCCACCTCCTGGAGCGCCTCATCGTATTTACCGGTGTAAAAGAGCAGGGCCGCCATATTGTGGGTGGCCAGGGCAACATTGACGTGGTCGGCATCGAACTGGGAGGCCCACATGTCCCGGGCCTTGCGCTGCAGCTCGATGGACCTGGCGGTGTCCCCGTTTTCCAGAACGTAGAAGGACCAGTTGTTGTAAACGTTGGCCGTTTCCGGGTGACCATCCGGATAATTGTGGTTGAAAATGTTCAATGCCCGTTGATACAAGGGCGCCACTTCGTCGTATCTGCGCTGGTCCCCCACCGCGGTGCCGAGATTTTCCACTGCGATTCCGGTGTCGAAACCCATGGGACCGCGGGTGTTGTTGAGGATGTTCAAACTTTCCCGCAGCATCGCCTCGGCGCTGTCCGGCCGCTCCAGTTGCAGCAGCATGCTGGCATGATCGTTGAGGGTAAGGCCATACTCGGGGGTGTTGGTGGCATTTACGGACCTGAATCGATCTGCGGAGAGACGGTAGAAACTGTCCGCGGTGGTGTAATCCCCACTGTAATCGTAGAGAACCGCCATTTCCCGGTAAGCATTGGCCATTTCCGGGCTGTTTTCCCCCCGCTGTTCCCGCACCAGGGGCAAATTTGCACTGAAATGCGCCTCTGCTTTGTCGTAGCGGCTCAGGTGCTGATAGGCCTCGCCCAGCAGGGAGCGAATTTCCCACTCGATCGCCGGCTGATCTCCAAATTCCTTGTCGATGCGGTCGGAGGCCGCGTCCAGAAGCTGTTCGACGGTCAGTTCTTTGCCGGATTCCTGGGGATCGGCGGCGGCCAGCATCCTTTTGACAAACTCCAGGGTCTGGCGGGTTTTGGCGGCTTCGAGATTGGCCTTGCTGGCCTGCCAACTGATCCCCGCAACCGCGGTTATCAAGGCCAGAAAAACGGCGGTTATAGCCGCCAGGGCCAGGCGGTGGCGTCGGATGAATTTGGCCGCCAGATAGCTGCGGCTGTCCTTACGGGCGTTAACGGGTAGGCCGGCCAGGTAACGCTCGATATCCTCGGCAAATTGATCCACCGTGCCGTAGCGCCGCTCCGGTTCCTTGCGCAGAGCTTTGAGGATGATGTTGTCCAGATCCCCGCTGAGCAGGCGCCTGAGCTTGTCCGGGGTGGTCCGCCGCGCCGCGCTGATCTCCATAGGATCGGCAGGAGACTCCTCGTCAGGCTTGCCGGCCCGGGCTTTCCGCACCTCGAAAAGGTGGCTGGGAGGCTCCGGCTGATGCCCGGAAATTACCGCTTCGATGCCGGCGGCGCTGCGATTGGGGAAATGATAGGGACGATGCCCGCTCAGCAGCCGGTACAGGAGGATCCCCAAAGCGTAAATGTCGCTGGCGGTAGAGACTTTTTCGCCGCGGATTTGCTCGGGGCTGGCGTATTCCGGGGTTAGCATACGTTCGTTGGCGCGGGTGGTGGCGGTGGATTCTCCGGTTTCGGAATCCAGGATGCGGGCGATCCCGAAATCCAGCAGACGCGGCTCTCCCTCGTGGTTAACCAGAATGTTGCTGGGTTTGATGTCCCGGTGCACCACCAGATTGCGGTGCGCGTAGCTGACCGCCTGACAAACTTTCCCGAACAATTGCAGGCGTTCGCGGAGGCTGAGGCGCTGCTGATCGCAGTATTCGGTGATAATCTGCCCGTCGACGTATTCCAGCACCAGGTAGGGGAGGCCCTCCTCGGTGGAGCCGCCGTCCAGCAGGCGGGCGATGTGGGGATGTTCCAGGTTGGCGAGGGTCTGGCGCTCCAGGCGGAAGCGATCCAGCAGGGCGCGGCTGTCCATTCCCTTTTTGATGATTTTGATGGCCACTTTTTTGCGAAAGGCGTCCGTTCGCTC
>JAGRBF010000254.1 GCA_020434205.1 Calditrichota bacterium | reverse complement strand
ACCCCGCCTTTCTGGCAAACCGGGTGGTTTTACACCGCCGTTTTACTAGCCGTCGGGCTGTTGATCTTTTCCACCTATAAATACCGGGTGCGCAGCATTCAGGCCCATAACCAGCTGTTGGGACGAGAAGTACAGGCCCGTACCCGGGAACTCCTCACCCAAAAGGAAGAACTGGAAGATAGCCTGCGGATCCGGGAACGCATCGAGCAGGAGTTGCGGGTCCAGAAGGAAAAAGCCGAGGCTGCCAGCAAATCCAAAAGCGAATTTCTGGCCAATATGAGCCACGAAATCCGCACCCCCATGAACGGGGTGATCGGCATGACCGATCTGCTGCTGGAAACCCACCTTACCCACGATCAGCACGATCTCGCCAAAACGGTGATGAGCTCCGCCAATTCGCTGTTGAACATCATTGACGACATCCTCGATTTCAGCAAAATCGAAGCCGGCAAAATCGAGCTGGAAGAAATTGAGCTGGATCTTCTGGAAGTGGTGGAGAGCGTCAGCGCGATCCTGGCCCCCAAGGCGCATGAGAAGAATCTCGAATACTTTTTGATTACCGCCCCCGAGCTGCCCGTTCATTACTACGGGGATCCGGTTCGGCTGCGCCAGGTGATTATTAACCTGGTCAACAATGCCATCAAATTTACCCATAAGGGCGAGATTATCCTGATGGTCACCGAAGAGGCAACGGAAGGGCAAACCACCACCCTGCGCTTCTCCGTTCGCGACACCGGGATCGGGATCCCCAAAGACCGCCTCAACCGCCTCTTCAAAAGTTTTTCCCAGGTGGATTCCTCAGTTACCCGTCAATACGGGGGCACCGGCCTGGGTCTGGCCATTTCCAAGAGCCTGGCCGAGCTGATGGGCGGGGAAATCGGCGTTAACAGTCAGGAAGGAGAAGGGTCGGAGTTCTGGTTTACCATCCGGCTCCGCAAACAGGCCAATGCCGTATCCCGAACGTTTGACCCGGGACTGCTCCGGGGACACCGGGTTCTGATCGTCGACGACCACCCCGTTAACCGCCATTTGCTGATCGAACATTTTAAGGGAACCGATTGCGAACTCCAGGTGGCCGAGCACGGCGGGGAAGCCTGGCACAAGCTCCAAAAAGCCCAAAAATCCGGCGAGCCTTTTACCATTTGCATCTCCGATTACTGGATGCCGGTAATGGATGGGGAAGAGCTGGTGCGCCGGGTGCGCGCGGATTCCCGTTTTGAGAATCTGAAGATGATGCTGATTACCGCCTCCATCAGCCGGGGGGATTTGCATAAGGTGGTGGAAGCCGGCTACGACAGCTACATGATGAAGCCGATAACCCGGCGGCGCATGTGGGCCAATCTCGCCAACCTGATAGGTGCGGACCCCTCAACAAACGGTCTCCGGGAGAGCATTTCCGAATCCGAGACTCCCGCCAGACAGGCGGGGCGCCTGCTGCTGGTAGAGGACAATAAGGTTAATCAGAAAGTTGCCCAAAAGATGCTGGAGAACCTGGGCTACGGGGTGGATATCGCCGGTGATGGGGTGGAAGCCCTGAAGGCGGTTGATCATCAAACCTATGACCTGATTTTCATGGACATTCAGATGCCCAATCTGGATGGCCTGAGCGCCACCCGCGCTATTCGGGAAAAAGAATCCGACCAACCTCCTGTTCCGATTGTGGCACTGACCGCCAATGCCATGAAAGGCGATCGGGAAAAATGTCTGGAAGCGGGGATGAACGATTACCTCAGCAAACCCTTCAAGAAAAAAGAGCTTCTGGAAATCCTCAACAAGTTTTTTGCCTGAGGCGATCCCCCCTCAATCCCGCCGTTCGCAGGCTCTGGCCCTTTTTCCCGGCCCCTGATATTCCACCTAACAGGCCATTCGGAGCCGCCGGGCTTCCCCCCGACAAATATTAGAAAACTCCAATCTTCGCCGTTGTCGCAGGACTCTGGCTCGCTATTTGTCTGATAATTCAGCCATGTGCAACCAAACAACCTGGAAATCATACATTTTTATCCGGTGGGCGCTGCAGGAGAATACGCAATGAGCAATAAATATACAGAATGGAAAGGCGTGACCGCCCGTGGCGGGAAAACCCGGGGACTGCAGCATTGTAAAAATTGTGTTACACCCAACCCTATCAGAAAGGAAGTTCAAATGAAACATGTGGCTTACCAAATCAAAAAGAAAGCGGTCTTGAATCTGATGCTTGCCGTTCTGGGGCTGATCCTTCTGGCTACGCCCGGCCAGCAGGCCCATGCCCAGGCCACGGAAAGGGTCGACTTCACGGTCCGCACCACCACCCCCAACGGCAATTATTCCCCCCGCAATATCGGGGCTATCTGGGTTGAAGACAGCAACGGTGATTTCGTTAAGACCCTGACCGTTTGGGCGGATCGCCGCCGTCAGTATCTCTATACCTGGGATGCCGCTTCCAACCGCAATACGGTGGATGCGGTTACCAGCGCGACCTCCCGGAATCATGCAACGCATGACGCCACCTGGGATTGTACCGATGTGAACGGCAATCGGGTGCCGGACGGAACCTACACCCTGCGGGTGGAAATGACCGAGGAACACGCCCAGGGGCCCCTGGCTTCCTTCGACTTTCCGGTCGGACAGCCCTCCGATACCATGAGCCTGTCCGATGAAACCTATTTCCACGATATGGAATTGAGCTGGCTCTCCACCCTTACCGCCATTAATGATGACGGGGTGATCAAACCCTCCGATTTTAATCTGGAGCAGAACTTCCCCAACCCCTTCAATCCTTCTACCACCATCCGTTTCAGCCTGGAAAGGGCCGGCCTGGTGAGTCTGAAAATCTACAATCTGCTGGGTGAGGAAGTGGATATGCTGGTGGAAAAAGAGATGCAGCAGGGCCAGTACACCTTCCAGTGGAACGCCATGAACATGCCCAGTGGGGTGTATTTTTTCCGGATGGAAACCGGAGGATATTCCCAAACCCGCAAAATGCTGCTGACCCGGTAATCTGCTCACTGTTTTGCGTTTGATAAACGCTTACGCTGTTACCCCGGACCTGGTCCGGGGTCCGGCGTAAGGCCAGGGTTTGTCCGGAAGCCGGCTTTCGCCGGCGTGAGGCAGCCGAGCCTGTCACTTCATCAGAATCATTTTTCCCGATTTCACAAATCCACCAGCCTGCAGGCGGTAAAAGTACAGCCCGCTGCTGACCAGGTTTCCGGAAGCATCGCGACCATC
>JAGRBF010000253.1:1992-4762 GCA_020434205.1 Calditrichota bacterium | reverse complement strand
GCGAGAAGCGAGAAGCGATGAGCGATCAGCGATGCTGCTCGTTTTTGAGCCGCAAAGCATTGCGGCCTTACCGTCTCAATTTTTTCGCTTGTGGTTCCTTGCTTCAACCTTGCTCAGTCCAACGGGGCTAGTCGAAGGATCGCTTCTCGCTGTTCGCTCATCGCTGTTCGCTACAAAACCTCCCGCGGATCGCTCAGCACCCCGCGGATCGCCGAAGCAGCCACCGTGTAAGGGGATGCCAAATAAACCTGCGATTTTTTGGAGCCCATCCGTCCCGGAAAATTGCGATTGGTGGTGGACACGCAAACCTCGGTGTTGTTGAGCCGTCCGAAGGTATCCGAAGGCCCGCCCAAACAGGCCGCGCAGGAGGGTTCCCCGATGCGGGCCCCGCTGTCTTCGAAAATCTGCCACAGGGAACGCCCCCCGATTTCCGTTTCCTTCAGCTGATTGGAAACCTGGGTGGTCGCCGGAACGATAAAGGTATCCACCTTCACCGGATGGTCCTTCAGGATCTGCGCCGCCGCCCAGAAGTCCTCGAACTTGCCGCCGGTACAGGAGCCGATATAAGCGCGCTCCACCGGGGTGCCGCGCACCTCGACGATCCCGCATTTATTGTCCGGGGAGTGAGGTTTGGCCACCATCGGCTGGAGGTCCTCGGCGCGGTAGCGGTACACGCTGTGGAATCGGGCATCGGGATCGTTCTGATAAACGGTATAGGGGGCGTCGGTGCGGGCCTTCACATAAGCTTCGGTGGTGGCGTCCGCGGCAATTACCCCGTTTTTGCCGCCGGCTTCGATAACCATGTTGCAGAGGGTCATTCGCTCTTCCATGGTCATGGCGGTTACCGCGCTGCCGGCAAATTCCATGGTTCGGTAGGCCGCCCCATCCACGCTGATGTCCCCGATGATGTTCAGAATAATGTCCTTGGCCATTACTCCCGGGGGAATTTTGCCCTCGATCTCAAAACGCATGGTTTCCGGCACCTTAACCCAAAGCTGGCCGGTGCCCAGAATAAAAGCGGCGTCGGTATTGCCGACCCCGGTGGCGAATTGCCCGAAGGCCCCCGCGGTGCAGGTATGGCTGTCGGTGCCGAACAGCACCTCGCCGGGACGGGTCCAGCCCTCCTCCGGGAGGGCAATATGGCAAACCCCTTTGTAGCGCGGAGAGCCGACATCGTAGTAATTGGGGAGATCCTGCTCGGCCACAAACTGGCGCAGCACCTCGACATTGCGATTGGCGTGGGCGTCGCTGGTAAAAATGTAATGATCGGGGATGATCACCACCTTGCGCGGATCCCAAACCCGGGCATTTTCCCCGAATTCTTTTTTGAAGATGGCAAAGGTCGGGGGACCGCAAACGTCATGCGTCATCAGGACGTCGACATCGATCCAGACATTCTCTCCCGCCGACACCCTGTCCCGCTGCGAATGGGCAGCCAGAATCTTTTCCGTGATGGTCATTCCCATAAGGTATCCTCAAAATTTGCCCAACTTAAGGGTTCTTGTGAAAAAATTCCAGATAAAACGGTGAGAGGAGAAAATTAATTCACCGTTTCACCGTCTCACCCTTGCCTGACTTAACGGCATTGACAATGTTCCGGAAATCCGCCTGGGTCACGTTTTTCTGGAGGTCCGCCAGCCCCAGAACCGCCCGGTAAACCATCTCGACCTCATCGTCTCCCAGGGTTTCCCCGCAGGAGCGGATATGCTCGCGAATGGCGTGGCGGCCGCTGTGTTTCCCCAGCACCAGGCGGTTTCCCAGAGCCCCAACCGAGGCCGGGGTCATGATCTCATAGGTCATGGCATTTTTGAGAACCCCATCCTGATGGATCCCCGCTTCGTGGGCAAAAGCATTGTGGCCGATAATGGCCTTGTTGGGGGGAATTCCCACCCCGGTTACCTCGGACACCAGAGCCGCCGTTTCGCACAGCAAGCGGGTATCCAACCCGGTATCGGCCTGATACTGATCTCCCCGAACTTTCAGGGCCATAATCACTTCCTCCAGAGCCACGTTTCCGGCCCGCTCTCCGATACCCATGATGGTACCTTCGATTTGCCCCGCTCCCCCCTCGATGGCCGCCAGAGAGTTGGCGGTGCCCAACCCCAAATCATTGTGGCAGTGGGCACTCAGGCAAATCCGCTGAGCTTGCGGAAGCTGGGAACGGATTTCTTCAAACATGTGGCGATACCCCTGAGGGGTGGCATAGCCCACGGTATCGGGCAGGTTAACCACCACCGCGCCGGCTTCGATGGCCGCGGCGGTCACTTCCACCAAAAAGGGGATCTCGCTGCGACTGGCATCCTCCGCGGAAAATTCGACGTTTTCGCAGAAGCTCCGCGCGTAGGTAATCGCGTCGCGAATCCGCTGCAGAACTTCTTTGGGGGTCATGGAAAGTTTGTGGGTCATGTGAATGGGGCTGGTGGCGATAAAGGTGTGAATCCGGGGGGCGGCGGCATCTTTGATGGCTTCCCAGGCGGTTCGGATATCCGTCTCGTTAGCCCTGGCCAATGCCGCCACGCTCACTCGTTCCACTGCGTCGCTCACCGCCTTCACCGCCTCCTGCTCTCCGGTGGAGGCAATCGGGAATCCCGCTTCAATAACATCCACCCCCAAAGCTTCCAGTTGCCGGGCCACCCGCACCTTCTCCGTGCGGGTCATACTGCACCCCGGGGCTTGCTCGCCGTCCCGCAGGGTGGTATCAAATACCCGGATGTGACGTTTCTTCTCAATAGCCATGATAATAACCCCTTTTCGCTTTTCGCTTTTCGCT
>JAGRBF010000253.1:0-1907 GCA_020434205.1 Calditrichota bacterium | reverse complement strand
GCTTTTCGCTTTTCGCTTTTCGCTAAATCAAATGCTGGAACAAATCCGGTTTGTCGTTCAGGTATTCGTAGGCAAATCCGTTTTGCTCCATGCGGGCGATCAACGGGTAAAAATCCTCCCGATGACGCATCTCTATACCCACCAAAGCAGGCCCTTTTTCCCGGTTGTGCTTCTTGGAATACTGGAAATAGGTGATGTCGTCGTGCGGCCCCATCACCCCGCTCACAAATTGTTTAAGCGCCCCGGCCCGCTGCGGAAAACGGATGATGAAATAGTGTTTGAGTCCCTCCGCCAGGAGGGAGCGTTCCTTGATCTCCTCCATCCGGGTAATGTCGTTGTTGCTGCCGGAGAGCAGACAAACCACGGTTTTGCCGCGGATTTCCTCCCGAAACTGCTCCAAAGCGGTAATCGACAAAGCCCCGGCCGGTTCCACCACGATGGCGTCCTGTTCGTAGAGACGAATAATGGTGGTGCAAACGTCCCCTTCGTCCACGGTTACCACCCGGTCCAGCACCTGCTGGCAAATGCGGAAGGTCAGGTCCCCCACCCGCTTCACCGCCGCCCCGTCCACAAAACGATCGATTTCCGGAAGGGACACAATTTTCCCCGCTTCCAGGGAAACCTTCATCGCCGGGGCGCCCACCGGCTCCACCCCGATGATGCGGGTGTGCGGGCTGCGTTCCCGGAAGACGCTGCCCACTCCGGAGGCCAGTCCCCCGCCTCCCACCGGCAAAAACAGGAAATCCGCGGGACGCGGCAGGTCCGCCAGGATCTCCAGACCCAAAGTGGCCTGACCCTCAATGACCTTGGGATCGTCGAAAGGATGGATAAAAGCCGCTCCTTTTTCCCTGCAAAAAGCCAGGGCGGTGGCGTAGGCATCGTCGAAGGTATCCCCATCCAGCACAATCTCCACCTGCCCCCGGCCAAACATTTCCACCTGATTGACCTTTTGCTGAGGGGTGGGCACCGGCATAAATATGGTGCCGTGAACCCCCAGCTTGCGGCAGGAATAGGCCACCCCCTGAGCGTGATTTCCGGCGCTGGCGCAAACCACCCCGTTGCTGAGCTGCTCCCGGGGCAGGCTGCTGATTTTATGGAAAGCCCCGCGCAGCTTGTAGGACCGCACCGGTTGCAGGTCCTCGCGCTTAAACCAGATATCGGCCTGGTAGCGCTCCGAGAGATTGAGGTTGTTGGCCAGCGGGGTGTGCAGACACACTTCCTTGAGTTTTTGGGCGGTCTGGGCCAGCATACCAAGGTCTGGCATATTTTCCGTTTCAGTTATTTTCATCGTGATTATCCGGTTGACAGTTCAGGCTTGTCCGCAGGAGGAGCGGCAATCCTGCCCACCCTCCCCAAACGGTTTCGGATCCGGCGCGGAGATCAGCTGTTCTCCGGACGGAGGGTTCTCACCTGCTGCCCGGCTTTCCAGAGCTCGGATTCCCGCATTTCCCGCAGCTCTTCATTTAATTTTTCGCGGTAATCCGGCTGCTGACCCGCTTTGATAACCACCTCGGCCTCATGTCCCGATGCCACGCTCTCATAAAGCTCTTCCATGACCGGTCGAATGGCCTCGCGGAACTTATGACGCCAGTCCAACGCACCCCGCTGAGCGGTGGTGGAGATATTGGCATACATCCAGTCCATGCCCTTTTCCGCGACCAGGGGCATCAGGCTTTGGGTCAGCTCTTCCACCGTCTCATTGAAGGCTTCCGAGGGGGTGTGCCCGTGCTTGCGCAGCACCTCGTACTGGGCTTCGAAAAGCCCGGTAATGGCCCCCACCAGCGCCCCGCGCTCCCCGGTAAGGTCCGAGTAAACCTCGCGTTTAAAATCGGTTTCGAAAAGATATCCGGAGCCGATCCCCATGCCCAGGGCCAGGATTTTCTCGGTGGCTTTGCCCGTGGCATCCT
>JAGRBF010000252.1 GCA_020434205.1 Calditrichota bacterium | reverse complement strand
TGGCGATGCCCGGAAGCGAGACGCTCAGCAAAAAGGCACTTTCATTTTCGGCGATATCCACTTCCGGAGACCAGACCGTTGCCGGGGTGCTCGGGGTGGGGGTAAAAAAGTCGCGCAACAGGGCGTCGGGATTGTAACGGTTAACCGGAACTGCTTTCAGATAAGTCATGATGTCATCTCCTTTTTTTAGAGCCTTTGGTTATGGTCGCTTCTGCCATATTCTAATTACAAGCGCTGTGCCAAAAATTGAATGCTGATTGTTAGTTGTTGATTGTTAAGACTTTATGATTGCTTTTCTGCGAGGTGGGCTGTGAGCGGCTGGTCGGAAAATTTTGCAGACAGTCGACCCGGCTCCGGCAGAAAAAATGCAGAGATTTCAGACTTTCTGAAATTTTGACCAAATGGTCTGACAAATTTGCAAAGACCTGCCGGCGGGGTGAGATAATTATTAATGTCTCTGGCAGAGGTCCGGCAGAGCGGACCTCTGCTGATCAATGAATCGTCGTGTTTTTGGCGTTTTTGTATTAAACTGTTTCGACATGAAGAAAATTTTACTGATTATTGCACTGGCGCTGGTTGCGCTGGGACTTTCCTCCTGCGCCTCCAATATCCCTTCAACAAAAAAAGGGACCCGCCAACCGCCCCGTAGCCGCTACACGGTGGACTTCACCCAAAAAGGCCCGGGCCAGTTCGGGGTCAGCCTCGCCGTTTCCGGCCTGTCCCCCCGCACCCCCTTTTTTGCCTTCGCCCCGGTGGGACCCTTTGCTCAGGTCAATTTTGCCGCTTTACTGTCGGATTTGCGAGCCCTGGACCCCAACGGAGTGGCCATCCCCATGCGTCAGGTGGCTGCCAACCGCTGGCAGATCCGCTACCCGGAGCGGGTGGCCCGCATCGAATACCGCATCGCCAAAACCTGGGACGCCCGGGTGGGGGAATTCCCCATCTGGGAGATGGTTGGTTCCAACATCACCAGCCGCTATGCCTTCCTGAACGGTCAGGCGGTGCTGGGTTATATCGAAGGCCTGGAAGGTCTGCCGGCTTCCCTGGACGTGGTGCTGCCGGAGGGCTGGGACATCGGCACCGGATTGATCTGGGATGATCGCTGGGGATACCTGGCCCGCAACTTCGTGGATCTGGTCAATTCTCCCATCCTGGCCGGGCGAATTCGCTACGAGGGACTCCGGGTGGCCGGAAGCGACGTACATCTGTATTTGTTCTCCCGGGACGATCGCGTGGTACCGACCGAGGTGCTCGGCTCAGTGGAAAAAGCGCTGACCGGCATCGCCGCTTTTATGGGAGAACTTCCCCTGGAAACCTATACCCTGCTGATGGTCCTCGACGATCGCAACGCCGGCGGGGTGGAATATCACAACAGCGGGGCCTTTGTATTTGAAGACGGGGACTGGCCGAAGATTCGCCGCCGCATTCAGGATGTGATCGCTCACGAGTATTTTCACCTCTTTATTCCCTTTGCCATTCGCAGCGACGCCATTTCCCTGGAGAGCTTTTTTATGAACCGCCCCACCGCCCATCTCTGGTTTGTGGAAGGGGTAACGGAATGGGCTTCCGACATTACCCAACTGCGCAGCGGGGCCAAAAGCATCGAAGATTATCTCCTCAAGGACGTCCGCCAGAAACTTTTTGAAATGGACTTCAACCGCTCGGAACAGAGTCTTCAGCAAATCAGCCTTAACCGCCAGCGCAGCGAGTCGGATTACCTCAATGTTTACAGCCGCGGTGCTTTGGTATCCGCCCTGCTGGATATCTATCTGCTGGATTTAACCCGCGGTTTGCGAGGCCTGCAGGAGGTGTTGCGGGATTTATACCTGGACTTCGGACCGGAGAAACCCCTGCCGGAAGAGCGTTTTTTCGAAATCCTGACCGATTATTGCGATCCCGAAGCGCAAGGGTTTATCCGGCGGTATATCGTGGGCAATCAGCCGTTGCCGGTCCGGGAAATTATGGAAAAAATCGGGGTGCGCTACGTGGAAAGCGAAGCGGCCCCTCAGGCGGAAAGCGATTTGGGTCTGGCACTCAATACCGGTGAGGGTGGGGTAGAGGTGATGTGGAGCGACCCCCGGATCGCCGAATCCGGAATCCGCCCCGGGGACCGGCTGGTTTCCTTCCAGGGGGAGGCCCTGGCCAATACCGATGCGGCCATTGACGATTTGCATCGCCGGGTGGCCGGGTGGCCGGTGGGCAGCGAATTCAGCCTGATGTTAAGCCGGGCGGGACGCCTGTTTGAGGTTCGGGGAAAAACCCTGCAGCGCCATTTCCGGCATCTGTTTTTTGGGCAGGAGGTGCTTTCCCCCAGGCAACAGGCGGTTCGACAGGCCTGGGCGGGAAAGAAAACGCCGTAATTTTTTTCTTGACTAATCATTCCAAAAATATTATACTGGGCCCATGGTAAGAGGACGACCCAAATCTTTTGACACCGACGAGGTTCTGGACAGGGCCATGGAGGTGTTTCGCGCCCGGGGATACGAGGCTACCTGTATGCCCACCCTGCTGGAGCACATGGGGATCGGGCGGCAGAGCCTCTACGATACCTTTGGGGATAAGGAACACCTTTTTAAGGCGGCATTGAAACGCTATCTGGACAAGTTCTATCTGAAGTTGATGGAGATTCTGGATCGTCCCGGCAGCAAGCTGGACAATATTGAAAATCTGCTGCGCTACATGTCTCCCAATTATGATCAGGGAAAAACCAGCTGTCTTGCGGTAAACGCCAGCGCGGAATTTGGCTCCGAGGATCCGGAAATCGCCGACTTCTTGAAACGCCATTACGACCGCATGGCCATTGCCCTGGAAAACGCCCTGGAAAGCGCCCGGCAGGCCGGGGAGCTGAAACCGGACATCAATCCGGGGGCCATGGGACGCTGGCTGGTGAACAACATGAACGGCCTGGCCCTGATGGGGCGGGTGGGCATGCCGCAAAGTTTTATCAATGATGTGTTGACCCACACCCTGAGCACCCTGAAATAGGGCAACTTTTTTTTGCTTATTTCTGGAACGTTTAGTCAAGTATTTCTGAACCCGAAGTAAGGCTTCGAGCCCAGAATTCCGCAGATTTTTCCGGCGAAAAACGCCATTTTTTTTATCCAAAACTGGATCAAATGGTCCAAAAAAGGAGATTGTATGTCTAAATTATCAGGAAAAACGGCATTGATTACCGGGGGAACCACCGGCATCGGACTGGCCACCGCCAAACGTTTTCTGGCGGAAGGGGCCCGGGTGGCCATAAGCGGGCAAAATCCGGAGCGCCTGGCCTCCGCCGCCGCCGAACTCGGCGAAAATGTGCTGGCGGTAAAGGCGGACGTCCGTAATCTGGTCGATCTTACCCAACTGGCCGGTCGCATCGAAGCGGCCTTTGGGAAGCTGGATATCCTGTTTGTGAATGCGGGTATTGCCAAACCCGCCGAGGTGGGCGCCGTGGACGAGCAGCACTACACCGATCATTTCGATATCAACGTCAAGGGGGCTTTTTTCACCATTCAGAAACTGCTCCCGATTCTCCGGGACGGCGGCAACATCATCCTCAACGGCACCGCTTTGCTTCACCATACCCTCCCGGGAATGAGCATTTACACAGCTTCCAAGGCAGCGCTGGTTTCCCTGGTCAATTCCCTCAGCGCCGAGTTGTCCTGGCGGGGAATTCGGGTAAACGCCATCAGTCCCGGCCCCATCGAGACCCCGATTTACGGGAAAATGGGGATGAGCGAGGCCGAGGTAAATGCCATGGCCAGCGGGGTTCTGGAGAGCGTTCCTCTGAAGCGATTTGGCAAGCCGGAAGAGATCGCCAACGCGGCATTGTTCCTGGCATCCGAGGAAGCTGCCTATCTGGCGGGCAAGGAATTGGTGGTGGACGGGGGCATGGCCCAGGT
>JAGRBF010000251.1:1525-21470 GCA_020434205.1 Calditrichota bacterium | reverse complement strand
TTTACCACCAAGGGGGTAGGGGTGGGGACCGGGCTGGGCTTGAGCATCAGCTATAATATTATCGCCAAACACGGCGGGGAAATTCTGGCTGAAAGTGAGGTGGGGAAGGGCAGCACTTTTACCCTGCTGTTACCGGTTTTGCAGTCCGGGGGACAGCCATGAGGGCGATTTTTCGGAAGAAAACCCGGATGCTCTGGGGGCTGCTGGTGTTGTCCACCGGCCTTGCCCTGCACGCCCAGGATTTTTTTGCGGATCGTTACAACCTGACCCCCCTGGCCAGCCAGATTGCCTATTACGGCGGGGAGCTGGACCTGATAACCCTGCCGGATAGCCTGCGCAGCCAGGTACCGTGGCTGCTTCTTAAAACCGGCGACATTCCGGTGTTGCGAAAAACCCCGGGGAAATTTCGCCACTGGCTGCGCTACACCCTGCCCGGCGATTATTACCGGGATCCCGTTCTGCTGCTGCCTCCGGTGGACTTCTCCCTGGAAATGTATCTCGGCGACAGCCTGATCTATTACAGCGGGAACATGTACCCTTCGGGCAACAACAAGTTCACTTATTTTAAGCCGGCCATTGTTCCCCTGCCGCGCAATTACGAGAACAAAACCCTGCTGATTTCCATTTTTTCCCAGTATGATGTGCGCTTGAGTGCTAACGACAATATCTTCCTGGCCACCGGGAGTCAGGCCAAACGAGTGCTGTTCCGGATTCAGCTGGGAGACTTCATTTTTGGCTTCCTGTTCCTTTTTACCGGTATGTTTTCGCTGCTGCTGTTTATCCGTCGTTTCAAAAGCCGCCCCTGGTATGCCCTTTCTTTTGGGGCATTTACGGTTTCCATCGGGCTATTGCTGATCTTCGCCAACGCCCAGGAAACATTTCAGATGCCGGTATTGGAATACTACCTGGCCTGGATCGGGTTTTTCAGCTTCCCCATCGGCCTCTTCAGTTTTCTGGAAATGCAGATTCAATCCCCCTACTCCTGGATGATCCGCCGCATCTGGCAGATTCAGCTGGGATTTCTGATTATTGCCGCTGCCTTGGATTTCTTTGAGGTATTGCTGGCCTCCCAGTTGCTGCAGGTCTCCTATTTTATGCTGATCTGTTATGTGATAGTGACCCTGGTGGTGGGTTTTCACGCCGCCGCCAAAGGGGATCGCCAGGCGCGCATGCTGATTGGCGGGGTTTTGGCGCTGGGGGTATTGGGGTCCTACGATGTGCTGGCCAGCATGCAAATGGTGCCCAACCTGGGCGGCCTTTTCAAATACGGCACCTTTGCTTTCATTGTTTTTCTGATCGCCATTCTGGAAAGCCGCTTTTCGGAAAACAGCCTTCAACTCCGGAATTACGCCCGGGAACTGGAGGAAAAATCGCGGGCGCTTCGGGAGGCCAATATCCTGCTGGAAAATCAGAGCGCCAATCTGGAACAACAGATCCGCGAGCGTACCCGCGACCTTGATGAAAAAAACCGGATGGTGGCCGGCACCCTGGCCGAACTCACCGATACCCAGAATCAGCTGGTGATGCGGGAAAAAATGGCTTCCCTGGGCGGATTGGTTGCCGGGGTCGCCCACGAAATCAACACCCCGATCGGGGCGGTTAACTCATCCGTTCAAACGGTGGTCACCTGCCTGGAACGGGTCGGAAAAATGCTGGACAAAGCCGTGGATATCCAGGAACTGCGCGGCGATCCGCAGTTTGCCAAATACCTGAGGTTAATGGAAACCAGCAACGAGGTATCGGTAACCGCCGGCAAGCGCATCGCCAATATTGTTCGCAGCCTCAAAAATTTTGCCCGGTTGGACGAGGCGGATTATCAGAAAGTCGACCTTCACGAGGGCATCGACAGCACCCTGACCCTGGTGCATCACGAGTTGAAACGCAATGTGACGGTGGTGCGGGAGTTCGGCGATCTGGGCCCGGTACCCTGCTATCCCAACCAGATGAACCAGGTTTTTATGAATCTGTTCGTCAACGCCGCCCAGGCAATGGAGGAAAAGGGAACCCTGACCATCATTACCGCGCGCGAGGGAGATTGGGCTCGCATCACCATCCGCGATACCGGAAAAGGTATGCCGAAATCGGTGATGGAGCGTATCTTTGAATCCGGATTTACCACCAAAAAGCGGGGTATCGGCACGGGATTGGGCCTGGCAATTGTCAAAAAGATAATTGACGATCATCGCGGGACCATCTCCGTCACCAGCGAGGAGGGGATTGGAACCGAATTTAATATCCGCTTGCCAATGGTCTATGCCCCGCACAAACCCGAAAACGAGGACCCCTGATGCCGGAAACGTTCCATATTGAAACCCCGAGGGATTTTGATTTTGAGGCCCTGATTACCCGTATGGGCACGGACGTGCTTTATCAGGTTCGCAACGGGTATTTATACCGGGCGGTGCGATTGGGTGACGCTGAGGTGTTATTGCGTCTGGGGGCCGGCGACGGGGGCATAAAAGTCGATTTGCTGAGCGGTGAAGCCGCGAGTGAGGCGGTGGCGCGTTATGTTCGGGATTGGTTTGATCTGGACCGGGACCTGAGCGGTTTCTACGCTCTGGAAGACGGGGTGATCGCCCCGTTGATCCGGCGTTATCGCGGCTTGCGTATGGTGGCGATACCCGACCTGTATGAGGCCCTGTGCTGGGCGGTAATCGGTCAGCAGGTCAACCTGACCTTTGCCCACAAGGTCAAAAAGGCTTTTGTGGAATTCTGCGGCGCCAAAATCTCCCATGATGGGACGGATTACTGGCGTTTTCCCGACCCGCAGGCGGTGGCGGCCCTGGACCCGGATGTGTTGATGCCGCTGCAGTTCTCGCGCCGCAAGGCAGAGTATGTGATCGGGATTGCGCAGGAGATCGCCGAAGGGCGGTTAGCCCGTGAGGCGCTTTTGGGGATGGCCTCAGAGGAACAGGCCCGGCATCTGACCGCCATTCGCGGGGTGGGGGCCTGGACCGCCAACTACGTGATGATGAAAAGCCTGGGCGAGATGACCGCCCTTCCCGCCGGCGACGCCGGCTTGCAGAATGCCCTGAAGGGGCATTTGGGGTTGGGCCGTAAGCCCTCGGTGGCGGAAATAGAAGCCATGGCGGCCAATTGGGCGCCGTGGCAGGCCTACGCAACCTATTACCTCTGGAGGACCCTCAGCGATGGATGATCAACATTGGGTAGTCGGCTATCAGTGCCCGATTGGCTGGGTCCACCTGCACGCCAGCGAAAATGCCCTTACCGGGCTCTATTTTCGCGACGATCGGCCCGTCGGGCCTACCGAAGCCAATCCCATCCTGGATAAGGCCATTGCCCAGGTGGAGGCCTATTTCAAAAAAGAACTGACCCGCTTCGATGTGCCCCTCGAACCTCAGGGAACCGAATTTCAGAAAAAAGTCTGGCAAAAACTGGCCGATATTCCCTTCGGACGCACCCTGACCTACGGGCAGCTGGCGCGGATGATGGGGGATCCCAATAAAATGCGGGCGGTGGGCAGCGCCAATGGCAAAAATCCCATCTCCCTGATCCTGCCCTGCCACCGGGTGATCGGCAGCAACGGGAAACTGATCGGCTACGGCGGTGGCTTGTGGCGCAAGGAATGGCTCCTGCAGCATGAGGGCGCCCTGCTTACCTAACAAACCCAAAGGAAGGACCCTGCAAATGAAAGGGCTGACAGGAACGTTACTGCTGCTATTAACCCTGGGCCAAATTTTCGCCCAGCCCAAACACATCCCCCTCCACGATGGTGAAAAAATGAACGGGGTGGATCCGTTTTCCTTTGCCCCCCAGCTTTTGCTCTCCCATACCATTCCCAATGCCTTCCGGAAACTCCCCAAAAATCCCGTCCTCACCCCCACTCCCGGGAGCTGGGATAGCCGCGATGCCGCCGATCCCTTTGTCCTGGTGACCCCGGATTCCATTATGATGTTCTACGACGGCGATAACGACGACCGCTATCATATCGGCTATGCGGTGCTGGACAGTCTGGGCTGGAACTGGGAAAAGCGGGGTTTACTCCTGAGCGGCAGCGGAAATGCCTGGGACAGCTACCATCAGATCGCCCCGGTGGTGCTTGGTGAATCCGACGGGTGGCGGATTTACTACAACGGCCATTTCGAGGATGAGGAAATCGGCTATGTCTGGGGATTGGCGGAGGGCCGCCCCGGTCAGATTCGCTATCGTGGCGCCCGGCCGCTGATGGCGCTGGATTCCCTGCTCTGGGATTTTGGGGGGCAAAATTACGGGGATATTCTCTATCTGCCCCACCTGCAGCGCTACCGCATGTATTACACCGGCTTTCAGGGGCCTCTGGCGGGCATTGGTGTGGCCGAATCCCGCGATGGTTACAGTTGGACCCGGGTGGGAACACAACCGGTTATCAACCGCCTGCCCGGGGTAATCGCCCCGGACGTCCTTTACAATGGCCGGGAATACTGGATGTATTTTGTGACCCTCTATCTCAATGAACGCGGCCGCATTGCCACCAAAATCTGTCGCACCCGGTCCGGGGACGGGCTGACCTGGCAAGAGCCGGAGGACGTGCTGATCGCCGGCAAAAAGTGGGAGCGCAACCGCCTGATGCGTCCTCACCTGAGCTATTTCCAGGGTCGGGTGCAGCTTTTCTATTGCGGTGGGGGAGGGCGCTGGCAAATCGGAAACGCCTACGCCAATGCGAGTTTCGAGGGGGCAGGGGAGTGGCTCTCCCGCCTTCAGGAGGGCCGCTATCGGGAAATCACCCTCACCTTCGAGAAGCCGCTGAACACCAATCTGACCGTCACCCTGAGCGACGAGGCCGGCAAAGTGGTTCAAACTCTCGATTTGGAAGGGGAATACCGGGCGCTAAGGCCCGGCGTAAAGCAGATAACCGTGCGGCGGAACACCGGGGAACCGTTCCGAATCGCAATGCGCCTGGAAAGCAGCGATCCCACCCGCACCCCGGTGGTGCACTCAATTTCCCTGGGGGAGTAGACAAGCTGTTTCCTGGAAATAATGCCGGATGGATTTCGCCGTCAGGGAAAGGATATGTCAATTCGACCCAGTCAAATAACCATCGAACCATCCGGCATTTAGCCGGTCCATCGCCTACCGGACAATCGCCAGCTTGTCGATCTTCTCGATCCGGTTTTCCCCGTCATCAACAATAATCTTGTACAAGTAGACCCCGTTGGCCAGCTTGTCGCCATTGCGATCCGTGCCGTCCCAGGGAATTTTATTGAAGCCTGGCCGCGCCACAAACCCCTCCAGCTCTTCGATTAGTCTTCCGGTAACCGTGTAAATCTTAACCCTTACATCGCCCAGACCGTTGGGGCTCTGGAACTGAAAGGTGAACTGGGTTTCCTCAGTGAAGGGGTTGGGGAAATTGACCATTTCCTCCACCGCAATGCTGCTGGAACTCAGGGTGTTGAAGGTGACCGTGGATTCGCTGTAATTGTTGAGATTGTCCCAGGCGGTAACCGTCAGGGTGTGTTGCCCGGGGGAGAAAGCCGGCAGGACGTAGTTGAGCTGCCCCTCGGTGAAGCGGTTTTCATCATAAACAAAAAACTCGGTGACGTCCTTTTTGATGCTGTTGTCGATGGTCAGCTCAATGCGGTGACCCACCTCGCGGGTCAGATTTATCCCGTTGTCATCCTGAAGGCGAATGCTGATCTCCGGTTGGCTGGGCAGGTAATCCCCGTCGAAGAAATCCGGCTGGTTGGGGAAAGCGATATCAATGTCCGGACCCCGGGTGTCGTTGGTTTGGCTGGCGGAACCGTAAAAGAGGAGGGTGTCCACAAAACCCACCGCGTCGCGCTGATTTTCGCTCCAGGCATAAACGCTGACGCGCCCGGTGCGCGCATTTTTGTATTTGATGGACTTGGGAACGATAAAGCTGGCGCTGTCGATAACCCCGTTGCTCACCGTAACCACACCCTTAAAAATGGTGCCGCCAATTTTTTGATAGGAAATGTTGTTGTTGGTCAGCATGTCGTCCCGGGCGTCATAAACCTTCAACAATGCCTTCCCGTTGAAGTTGCTCAGCGCATTTCCGGCGGAGTCTCGCATCACCGCGGAAATGGTCACCTGGGAAAGGGCCTTGAGGGTATCCTGGGAGATGGAGCCGATTTCCACCCGGTTTTTGGGATCGGCCAGGTGCAGGGCCGGGTCCCCGAAAATGTGGTACTTCTGGTCATTGGAGCCCGAACCGACCGCCAGCAGCCAGGCATCCCCGATCCGGCGCGCCGACTTGTTGTTACTGGCATTGTGGAAAAGGTTGCGGAACAAATTGCCCACAAACGCTTCGTTTTGATAGGCATAAACGGCCCGGGAAGCGGCAATCACCGAAATTCCCCCGCTGGGCGACCACACCATTTCCTCGGACATGGAGGGCAGCTCCGGATTATCGTATTTCCCCCAGGTGCAGGTGGCCGCCACCCACAGGGGCAGCCGGTTGCCGTTGGCGATCAGCGGCAGGTCCCGCGCTTTGGTGAGCACCTGCTCATGCGCCCAGGTATTGGGATCACCATGGCCAAAATAATTGATCAGCAAGGTGCCCTGATTCAACTGGTCCAGCAAATCCGCGGTTGCCCCCGGTTTTAGGCGGCCCAACCCCCCGGCCTGGGTGGGGTATTCCGTCAGAAAAATCTTTTTGCTGTCGAACTTATCCGGGACCAGGTCCAGCAAATCTTCGGTCATGTTGAGGTGCATCCACTCCCCGCAATTGGAGTTGACGCATTCGTCATCGGCCACGAAAGTGAGGGTGTTCTGCCAGCCGTTATCCGCATCACTGTGCAGATAGCTGGGGGTGTAGTTGCGCAGTTTGGCAATGTAGTTGTCGATGTCGGCAATGGAATTTGCCTGCAGGCGCCCAATGGCCAACATAGGCTGCAAGGAACTGGTGCTCACCACATTGTCGGAAATTGCCACGAAGAAGTTGTCGGTGGCCCGGCTGATGATATCGTCCTCACCGGTAACCTCAAATACCGGAATCTGGTTTTTGTAGTCGGTCAGGAGGATGTTGCGGTAGTCGTAGCTGCCGTCTCCGATCAGAAAAACATAATGCGGGGTGCCGGCCGGATCCCCGCCGCCCCAGTTTTCGGCGGCGTATTTGACAAAATTGCGGATCGCCCCGGGATCGGGAACCCCGGAAGAGAACTCCTTGAAAATATCGCCAACCCGGATCCGCTCCACCTGCATCGCTTCAAAGGGGTGGGTCTCATGGAAGTCCTCAAAAACCTCGGCGGCTTCGTAAAATTCATCGGCGGCGATCAACAGCATTTTGGCCCGGCGGTTGGGGTCGCGCAGATTGGCGCTGTTGGAAAGCGCTTCGATCGAGTTGATGGTCCGGGCAACGGTTGGGGAAAACACGTAATAGGTTTTGCCGACCGTGCCGTCCGCAGAACGCACCTGGAAGGTGGTGGCAGCCCCGTTGACCGAGGGCGAAATGGCGGAAATATCGGCGGGGTCGCTGATGTCCCAAACCCAATTGTTGCTGGCGGCCAGACCGCTGACCCGGAATTCCGTGCTCGCCTCGGTTAGGGGATAATAAATCTTCAGGAAATTGCCGTCCGCAGTAAAGGTGCGGTTGAATTCGAATTCCAGGTAATCCAGAAAAGCGTAACAGCCTTCCCGGCTTCCGTTATACTGGATGGAAACCTGGTTTCCGCCCGGGTTCAGATTGTCCAGGCTGGCCTGAGGGGCCCGGTCCCGCCCGTTGCGGAAGAGGTTGTCCCCGTTCAGGTAACCGATATTGATCGCCTGTGTACCGTTGACGGACAGGGCAAAATTGTATCGATAGTGGTTGGTGGTGGGCTCTTCGAAATACTTGGCCCCGGATCCGCCCTTAAAGCGGGTGCGAATGACACCGCCGCTGTTTTGCGTCCCTGCCGGCAGATTCACGGTGTAAGCACTGGTCTGGCTGATGTCCCGGAAACGGGTCCAATACCAGTCCAGACCGGATTCCAGGATGTTGTACTGCTCCTCTTCCAAACGGACCCGGTCCCGAAAGGTCTCCGGCTGCAAGGGCTGAAGATCGCTGAGGGACGGCTGTTCGGCAATCCGCTTTCCGGTATTCTGATTAAAGGTCAGCAGGTAATAATTGGTAAAAGTGAAGGGATTGACAAAAAAAGTCCAGTTGGCGGTGGCCCCCAAATCCCAACCGCGCGGGCCGCGGCCGTAAAAGTAAATCTCGTCGTTGCTGTCCAGGACCCCGTTGCTGTTCTGATCGTTCACCCGAATGGCGATTTCATTGAGGTCCTGGGGATGGTCTGCCCTCAGGCTGACCGGAATGGCGGCTCCGCCGTGCCCGAACACCTGAATGGTGCTGGTGCTGATACTGGCGATATCTATCCCCTGATCCGCCAGGAAAGCGCCGGTAATTTTGAAGATGCCTTCCTCGGTAACCGGGATGCGAAACCATTGACCCAATCCCAGGTCGTAATCTACCCGGGCCGTTTTGTTCAGTCCGGTAGCGCTGGTAAGGGCCCAACCGGACGCCTGCGCAAAATTGGCCACCCGGGCCGCCATAAAGTCGGCGGTTTCCGGGGAGTAGCGCACCGCCGCTCCCCCTTTGCCGCCCCTCAGGTTCACAACGATATCCAGCTTTTCAATCAGCCGCACCCGGTGTTCGGCGGGGTGATACTGAACGGGATAAATCCGGATATCTACCAGGCGAAGCCGCTGCTGCTGATAAGGTTCCCCGATCTCCGCAACCAGGCCGGGGTAGGGGTTGGCGGACCCGTAAATGTCCGCGTCCATGGGGCGCAGGTTGCTCTCCGACAATCCGGAAACCAATATCTGGGGCATCAGGTCGGTATTGCTTAACTGCCGTTCCCCGCGGATCTGGTACTGCAGACTTGCCTCGGCAGACGGTGGGATTGCTACCGTAACTTCGGTATAGGGAAGCATGGGAGCACCCTCGCGCACCAGCATTCTGGCCCCGGGATATCCCAGGGTCGCGTAGTCCGCGCCGTCCAGGGTTACTGCCCCTTGCTGCAGAGCGGGCAGCTGGAAGGAAAGGGAAATTGCGTTGGTGGTATTGGCAGTAACGGCGGTTTGGGCGTAAAGGCCCATCCATCCCAACAGCAACAGCATCACGGCAAATCTATGCATGAAAAGTCCTCATAAATGGGGTCCACAGCCAGACCCGTGGTTCCGGCAATTTCTCTTTTACCCGATTGGCGGATTCAGGTTCGGTCCAAAAAATAAAACCGGTATTTTTCGAAAACAAAAACTTTCATCGCCGGCGAATTTTAACGAGTCTGTCAGGTTCACCCTGTCCCGGCGGATTTTTTGCCGGGTGTCCTGTGTGCGGTTCAAAAAAACCTATTCAGAAGCGGAAATCAATAGATTTATCGGGAACTGTAAGGCGTCTTAACCTTGTTCGGGTCCGCGGGTGTCGAAGGGGCGTTTGATAATGGTCAGGAAGTTTCCTTCAACCTTATACTGCCGGTAGCCCAGCAGGTGGCAGATCTCCAGCACCGGTCCCCGCGCAATACGCCGGTTAACCCGCAGCAGGGTTGCATATTGAGGATGTCTGGATATGCCGGGCAGGTATGGCAACAACGTCCCGATACTGAGGCGCCGCAGCCATTCCGAAATGCGCAGCCAGAAAGGCCGGACCCGGCGGATCAGGAAAAAACCGTCGTTGCCCTTGCTCTGGTAAAGGGGCATGAACATGTAACCGTCGAAGGGGGAGCGGATCGGCCCATCCTGATTTCTGGCCAGAAGAGCTCCCTTGTTAACCGCTTCAAAATTGATGAAGCCCGGTTCCATGGCGAAGGTTTCGTTTTTGGCGATCAAATGATGGTAGGTAAATTCAAAGAGTTGCGGGATACCTTCCCCGGCTTTGCGAAGGATGGCCTGCGCAGGTTCAAATTCCCGAACCTGATCTTCGCTGAAGGATCCGGCGGCCACCAGGGTGGTCCAAACTGCGGCGCGGTGATTGGATCTGGCGACCGCAGATTGGTGCTGACCGGCCTCGAAGGCCATACAAATTAAGCCGATGTGGCCTCCGTAATGCAGCAAGGTGCCGGAAAGGCGTTCTTCCAGACCCAGAATAATCGGGGTGTGAAAATGTTGGGCGAATTTGCGGTTGCGCAGGGTATCCCCCATGACGATGAAGGGCGGGCTGACCGCGGAGGTGGTGTGCAGGTCGATCAGGTAAACCGGGCCGGACTCCGTATGCAAATAGGGGCGCAGGGCATCGAAAATAGCGCGCTGCTCCTGCTGCTCGTGGCTCGCATCCGCTGCGTCATGGTCGGTACTGAGCATCGCCTCAACCCGCTCCGGGGTCCACATGCGGTTGAGATCCTCGTCGATGAACCTCACCCCCATGGACAGGGCGCCCAGATTCCCGCAAATGGCCACCACCCGGCCCCGCAACTGCGGACGGCGATTTTCCAGCTCGGGGAAAATCTCTTCCAGTATTTCCAAAGCGGCGGGTTCGTTGCCGTGGACCCCGGCCAGAAAAATGACGGTAGGACCTTCATGGGAGCCGGTAACGTCCCCCAGAATGCGCCGGGCAGATACCCCGGTTGCCAAAGATTCACTTGCCATGTGTTACTTCTTCGCGTTTAATGCTCGTGCGTAAGGAAAATCCGGACATCGCGCCGGCCGTTGACTCCCGGGAGACCCCGGGCCCGGCCAAAAGACCAATAGCTTTTAGTATCGCTTCGCCGGCAGCGAAATTCAACCCCAATGAAATTTTTATGGCCTTGACTTTTTGCCGTAAAGTGTTTAACCCCTATCTTTCACCCGGGAGTATGGACGACATGCTGAAGAGTGCAGCGGGGAATCGAATCCGTTCATGTTAATTCCCGGACCTTACGCGCCAGGACCATTTTTCGATCATAAACCTCGAAATCGCGAAAACACGAAAGTCTTTTCAGTTTGGTCTTTGCCAGCGACAGACCTTTCCCGGACCACGGTCGCAAAGGGGAAACACATAAATTTTTCGCGCTTTCGTGATTTCGCGGTTAGCGTGAACCATCAGTGAGCAAAAGAGAGAAAAATGATCGAGATCCTGGCATTCGGCGCCCATCCCGATGATATCGAAATCGGCTGTGGCGGTACCTTATATACCCTTTCCCGCAAGGGATACCGTCATGGCATGGTGGACCTTACTGCCGGGGAAATGGGCACCCGCGGCACCGTGGCGGAGCGGATGGCGGAAAGCGCCGAAGCCGCCGCCATTCTGGAGGCGGAATTCCGCGAAAATCTGGGGATGCCGGACGGCAATATCGAAAATACCGCGGAAACCCGGGCCCGGGTGATCGCCCTGATCCGCCGCCATCGCCCCGTAATCGTCTTCGCACCCTATCCCCGGGACCGTCACCCCGACCACATGCACGCTTCCGAGCTGATCACCGAAGCCTGTTTTTATGCGGGGCTCGCCAAAGTCGAGCCGGCCCTGGGCGAGGCTTTTCGACCCAAAAGAGTGGTTTATTACCCGATGAGCTACGAATTCGAGCCCTCCTTTCTGGTGGATATCAGCGAGGGTTACGAACAAAAGGTGGCCGCCCTGCAGGCCCATCGCTCCCAGTTCTTCAACCCCAAATACCAGGGAGAAGCCACCTTTATTTCCTCTCAGGACTATTGGGATGCCCTTCAGGCGCGGGCCCGCCACTTCGGCTGGAAGGCCGGGGTGGCCTATGCCGAACCCTTTTGGGTAAGGGAACCTCTGCTGCTGGAAGACCTGCCCGCTATTTTGGGAAAAAACCGCATGTGAGCCGGCGCATAATCGCCGCCAAATAAATGGACATATTGGGGAACCCCTTCTGTTAAAGCGCGTTTGAGGGGGAAATCCTGTGCCGGCCGGCGCTTTCAAATGCTGGCAAATATGGCATTGTTAATTTTTCCTGTGGTATAAAAAAGGCCTTGATTTAAAGATTTCTTGCCAATAGATTTTGTGCCTGAGCAGAAATCCAGTCAAAAACATGAGGATGCCTATCGAGTTTTGTTAAGGATTTGGTTTTATAGAGACAGACGGAAGGTTTTATTCCGGATATGAATACTGGTTCGCACCTTAACAAAATCGACGGTAAACTATTTTCCAGCCGAATGGGAGCTGTATTAGTCCGTCCATTCGGTTTTTTTATTTTAATCAGGAGGTATCATTCATGAAGCGGTTCTTAGCGTTTATCATCCTGGCAATGGCGGGAAGTGCCATCCTCAGCCCCCTTGCCGCCCAGGGAGAGGCCACGGTCCTTTTTCTCATGGTAAACCCGGGCGCACGCCAGGGCGGAATGGGAGAAGCCGGCGTTGCCCTTCCGGACGATGCAAACGCCGTTTATTGGAATCCTGCAGGGCTGGGTTTTCAGTTTATTGACGAAGAGGTAGACTCCCGCGGAGAAGCCACCATTATGCACGTTCAATGGCTACCCCAATTTAACCTCGGCGATCTTTACTACGATTTTTTTGCCGCCCGTTATCACCTGGACGGGATCGGCACCCTGGGATTTTCCATCCAGTACCTGAATTATGGCGAAAACGTTCAAACCGACAATGAAGGCAACATTCTGGGAACCTTCACCAGCAACGAAATCGCGGTAACCGGTAGCTACGGCATGCGCCTCATGGATAATTTGGGACTGGGCGCCAACCTGAAGTTCATATATTCCCGTCTCTCCCCGGTGGAAGTGGACGCGCAGAAAGGGGAAGGCGTCGGTTCGACCTTCGCTCTGGACCTGGGTGTCCTGTATCTGCCGGGCTGGTCCAGCCGATTGAACCTGGGAGCCAATCTCTCCAACCTGGGCCCCAAAATCACCTATATCGACCGCGATCAGGCCGATCCTATCCCCACCAACCTGCGCCTGGGCGCGGCTTATAAACTGGTGGATTCGGAATTCAACCGCCTGACCGCCGTCTACGACATTAATCGCCTGCTGGTCCCTCAGGATGCCGAAAAACGTCAGGACAGTTTCCTGACCTATCTCTATTCCGGCTGGGGCGGCGATAATTTTGTCGATCGTTTTACCCACTCGGTGGGGCTTGAATACTGGTATACCGACCTGATTGCCCTGCGCAGCGGTTATTTCTTCGAATCCGACAAAGCCGGCGGTCGCCAGTTCTGGACCTTTGGCGGCGGACTCAATGTTTCGGTTATCGGGATTGATTTCAGCTACATTCTCGGCGGCAGCGAAGATTCCCCGTTGAATGATACGATTCGTTTTTCCCTGTCTGCCCGTTTCTAGCAGACCCGGTTTCGCATTGACGGCTATCCCGATGGTTTCTTACGGGGTAGCCGTCCTGTTTTGATACAATTGTTGTCTCAAGCCAATTGGATGCTTCCCCAGAATCAGCCTGTCCCTTTTTCCCCGAATCCGGGCCCTGGCATGGTGGAGCGCTCTGATATGTCGCCAATTTCTGGATTATCCCTATGTTATCTCGTTTGATGCCCGGCATTTTGGTTCTCGGGTTGTCCTATGCCGCTCTCCTGGCCCAGCCCACCACCCTGCGTATTCTGGCCCTCCGGGTGGAATTTCAGACGGACGCCAACCCGGCCACCACCGGCAACGGACGCTTCGATCTCAGCTTTCCTACGGATCCCTATCAGATCGACCCGCCGCCCCACAACCGCACTTATTTCAACGACCATTTCCTGTTTGCCCGCAATTATTTTGAAAAAGCCAGCCGCGGTAACCTGCTGATCGAAGCGGATGTTTTTCCCCGCGGACGCGATGAGGCCTATCAGCTAAGCCGGCAAATGGGGGAATACAACCCCAATACCAGCCCCCAGGCGATTAATCAGGGGGTGGCCGAATTGCTGCGGGATGCCGTTATGGCTGCCGATGCCGACCCCCTGGTGGATTTTTCCCGCTATCAGGCGGTGGTGGTCTTCCATGCCGGCGTGGGGCGGGACATCAACCTGGGCTTTGATGAAACCCCTCAGGATATTCCCAGCCTTTACGTAACCTCCTCTTTTCTCCAGGAAAATCTCGGCATAGACGGCATCCCCGTGGACGGGGGAGCGATAACCATCCGCAGCGGGGTGGTGCTGCCGGAAACCGAAAGTCAGGAAGGCCTGCAATTAGGGCTCAACGGGATTCTGGTGTCCAATATCGGCTCGGTTCTGGGCTTTTCGGATTTGTTCAGCCCTTCCGAGGGCAGCAGCGGGATCGGGCGTTTCGGGCTGATGGATGCCGGCTTGTTTAATGGGGACGGCCTTCTGCCTGCCCAACCCTGTGCCTGGACCCGCCTCGAAGCAGGATGGGCCACTTCCGAAACCATTTATCAGGCTCAGGGGGATCAGTTTACCGTGCGTCACGCCGGATCCCAGGCCGGGACCACCGTTTTCCGGTTGCCCATCAACGAACGCGAGTATTTCCTGGTGGAAAATCGCTATGCCGGCGGTGTGAGTCTGGACAGCGTGCAGTTTGTCCTCAGCCAGAACCGCAACGAATTTGTTTCCATGAAGGAAGCCCTGCAAACCGCTCTCCCGGGCAGCGCAACCTTTAGCGACAGCAGCGGGGTGCTAACGGATATCGATCTGCCGGACCGGGGACTCCCGGGCAGCGGCATTCTGATCTGGCATATTGACGAATCGGTTATCGATGCCAATCGCGCCGAAAACCGCATTAACGACGATCCCGACCATCGCGGGGTGGATCTGGAAGAAGCCGACGGCTCCCAGGATATCGGAGAGAGCTTCGAAATCGTCTCCGGTGGCGCCGGATCGGAAATCGGAACCCTGCTGGACTTCTGGTTTGCCGACAATCCCGCCGATGTTTTTGTGCGGGATCCGGCCGGGGAATTCTCGCTCAACAGCATTCCGGACAGCCGCAGTTATCTCAACCGGGCCAACAGCCATATCCGACTCTTCAATTTTTCCGCGCGGGATTCGGTGATGACTTTTCAGGCCGAAATCAACTTTTTTCAGGCCCGTTTTCCGGAGGATATTCCTGCAACCTACGGTCCCTTTACCAGCCTGAAAACTGCCGATCTGGATCAGAATGGGGCCGGGGAAATCTACATCACCACCGCCAGCCGCCGGCTTTTGGCGATTACCGGCAGCGGAAACGCTCCCGATTGGGGTAGCGGGGATCCCTTCTCAATTATCGATTTCGGAAACAGCGCGGTTATGATGCCCCCCGCGGTGGTGGACCTGCCGGATGGGCGCCGGGCTCTGGTGCTCCTGAACGGGGATTCTGTCCTGGTTGCCGCTTACCAAAGCGCCGGCAATACTCTGGAAAGGCTGTATGCGGGTCAGGTTACCGGTAATATTACCACCCCGCCCCATGCCGAGGTGGTGGGCAGCGGCAATGCCGGCCTGACCTCGGCCGTTTTTGGCACCGACGCCGGCAAACTGTATCGCCTGGAAATCAGCGGAACCCCCGTTGCCGCGGTAATCAACGAGCTGGCTACCCTGTCCGACGGGATCAAATACGTGCTGCGCCCCGACCCCCAGTCTGTGCTGGCCGTTACCACTGCCGATCAGGTTTGGCTGGACGGCGCTACTTTCGCCGGCTTGCCCGGCGCTTATCAGCCGGTGGGGCCCAACGCTTTTACGGTAAATGCCGCCGGAGATATGCGCTATCTGGTGAACGGACCGGTGGAAAGCTCGCCTGAAGGGGGAACCTTCCCGATAGACGCTCCGCCTATTCAAATCGGGACCCTCAACGATAACAGCGCCGATCGCGAAAATCCTCCCTTTCTGGCAGCCGGGAATAACAAATTACTGGCTTATAACGCCAACCTGACCCTGCGCACCAATTTTCCCAAAACGGTTTACCAGCCCGATCGGGAGGTGGACTTGCCGTTTGCCCCGCTGGCCGCGCAACTGAGCCTCTCCGGAACGGGGCAGGACCTCGTCGAATCCTATCTGGTCTCGGACGGCGACGGTCTGATTACCGCTTATAGCGCGGACGGCCAACTGCTGCCCGATTTTCCCCTCTCCGCCGGAGAAACCCTGGCCGCCTCGCCGCTGGTGCTGGATATCGACGGAGACGGCGATAGCGAACTGGCCGCCCTTACCCAAAGCGGAAGGCTGTATGTTTGGGACCTGGCCTCCCCTTATCGCGGCGATTTCTGGAACCAGCCCTACGGCAACGCCCTGAACAGCAACCGGCAGTTACCGGGGCAAACTATTCTCGGCAGCGGAAACCCCGCGGCCGATCTGCTCCCCAAAGAAAGCGTCTACAACTGGCCCAATCCCAATCAGGACAATTTTACCTTTATCCGCTACCGCTTGAACAGCGCTGCGGAGGTCAGCATCAAAATTTTCGACCTGGCCGGGGACCTGGTCGCCAACCTCACCGGAACCGGAATTGCCAACACCGACAATGAGGTGCGCTGGGATTTATCCGCCGTGGAAAGCGGGGTGTATCTGGCCCGGGTTGAGGCGCGGGGCGGGGGAGGCAGCGCTGCGCAAATGATCAAGATTGCGGTGGTGAAATAATGGCCAAAATGACCCTTTCCGCACTGATCGCCCTGCTCTTGCTGCTTAATGCCGGTCTTGTTGCCCAGGATGAAATTGTCCCCAACCACCCCGAATTGGTGTGGAAAACCATCGAAACCGAGCACTTTTTGGTGCATTATCACCAGGGAACCCAGCGCACCGCCAACAACGTGGCCCGTATCGCCGAGGATATTTTCCCGCACGTCACCGGGCTCTACGACTATGAGCCGGATTCCAAGGTGGAATTCGTCATCAAAGATACCGAGGATTACGCCAACGGTGGAGCCTATTTCTTCGATAACAAAATCGATATCTGGGCGGAAAACCTGGATTACGTTTTACGCGGCACCCACAACTGGCTTCTGGACGTTATCACCCACGAATACACCCACATTATCTCCCTTCAAAAAGCCCTGAAAACTTCCCGGCGGATGCCGGCAGCCTGGTTTCAGCTTTTCGGCTACGAGCAGGAGCGGCGTCCCGACGTGGTTCGGGGATTTCCCGATGTGCTGGTGTCCTATCCCATTTCCAATATTGTGGTGCCGGTTTGGTGGGCGGAAGGGGTCTGTCAGTTTCAGAATCCTACCCGCCGCTTTGACTACCGGGATTCTCATCGGGAAATGATTCTGCGGGACCGCGTCGTCACCGGAGAGGTCCTTACCCTCGACGAAATGGGAACCTTCGGCAAAAACAGCATCGGCAACGAATCCTCCTATAATCAGGGCTTCGATTTTGTGCGTTACCTGGCCGATTCCTTCGGGGATACGGTGGTCACCCGAATGGCCCAGGCGGCTTCCGGCCCGCTGCGCCTCAATTTTAAGGGCGCGATTCGCGAAGCCACCGGTAAGGATGCCGAAGCCCTCTATCGCAGTTGGATCGACAGCAAGGATCGCGAATACCGAGAAAATCTGGGTTCTATTTTGGACAATCCGGTGATCGGAGACGGCTTTGTCGAGGAGGGCATCGGCAATATGTTTCCCGCCGTATCGCCGGACGGCCAAAAGGTCGCTTACCTGGCCACCGGGGAATCGCCCTCGCTGTCCCGCAACGATCTGGAAATTCAGGATCTGGCGAGCGGCAAAATCACCAAAGTAAGCGGTGAGGTGACCCGCAATGTGGCCTGGTCCCCGGATGGACGTTATCTGGCTTATTCCAAGCTGACCCCGGTAATTCCTTCTTTCAGCCTTTACAACGATCTTTACGTTTACGACAGTCAGACCCGGGAAACCCATCGCCTCACCCGGGCCATGCGCGCCCGTCATCCGGCCTGGTCCCACAATGGCAAACAACTGGCCTTTATTGTGGAAACCGACGGTCTGACCCACCTGACCACCATTGGATTGGGCGAAAATCCGGACGCTTTTTTTGCCGCAAAACCCGACTGGCAGGACCTTTATTTCAATTTCGAAACCTCGCAAATCCAGGATGAAGCCCTGGATGAAGAGGCCGCCCGCAAAATGGCCTACCGCGGGACCTCCGTCAAACAGTTGACCCACTACACCGACGGGCGCCAGATCTTCCATCCCCAATGGTCCCCGGCAGATGACTATCTGGTCTTCGATACCTCCCTGGACTTCGGCAGGGACATCGCCCGTATTCCCGCCAATGGGGGAGAGGTCTCCTTTCTTCTGGAAGCCGAATACGACGAGCGCTATCCGGTATTCCATCCCTCGACCGGGGAATTGTGGTACGCCTGCGATGAAACGGGCATTTTCAATATTTACAGTTTGAACCTGGAAACCGGAGAGAAAAAAGCCTATACCAATGTGGTGGGCGGGGCATTTATGCCCTCGCCATCGGTTAGCGGGGACCTGTTTTATTCTCTCTACAAGGACCAGGGTTACAAAATCTTCCGGATCCGGGAGGCCAAAGCCCTTGCCCGGAGCGATTTGGCATATATCGAAAACTACGCCTCGCGCGTCCCGGATTTGGGCCAGATCGATCAGTCCCTCAAAAATCCCCTGCCACCGCAAAATTATCGCCGCGGCTACTCCAAGCTGACCTTCATGCCCCGGGTATTGGTAGACTATGGGACCGTTAAGCCGGGGTTATACGTCTATACCAACGAAATGCTGAACAAAATCAGCTTTTTCGCAGGTGGGGACATCAATAAGGATCGGGAACACGATCTGTTCGGAATCCTGGAGTTGAAGACCTTTGGCGGTCCCAATGTTTTTTTCGAAGCCTACAATCAGACCGCTAAGATTAAGGACAGCTACGACCTGGCGGGCATTAACGCCAGCCCCGAAGTGGATGTGTCTTTCAATTTGCTGCAAACCAACGCCGGCCTGGCCGGCCTGCTGCCGGCCTGGAAATTCGGCACCCTGATGTACCGCCTGGAGTATATTTACAGTTGGTATCGCGCCAAACTGAGCTCCACCGGCTTTACCGATCCCGCTTCCGGGCAATTTGTGGCTTTTGCCCCGCTGCGCTATTCCTATTTGCGCGGCCACGCCGGTAGCCTGTATCTGCGTTCCCAAAAACGAGAGCCGTCTTATTACGGGACCATCAATCCCCGCCACGGGCGCTATGCCTCCCTGCGATATACCTACGAATACAACAATTATCTCAAGGACTTCGCAACCGACCGCCAGGTGGGGATCGAGGTTTACGATCCGGTTAAATTCAACAAGCTGGAGCTCAATTACGAGCAATACCTGCCGGTTCCCGGCACCCGCTATCACGCCCTGAACCTGCGTCTGCAGGGGGGATTTATCGATACGGAAGTGGACAGCTTTTTTCATTTTTTTGCCGGCGGCCTGGTGGGGTTGAAGGGCTATCCCTTCTACAGCATCGAAGGAACCCGCATGGCGGTGGGAACCGCCACCTACCGTTTTCCGCTTATTCGGGACATCAACAAACAAATCGGAAATGTCTTCCTGGGAAGCGTTTTCCTGGGCGGCTTTTACCAGTACGGCTATGCCTGGCGGGGCAACGAACTGCCCACCGACGATTTCCTTTCCACCGCCGGGGTGCAATTGCGCCTCAATACCTATTCCTGGTATTTTTTCCCAACTCAAATTTTTGCGGAAGCGGCCTACCCGCTTAAAGAGCAGATTAATCAAGGGGTTACCTATCCGCAGGAATGGAAGTTTTACCTGGGCGTGTTGTTTGATTTCGATTTGCGTTTGGAAAAACGGGGCCTGCGGCTCCTTCGATAAAAGGTTTTGTTGCGTTACTAACAGGGAGAAGTGCGATGCGTTATCTGACTTTGTTGTTTGTGCTGAGCCTGGCCGTCTGGGCGGATCCTCCTAAAGAAGGCCTGGAGGATACCGGAAATACCCTGGTTAACCGGCTTCAACTGCACCTTCAGGTGGCGGATGATCTGCAGGGAGACCCGGAGGGTTCCCTGGCGTCTGCCGGCAGCCGAAAGTCGGTGGGCAAGGCGGTCTTGTTTTCGGCGGTTCTGCCGGGAGCCGGACAATTTTACAATGGCTCCCCCTGGAAAGCGCTGACTTTTCTGGCCATCGAAGCTACCGCAGTAGCGGTGAACGTTTCCTACAATAAAAAGGGCAAGGACAAAGACACCGAGTTTAAGATTTATGCGGATGAAAACTGGAGCGAGCAACGTTACTGGTCCTATGT
>JAGRBF010000251.1:0-1422 GCA_020434205.1 Calditrichota bacterium | reverse complement strand
TTGTTGTCCCAATACGACAATACCGCTTACCTGACCGGTTTTACCCATACCTTGCCCCTCACCAAAACCCAGCAGTATTACGAGATGATCGGTAAATACCCGGAGCAATTCGGCAATGCCTGGTCGGATGCCAATTTTACCAGCAGCTACAACGGCTACGAGGGGCGGATTACCGATATCAACCGCCTTTATATGGATATGCGTCTGGAATCCAACCAGGATTATCGCAGGGCGGATTATGGCGCTCGCGCCATTTTGCTGAACCACTTTTTTTCTGCGGTGGAGGCGGGATTCGGTGCCCGGCGGATCAACAACGCTAGCTTGTCCCTGCATCACGACCTGAAACCCTTCAACGGCAGGTTGATGGACCTTTATGGATTGTCTATCAGCTGGTAATCGTTTAGATTCAAATGTTTTCCCAGGACCCAACCCAAACAGATCAATAATGATTCGAATATCCAGATTGTCTCAACTCCTCCTGACCCTTTTGTTGATATCCGTCCTGAGCGGGACCGGGCTTCGCGCCCAGGAAAATCCGCGCCCGGAGGTTCAGGGAATTTCCAGGACCGGAGCGTCCAACATCCTGTTGTCCCTTGTTTTACCCGGTGCCGGAGAATGGCGGATGGGCGAACGCCATGTTGCCAAGTGGTTTCTGGGGGCGGAACTGGGCCTTTGGCTGGGTTATTATTCCTCCCGCCGCTATGTCAACAATCTTCAGGAAAATATGGAAGCCTTTGCCGCTCTCCACGCCGGTGTAGACAGCCGGGACAAAGACGGCCAATACTGGATTGATATCGGGGTTTCTGAAAATATTTACGTTTTCAACGCGGAAAAGCTGCTTGAGCGCGACCTCAGCGCGGTTTATGCCGTTGGCGCGGGTTTCGACTGGCAATGGGACAGCGATGAGAACCGCCGCAATTATGTGAGTCAGCGTTTCAAACGGCTGGACTGGAAACGCTCCTCTACCTGGATTGTCAGCGGATTGGTGCTTAACCGTCTGGTTAGTGCCATAGACATCATTCGCCTGCTTCGCAAGGGGGAGGATTCTCTTTCCACAGCACGGCAATCGGCGCTTGCCGTGGGTGTGCAGCCCACCCCGGATGGTCGGGAGCAAATGCGCCTGAACTTTGTCTGGTGGTTTTAACGGGACGACACGAATGGCCGGGAATAACATGCGCAGGGCGTTTATCAGCGGGGCCTCGGGGTATCTGGGGCGCCATTTGCTGAACACCATTCCGGAGGGTTGGCAGGTACTGGCCCAGGTCGGTGGCAATTCTTTGCCGGACGACCTTCCCGGAAGCATCACCTCCATTGCCTTTGACTACGGAGAACCGGACTGGCAGGCGGTTCTGGATTTTCAACCGAATTTGATTATCCATTCCGGCGCCCTTTCCAGCGTTTCCACCTGCGAAAATGATCCCC
>JAGRBF010000250.1 GCA_020434205.1 Calditrichota bacterium | reverse complement strand
TTTAGAAAAAATTCGCTGAGGTTGACGGTATCGACTTTGCCGGACAAATGGCGAACCTGAATACGGGTATCATCTGCCCAACTGCTGAGGCCATTGGCCAACTGAAGGGCGTCAATCACCCGATCCACCGAACGCAGAAAATAGGATCCGGGAAATTCTACTTCGCCGACCACCGATACCCGGAACTTGCGCATTTTTACCAATCGAACCGAAAACTGTGAATTGCGAAAGGCTCTGCCCATCGCAGCTTCAATAAGTATTGCCCCTTCGGAAAGGGTTTTTTCCGAAACCAGCACCTCGTCTACGCCGGGGATAATTACATACCCCTCCGGGGTGACTCCGGTCAGAAACTGCTCGTCCAGGACGCCCCAGATTTTGACCAGCAGCTGATCGCCCGGACCCAGCATGTACTGGCTGGAATCGATGGCGGATTCGTAGGCTTGCTCTAATAATTGGGGTTGGATAATGCGGTCCCGGGAACGGGACATATTGCGCAGATCAATGTCAAAAACGTTGCTACTGGGCAACTGGATTTTGGAAGAACTTTCATCGCCTTCGTTGGTTTCCGGGAGGGTCACCTGAGCTAATCCGAATGAGGATAGAAAAACGAGGATCAAAAAAAGTCGGGATTTCAACAGTTACTCCTTGTCGGCCATTTTCTTTCGAGACTGGCAAATATACGGGTTAGGGAGGGGTTTTGCAATGGCCTTTTCCAGTATACCTCAGGTGGTATTGCGCCTCTGGCGCTTCAGCGATAAGCGATAAGCGATAAGCGATAAGCGATAAGCGATAAGCGATAAGCGATAAGCGATAAGCGATAAGCGAAGCTACATAGTGTGAGTCGCAAAGCATTGCGGCATTACTATCCTTGCCCCGACAATTGTCGCTTCTCGCTCTTCGCTACTCACTCAGCGCAACAACAGCAATTTGCGCGTCCGCACCTCGTTCCCCTGTCTCAGCCGGTAAAAATAAACCCCACTGGCCACGGGACGGCCCGCGGCATCTTGTCCATTCCACACCACCCGGTGCGGACCGCCAATTTGTTCCCGATCAACCAGTTCCACCACCCTTCGCCCCAAAAGGTCGTAAATGGCCAGCTCTACCGGACCGGCCTTCGGCAAATTGTAACGGATTTCAGTCTCCCCGTTGAAGGGGTTGGGGTAGTTCTGCGACAGGTTAAAGGCCCTGGCCGCTTGGGTAGGTTTGTCCTCCCCGATACCCACCGCAAAGCCATTGTAGTAGACCAGAATCTGAAATGCCCCCTGATTGGTCATCACTACGTCCAACGCCCCGTCTCGGTTGTAATCTGCCGGGGGCATGGCGACCGGCGACAGGGCCGTGTTATGGACGCTGGTGGCAGAAAAACCTCCGGCGCCGTCATTCGACAAAAAATGGACGCCGGGATAATAGGCTGAACTACCCACCACCAGATCCGCGTCGCCGTCACCATCCCAATCGCCACTTTGAACGCAGGAAATCCGGGAATTGGCGGCAATGGATATGCTCCCGAAACGCCGGTAGGAGGCGGCTCCCTCATTCTCATACAGAAACAGGGTTTCAAAACTTCCGCAGGCAATATCCAGATCGCCGTCGTCGTCCAAGTCCAACAGGGTGCCAGCCGCCTGCCCATTTCGGTAAATTGAATACAGGGCCTGAGCCCCCGCCAAACCGGGCTGCCGGACCACATAAGCGCTGGTAACACCCCAGATCACCAGTTCCAGGACGCCATCTCCTTCCAGATCGGCGACTTGCATGTTGTGGACGTAAGAAAGCTGGTTGTTGGCATCCAATATATCCATTGAAAGCCGGGAAAAAGCCGTTCCCTGATTGGCGCAGAAGACCACCGTCTCCACCCGGGTATTGTCCCGCTCCAGAACCCCGCCAACCGCCAGATCCTGATCACCATCGCTGTCAAAATCATAACAAACCACCTGATTGGGAGAAAAGTCCGGATCGAAATCAAACACCAGCGATCCGGTGAATTGCCCGGCCCCGTCATTCAAACCCAGAAAAAGGTCGTTGGTAAAGCCGCTTACGGTAACAAAATCCAAATCGCCATCGCCGTCAAAATCGGCGGCTGCCAGGGCGCTGGGACTGTGCCAGAGTCCACTGGCGACGGGCGGCAAAAAACCGCCGGAAGGTCTGCCGGCAATGAGCGATATTCCGTTTGAAGCCGGTCCGGGAATCAGCAAATCCAAAAAGCCGTCGCCGTTGAAATCCCCGTTGACGCCCCGGCGGGAGCGGTTCCCGAATTCGATGGTATCCCCGGCGGCAAAACCACCCGTGCCACCAGTTGCCGCCACCCCAAATTGCCAGGAGAACGGGTAAGGAATCGGGTCTCCGCTGTTTTGCCGGAGAGCACCGGTGAGCGTTGCGGTAATCGTTTCCCCCATTTCCAAAGCGGAATGGGGCGCAAAGGTGATGTGGTCCTGAGAAGGATCATAGTTCAGGTTTCCCGGGATAGTTCCTGAGATCGAACCACGCATCTGAAAGGTGGAATCACTAAGACTTTGCGGATCCAAGGGGAAATTAAGGCCAACCGCAATGGAAGTCGACAAAGGGCGGGCCCCGGAATTGGGGGCCGGCTCCAGCAGGTTGATAAAATTACCCCGCCCGATCAGCCCCATCCGCACCTCATCCTGATTAAAGGCGTTGGCGTCGAAGCGGATTGAATCCCGGTAAATCCTGGCCTCCCCAGGCAAAAATGAAACCTGCATAAATGCACTGTCGCCGGGGGCGATGCTACCCGGGGGCGGAGTGAGGTGAAAAGCGGAACTTCCTCCCTGGATCACACCATCGATTACCAGGGCCCGCCCCTCCCCGCTGTTTTTGATTTTCACGGAAAGGGTGGCGTTTTGCCCGGGATCAATTCGCCCGAAATCGAGGAGTGTCGGGGTCATCTCCATCTTTGCATAAGGCTCATTCAGCAGGGTAAAGAGCTGCCCGGTCCACCGGCTACCCAGTGCGATGTCCCAGTCCCCGTCGCCATCCCAATCGCCGCCGGCGGAGGTGGTAAAAGCTTCGGTGGAATAGGCGCCCAAGGACACATATTTGTCGCGGGTCAGGATCCCCTGCCCGTCATTCACATAAAAAAAGGCCCTGAAATCGTCGTGGACAAAGAGATCCTGATCCCCGTCGCCGTCGAAATCGGCCAGCAGCAATTTGTCAAGAACGGTCCCCACTTCGGTATAAAGATCAATGGTATAAGAAATCCCATCCCCGCTATTGCTCAGGATGGCCAGCTTGCCACCCACAACGGCAGCCAGATCAGGATTGCCATCGCCATCCAGGTCGTTAGCCAGGATATTCATGGGGTTCTCGCCAGTGGGCAAAGTATGAAAGGCAAAGGCCGAACCACTGCCTGCCTCGTTCATCAAAAGAACGATTTCTTCCCGATCATTTCCCCTGGCGCCGGCAATATCAAGATCCCCATCCCCGTCGAGATCGGCCAGAGCCACACTTTCACTGCGGGACATGAGCCCTAAATAGCTTTCCGGATAATGGCCGCTGCCGTCATTCAGGCGAACGTGTATGCCCGCGTAATTGGAGGTCACCAGATCGGGGTAACCATCCCCGTTCAGGTCTCCCGTTTCCACTGCTTTAAGCTCCCTTTCGGTGGTCAGGTTGGCCACTTCCAGAAATTGCCCATTGCCCTGGTTATGAAAGATGACCACGTGCCCGGAGTCCCACTGGGCATTTACCCCAGCCACCAAATCTACCAGGCCGTCCCGGTCGAAATCCCCGGTCGTCAGAGCGAAAGGGTAGGCGGGCAATGGGGCCGAAAAAGTTTCAGCAAAGGTTTTTGATGAATCCTCCCAAGCGTAAACACTCAACTGGTAGGTGCTGTCCCGCCTTTCTCCGGCAATCAACTCGGCGTCCCCGTCCCCGTCGAGATCAGCGCGGTCCAGGACCACCGCGGGCATGCCGATAGGTTGCAGGAGGGGCGGGTAAAAAATGCCGTTTTCGGGGCTGTTCAGTCCGGTGGTGAAGGAAAATTGAAAGGTGAAGGGCGGGTTGTCACCAGCGGCGCTGCGAATACCTGCGCCAAGTATTACGGTGATGCGGTCTCCCCCGGCCACCAATTGCGGGGTGTGGAAGGTTAAGATCCTTCCGGAGATATCGTAGTGAAAATTCCCCAGGGCCAGAGCCCCCTGGCTACCACTCAGGGCAAAGATCGTCCCCGCGGCCAGACTTGTCGGATCCATGTCCCGATTGAAGGTCACCGAAAAGGTGGTGTTTACGGGTATGTTGAGACCGTTGGATGCCGGAAAGGTGGCGCTAATCCAGGATGAGTCCGGATTGAGGATTGGTGCGGTGGGCTGCGCCATTACAAAAAACGGAAAATATAGCAGGAAAATCAGCCAGACAGTTTTCATTTTTCCCCCTCGCCAGAGAATTGTCTTTAGGGCGTGGAATTGCGGGTATTCAGGCTTCCTCGCCATTTTGGCGCATAATTTTTGCGCCGGGATCGATGGTCATTTAACGTTGCGATTCAGGTCGTGAGGACATTCGGAACCACGAATTGCCCGGGGGAAGGGAGGCGATTTAAGGGAGATAATGCCGGACATGGCACAAAGGCAGCTAACAGCTATTTTAAGCGCTCCCGAGCCCGACAATTCAACCGATCGTCAACACAACCTAAGACAATTTAGGGAATGGGAGATAAAGAAAAATCCCGAAAATTATTTTCCGGGACGGGGGGTAAACGAGAAGGTTAGATAGGGCAAAACTGCGCAATCATGTGGCATTGCGCCTCTGGCGCTTCAGCGATAAGCGATAGGCGATAAGCGAAGCTACATAGTGTGAGCCGCCAAGCATTGCGGCTTTACCATCCTTGCCCGGTCGCTGTTCGCTCTTCGCTGTTCGCTCTTCGCAGCCCTACCCCTCATCATCCAGCTTGAGCTTCTTGACCGCCTGCTTGGCGGCTTCCTGCTCGGCGATTTTTTTGCTTTTGCCATGCCCCCGCCCCAGACATTCCTCGGACAGCCACACTTCGATCAGAAACTCCTTGGCGTGGTCGGGCCCGCGCTCCTCGATAACCCGGTATTCCGGCAAACCGTTGCCTTCCCCCTGGGCATACTCCAGCAGGGTGCTCTTGAAGTTGCGGTAGAGCCCCGCCTCCAGAATCTCGCGGGTATTTTCCAGCAAGTAGGTGTGGATAAAGGTGCTGGCCGCCTCGATGCCCTGGTCCAGGTAAATGGCCCCGATAATGGCCTCGAAGGCGTCCGCGACAATGGATTTACGCTGCCGGCCCCCGGTTTTTTCTTCACCGCGGTTGAGCAAAATCAGCTCGCCCATTTCGTGCTCCACCCCCACATCCGCCAGCACCGGTTTGCTGACCAGGATTGATTTCATCTTGGAAAGGCTGCCCTCGGTTTTCTGGGGAAATTGCTGAAAGAGATAGTGGGTGACCACCAGGTCCAGAACCGCATCACCCAGAAATTCCAGGCGTTCGTTGGAATTTACCCGGGGCTCTCCGGTCTGGCTGAGGTAGGAGCGGTGTTTGAGGGCGCGGATGATCAGTTCGGAATTAGCGAAGGTGATCCCAAAGCGGGCCTGGAAACGTTCCGCAACGGCCTTCTGTTCTTCTTCCAGGGCCATTTTGGCCTTTTTTTCGGCCCGGGATCGCCTTTCTTCAGCCGCCTTGCGGCCAAAGAAACGATCAATCAGGGTATGGAACCAGCTCAAGAGAAATCCTGTCCTTTAATACATTTTCGTCAAGTAGGTTCAAAAACGGACCTGCTACCATCAGACATGGAAGGTTAGCTCTGTTTGGCTAAGTTCAATAAAATCAAATTCTTTAAAACCAGAAATAATTTTATCGAGGTTCTGTACGAACAGATCTTCCAAGGCCTGATTTCGAATGTTTCCGGTCGATATCAGTAACAGCTTTTGGGGAATGGCGCGTAAGTAAAAACTATTGACAAAATCACTGTCCTTGGTAATAACCACCAATGACTGATCTTCAGATAATCGTTCGATTTCCAAATCTCCGGTTGCATTCTGAGCCGGAAGATCAAGGGTATGAATCGCTTCGATACCGTTTTCCAGTAAGCGGTATTTCAAACGCCTCGGTAACTGGGCATCAATGAGACATTTCATGCGGAAATCAACGGCTGAATCCTTTTTACCTGAGTGAGCCTGGAGGCAAAAAGTAAAACGGCGGCAATATCGTCCCGCTCCAAATCTTCGTAATCGCTGAGGATTTCATCCGTGCTCATCCCGGCACTCAGTAACTCAAGAATATTTTCGACAGGATAACGCAATCCCCGGATACAGGGTTTGCCATGGCAAATATCCGGGGAAACGGTTATCCGCTTCATGAGTTCGCTGGCCGCTTCGTTTTTTTCCGTCGATTTGCCCATCTTATTCTCGCGTTGTTACGGATATTTTTCTAACAAACAATCCAAATTGTTCTGAAAAAGAATATAATATCTGACCATAAGCGCTGAAAATCATTTTCGGTTAACGCCCTCGAAATCGCCACATCTACTTCGGATTTATCCTTCATAGAAAACCTCCGGGTAATTACAAGAGCCTTCCATTGTTTACCCCTTAAACGCACCCACCGCCACACAGGCATTGTGGCCCCCAAATCCGAAGGTGTTCGAGACCACCACATCCACCTTGCGCTCCTGAGGCACATTGGGGGTGTTGTTGAGGTCGCATTCGGGGTCGGTTTCTTCCTGGTTGATGGTCGGGGGAATAACGTTGTTGCGGATGGCCAGCACCGAAGCTACCAGCTCGATCGCCCCAGCGGCGCCCAGGAGGTGACCGGTCATGGATTTGGTGGAGCTGACGTTCAGCTTATAGGCATGGTCCCCGAAGACGGTCTTGATCGCGGCCGTTTCGTTTTTGTCGTTGAAGGGGGTGGAGGTGCCATGGGCATTGATGTAATCCACCGCTTCGATGTTCACCCCGCCGTCCTCCAGACAGCGTTTCATGGCCCGCACCGCTCCTTCCCCGCCGGGGGCCGGGGCGGTCAGGTGATGCGCATCGGCGGTGAAGCCAATGCCCAACAGCTCGGCATAAATGGTGGCCCCGCGCTTTTTGGCATGCTCAAGTTCTTCCAGAACGACTATTCCGGCGCCTTCGCCCATCACAAATCCGTCGCGATGCAAATCGAAGGGACGGCTGGCGGTTTTGGGATCGTCGTTGCGGGTGGAAAGGGCGCGCAGGGAGCAGAATCCCGCCAGGGCCATGGTGGTTACCGCGGCTTCGGAACCGCCGGCCACCATCACGTCGCAATCGCCGTATTTGATGAGGCGCATGGCGTCTCCAATGGCGTGATTCCCGGTGGCGCAAGCCGAAACCACCGAATAATTGGGTCCCTTGAGCCCCCACTTGATAGAAACCTGTCCGGCGGCGATATCGGAAATCAGCTGGGGCACAAAATAGGGACTCACCCGGCGCGGGCCGGCATTAAGGAGCTTTTCATGCTCAATTTCGAAGGAGCGCACCCCGCCGATCCCGGAGCCGATCAAAACCCCGATGCGCTCCAGGTCCAGCTTTTCAAGATCCATCCCGCTGTCGCGGATCGCCTCGTCCGAGGCAACCATCGCCAACTGGGTGTAGCGGTCCATGCGTTTGGCTTCCCGGGAATCCACCAACCCTTCCAGATCCAGATTTTTGACCTCGCAGCCAAAGGTGGTGGTATGCTGGGAGGCGTCAAACAGGGTGATGTAATCGGCGCCGCTGCGTCCGGCCAGCAATCCCTCCCAATACTCTTTTACGGTATTTCCCAGGGCAGTAATGCTGCCCATCCCGGTGATGACAACTCTTCTGGACATAATTTCCCACTTTTTAAATTATTATTTGAACCGCCAGGGCACGAAGGACGGCATTAAGACTGCCGGACCTAAGGACAGGAAGACAAAAGACGATCCTAAGGTCCTCAGAAAATGCGTCTGTGGATCGAAGGATCATAGGATCTACTTATCCTTCCATCCAACAATCCCGATGACTTCGTGCCTTTGTGGTTTAAAAGCAAAGGACGACCAAAAACAGAAATGCTCCACCCCGTCAAAAAGGACGGGACAGAGCCTTTCACTTTTTGAGCAGCGAGTATCGAGGGTAACCCTCGTCCGAATTATTCGCTGTCTTTGATTTTTTTGCTGAGATAGGCTACCGCGGACTTAACCGTGGTGATTTCCTGGGCGTCTTCGTCGGGAATTTCAACTTCAAATTCTTCTTCGAAAGCCATCACCAATTCTACGGTATCGAGGGAATCGGCACCCAGATCTTCGATAAAGCTGGCATCGTCTTTAATAGCATCGGCGTCTACACCCAGTTTATCGATGATAATATCTCTTACTTTTTCTTCTAAGGACATGGTTGTCTCCTTGCGTTAAATAAACCCCACTCAATTAGGCGCATTTGTCAAAAGTGTCCTAATTAACGAGCTTTTCGAGTTAATTGTCAATAGTCAAATCCAAAAATTGCGCAACATTCCTCACCCGCAGGCACCCTGCGGGCCGGCCAAATTACTGCATGACCATTCCACCGTCCACATTGAGGGTCTGTCCGGTAATATAGCCCGCATCATCTCCGGCCAAAAAGGCTGCTGCTTTGGCAATATCGCTCACTTCTCCCATCCGTCCCAACGGAATTTGTTTCTCAAGCTCACTTTTTACAGCATCGTCCAGCACATCGGTCATATCGGTTGCGATAAAACCCGGGGCGATGGCGTTGCAGGTGATGTTCCGCGAGGCCAGTTCTTTGGCCACCGATTTGGTCATGCCGATCATCCCCGCTTTGGAGGAGGCGTAATTGACCTGACCGGCATTGCCCATTTGTCCAACGACGGATGTGATGTTAATGATCCGCCCGAAGCGCTGTTTCATCATCTGCCGGGTAACCGCTTTAATGCAGTTAAAGGCCCCCTTGAGGTTGATGGTCAGCACGGTGTCCCAGTCTTCTTCGGACATGCGCATCAGCAGATTATCCCGGGTAATCCCGGCGTTGTTTACCAGGATGTCGACCCGCCCGTAGGCAGCCACGGCGCCCTCGATGAGGGCCTTGGCGTCCTCGCCGCTGGAGACGTCCCCGACCACTGCGGTGGCCGTGCCGCCTTCCTTTTCGATGGCCTTCACCACCGCATCGGCGCGGTCGGCGTTGCGCCCGGAGATCACCACTTTGGCGCCCTGACGAGCAAATTCGCGGGCGATTTCCTCCCCGATCCCTTTGGTCGAGCCGGTTACCACCGCTACTTTTTCGTTTAACACATCTGCCTCCGTTGTTGTATTAGCACCAAGACGCTCGGAACGACGTTTGGCCCTGGAGATCCCAGGATCCTAGGATCCTCTTTCGGTCAATCGGTCCTTCAGTCCCCCTTGTCCTCTCGTCCTCTCGTCCTTTGGTCCTCTCGTCCTCTGGTCCCCTCAGCGCCTTGGCGTCTTTGCGGCTCTATTTTGTTTCCAGCGTATCGAAATCCCCGCTCGTCCCGGCCAGGGTTGCCGAAAAATTTTTGTCGGTGCGTTTCAGCAGCCCCGCCAGCACCTTGCCCGGACCCACTTCGTAAAATTGGTCGTAGCCATCGGCGATCATATTCACCATGATCTCTTCCCAGCGCACCGGGGACATCAACTGCTGGCGCAGCAGATCGCGAATCCGGTCGGGCTCGCTTACCGGCCGGGCCTCCACGTTGGAATAAACCGGCACTTCCGCGGGTTGCAGGTCCACTTCCTGAAGGGCCGCTTCCAAACCGCTGAGGGCTTCGCCCATCAATGGGGAGTGAAAAGCACCGCTAACCTCAAGTTCTTTAACAAGTTTAGCACCCGCGCCCTTGGCGATTTCCATGGCCTTGTGCACCCCGGGAACGCTCCCGGAAATAACAATCTGCCCGGGAGAATTGAAGTTGGCCGGCTGCACAATGCCGTGATCGGCCGCTTCCTGACAGACCGTTTTCACCTGGTCCGGACTCAAACCAATCACAGCAGCCATGGTTCCGGGATTTTTTTCACCGGAATGCTGCATCAACTCCCCGCGCAGTTTCACCAGACGCAGGCCGTCCTCAAAGCGCATGACGCCGGCGCTTACCAGGGCCGAATATTCACCGAGACTGTGCCCGGCGGTGGCTTGCGGCTGGTATCCCTTTCCCTTCAGGAGGAAATCCGCCACCACGCTGTGCACAAAGATGGCCGGTTGGGTAAAACGGGTTTGTTTGAGCGCTTCTTCCGGGCCTTCAAAAGAGAGATCCTGAACGTTGAACCCCAGAATTTCGTTGGCAATTTCGTACATCTCCCGGATGGCGGGAAAGGATTGGTAGAGATCCTTCCCCATTCCGACAAACTGAGACCCCTGTCCGGGGAATAAAAAGGCTGTTTTGGGCATGGTCGACTTGATTGGTGATTGGTGATTGTTGGGGCGGGTTTTAAACCCGCCCTTACCGATGGTTCCTACTGACTATGGGGCGGGTTTTAAACCCGCCCTTACGGTGAGATCTAGATCGCCCAGCGAACCAGAGCGCTGCCCCAGGTAAACCCGGCCCCGAAGGCGGAAAAGACCAGCAGGTCCCCTTTTTTAAGGCCGCCACTGTAGTAGACCTCCGAGAGGGCCAGGGGAATGGTGCCGGCGGTGGTGTTGCCGTAGCGCTCGATGTTGACCACCACCTGCTCGGGCTCCAGTTTCATACGTTTGGCCGCTGCTTCGATAATGCGCAGATTGGCCTGATGGGGAATGAAGTAGCGAAGATCCGAACCGGAAATATTGTTCCGCTCCAGAATTTCGGCGGAAACGTCCGCCATGCGGGTCACCGCAAATTTGAAAACGGTGCGCCCATCCTGGTAAATAAAGTGCATTTCCTTGTCGACCGTCTCGTGGGATGCGGGATGCAAACTGCCCCCGGCCTCCATGTAGAGACAGTCCTTGCCGCTGCCGTCCGAGCGCAACACGCAGTCCAGAACCCCGCTGTCCGGATCGTCACCCGGCTCCAGAAGCACCACCCCGGCGCCGTCCCCGAATAAAACGCAGGTGGCGCGATCCTTAAAGTTGAGGATAGAGCTCATCTTGTCCGCTCCCACCACCAGCACCTTCTTGTAACGGCCGGTTTCGATATAGCTGGCCCCGGTCATCAGCGCATAAACAAAACCGCTGCAGGCGGCGTTAAGGTCTACCCCAAAGGCGTTAACCGCCCCGATCGCTTCCTGAATCCGGCAGGAGGTACTGGGGAAAATGGTATCGGGCGTTACCGTGGCCACAATGATGGCGTCGATATCTTTGGGATCAAGGTCTTTGTCCTTCATCAACATCTTGATGGCTTCCACCCCCATGTAGGAGGTGCCCAGTTCTTTATCCAGAATGCGCCGCTCCCGGATACCGGTGCGGGATACAATCCATTCGTCGTTGGTGTCGACCAGCTTCTCAATATCGTGGTTGGTCATGATATGCGGCGGGGCATAATGGCCCACACCGGTGATGATTGCACGTTTGGCCATCACAAACCTTTCGCGATTAGTTCTTCTTCGATGTGATTATTAACCTTCTTCTCCCCCATCCTGCGGGCGACGTGAATGGCATTTTTAATTGCCTTGGCGGTGGAGCTACCATGACAAATAATGGAGATGCCGTCTACCCCCAACAAGGGGACTCCCCCGTATTCTTCGTAATTGTAGGTGCGTTTGATATCCCGGAAGGCATTGCGGATCAGCAGTCCTCCCAGCATGCGCATGGGATTGCCTTTGATGCTGTTGCGCAGCTGGCTGCCGAACATGCTGATGATGCTTTCGGCAAATTTGAGCAGGACGTTGCCGGTAAAACCGTCGGTTACCACCACTTCCACATGACCGGCCAGCACGTCGCGGCCTTCCACATTACCGACAAAATTGGGGAGGTGGGCTTTCATTTCTTCGTAAGCGGCCAGGGTAAGCTCGTTGCCTTTGCTTTTTTCTTCCCCGATGTTCAGCAGGCCCACCTTGGCATCCCTGACGTCGTAGATGTATTTCATGAAGATGGTGCCCATCAGGCCGAACTGGCTGAGGTGCTGAGGTTTGCAATCGGCATTGGCGCCCACGTCGATGAGCAGGGTAATACCTTTTTCATGGGGGATAAATGCGCCCAGAGCGGGGCGCTGCACGCCTTTAACCCGTCCCAGGGTCAGCAGGCTGGCGGCCATTTGGGCCCCGGTGCTGCCGGCACTGACAAAACCATCGGCTTCATCGGTTTTGATCAGCGCGATTCCCTTGACCATTGAGGAATCTTTTTTTTTGCGCACCGCCTGAGTCGGGGCATCGTGCATGTCAATGACTTCGGAAGCGTGGATTATGCGGATATTTCGGGGTGAGGGCCCTTTGTGATGGGTGAGTTCTGCTTCGATGGCACCCTGATCGCCCACCAGGATAACTTCGTCTGATCCACCGGTTTCCAGATCATACAAAAGAGCCCCTTCAACAGGGGCTTTCGGGGCAGCATCACCACCCATCGCATCAACGACTATGCGCACAGGCAATCTCCTCTCAAGAACAATTCATTGGTGAGATGCGAGGGACTGTGGAAATTTTGCATCAATTCGAGTATTATAAGTGCTTTCACGCCTGAGAAGCGCGGCCGGCGAGGAGGTCGGCTAATAAAACCGGACCTCCCGGTTCCTGCAGCCTGGCGCAACAAAGCTATTGCGCCGGGGGTTAACCGCCAACCTACTCTTCTTTAACCAGCTGACCGTTGTAATAGCCGCAGGAAGGGCAGGCATAGTGACGCTTACGGGGTTCTCCGCAGTTGGAACATTCTACCAACGCAGGGCGAACCAGGGCGCGCAACCAGTTGGCGCGACGCATGTCCCGCTTGGAACGGGAGATTTTTCTTTTAGGATTGGCCATTTCTGACTCCTTTAACCAATAAAAGTTCTGAATTGTATGACTTTTGTTTCAAATATGCAAACCGATACGGTCCGGAAAACCTGTCAGGACTCTTCCGTGCCGGAGCCGTTGTTTTCCTCGGGGCGGCGCAGCGACTGCAGCCCGGCCCAGCGGGGATCCACCGGCGGCTCTTTGGCTTCGGATTTTTCGCCGCTCTCCCCGAACACCCGAACCGCACCGTCCCGACCGCAGATCGTACAGCGATCGCTTTCCCGGTCGGTGAACACGACTTTCATCGGAACGGTCAGGATCAGATGTTCGATGATATAATCGGTAAGGTCCAGCTGGTCGGCATCCGCCGGTAATTCCACCACCTCGTCATCCGTGCTGTCCCAGGTTTCTTCCCCCAGGTGCACCAGCAGCTCGAAACGCTCCGCGTATGGACGCGCCAACGGATCCAGACAGCGATCGCAGGTATAATGAGCGGTGGTTTTCAAACTCACCTTGCAGCGCAGACTATCGCCATCCCGGTGCACCCGGGCGGTAACTTCCAGAGGGTCAGGATAAATTTCCTGACGCTGAAAACTTAATGTCCCCGGGGCCAGCACCTCACTGAAGTCGTGCACCCCGTCTTTTAAGTGCTGCAAAGGTATAATCATAACCAGACACGCAATTTAGGACGATCTCCGTTTTTTGTCAAGTTGATTGTTAATTGTTACAGCCCCACAAATCTTCCCTTAACTAAACATTGAATTCAACCATCCCTCGCTTTATTTTGTGCTTCACACGGAGTATCGAAAATATCCCTGCAATTTTTCATCTGCCACAGGACACCATAGGAATCTCGATTTATGGCCATCACCCAACTTCCGCCGGAAGCACTGCATCGCACGATCGACCCCAAATGGCTCAAGTTCAAATCCACCGACGAACTAACCCCTCTGGACAGCATTATCGGCCAGAATCGCGCCCTGGAGGCCCTGGAGCTGGGGCTGGAGATCGATGCCGACGGCTACAACATTTTCGTGACCGGCCATCCGGGAACCGGTCGCACCACCATCCTCAAAAAACTGCTGTGCGACCTGGCCGCCAAATGCGGGGTGCCCGACGACTGGTGCTACGTCTACAATTTTATCGACCCGGACCAACCCCAGGCCATCAACCTCCCCGCCGGCGAAGGGTTCCACTTTCGCCAGCGCATGCAGCAGATGGTGGAAACCATGCAACTGGAGCTGCGCCGGGCCTTCGCCAGCAAGGATTATCAGAAACAGCGCGAAGCCCTCACCCAGGAATTCAAAAACAAAAAAAATGCCCTGATGGAGGCCATGAATCAGCAGGCCCAAAAGTTGGGCCTCTTTGTCCAGCAGTCCCCCATGGGATTCCAGACCCTGGTGATCCGGGATGGCAAACCGATCGATCCGGAAACCTACAACGCCCTGCCCGCCGCCGAGAAACGCAAGATCACCCGGGCCATCCAGAAAATGGAAGGGGCGATCAACAATACCCTGCAGCAGCTGGCCGGGCTGGATATGGAAGCCCAGAAGAAGCTCAATCAATTCAGCCAGGACACCGCGGATTTCATCGTTAAAAAATACGTTAACGAGGTTAAACGACACTACAAAAAATACGATCTGGTCCTCAATTACCTGGATGCCGCGGGCAAGGATATCGCCCTGAATATCGTTCTTTTTCTGGATGGCGAGGGCCCGGAAGAGAGCGAGGGGGAAACCCCGGAAGACTCCGTCGCAGATCGCGACCACACTTTCTACAAGTATCAGGTGAATGTGGTGGTGGACAACAGCCGCCTGGAAGGGGCCCCCGTGATTCACGAAACCAACCCCACTTTTATCAACCTGCTGGGCCGCATCGAGAAGCGCCCGGTGAGTGGGGGCTACGTCACCGATTTCACCATGATCAAGGCCGGGAGTTTGATGAAGGCCAACGGCGGTTTTTTGATGATGGAGGCCGACGAGGTGCTGCGCAACCCCTACGTCTACGAGGCCCTCAAGCGCAGTCTGCGCAACCGGGAGGCGCGCATTGAGGAGATCAGCGAGTTGAGCGGGATGATGTCCATCGTCTCCCTCAAGCCGGCCGCGGTGCCCCTGAAGGTCAAGCTGGTGCTGATCGGCTGGAACCACATTTACCACGAACTGGCCCATTACGACGACGATTTCACCAAGGTCTTCAAAATCCGGGCGGATTTCGACTACGAAACGGAATCGACCCCCGAGACCCTCCATCAATACGCCCAGTTTTTCAAGAAGGTGATCGACGAGGAAGGTCTGCCCAGTTTTGATCGCGAAGCGGTAACGGAACTGCTGCGCTACGCCCATCGCATCGCCGGGGATCAGCAGCGTCTCTCCCTGGAGTTCGGACAGCTGGTGCGCATGATCGAACAAGGGGCCTTCTGGGCCCGCAAGGGCGGGGGCAAAAAGGTCGGGGGCGAACACGTGCGCAAGGCGATCAGCGCCTACGAACGCCGCCACAGCCTTTACAACGACAAGATGAAGGATCACATCAAGGACAACATCGTCAACATCAATGTTTCCGGCCAGCGGATCGGGGAAATCAACGCCCTGTCGGTGATGGGGGTGGGCGATTTCAGCTTCGGGAGCCCCAACCGCATTACCGCCAAAACCTTTATCGGCAACGAGGATCTGGTCAATATCGAACGCAAGGCCGGGCTCACCGGGCCCATTCACGACAAGGGGTCCTATATTCTGGAGGGATTTTTCTATTCGGTATTCGGGGAGCACGAGCCGGTTTCCTTTTCCGCCAGCCTGGCCTTCGAGCAGAATTACGGCCATATCGACGGGGACAGCGCCTCCTCCACCGAACTTTACGCCCTGCTTTCCAGCCTGGCCAGAGTTCCCATCAAACAGGGCATTGCAGTTACCGGGTCGGTGAACCAGAACGGGGAGGTCCAGGCCATCGGGGGGGTCAATGAAAAAATCGAAGGTTTTTTTGAGGTCTGCCGCCTGAAAGGCCTAACCGGCGAGCAGGGGGTGATGATCCCCAAAAGCAACGCCGGGGACTTGCTGCTCAAGGACGAGGTGCGGGAGGCGGTGCGCGCCGGTCAGTTTCACATCTGGACCGTGGAATCCATCGCCGACGGGGTGGAATTGTTGATGGGGGTGCCGGCCGGGGAACGCGACGAAAAGGGTTTTTTCCCGCCGGACACCATTTACGGCAAAGTAATCGATCACATGGATGAGTTTATCCTGCGCCAGAAAGCCTACAACCACCGCCTCGATCTGATGCACAAAAAACGCACCGGGGGCACCAAAAGCAAACCCAAGGACAAGGAAAAATCCCCCAAGAAAAAGGACAAAACCGGCAAAAAAGGGTAGGCGTCGGGCCTGCCGGACGCCTACTGCGGCCGGGTTTTCCAGCGTTTGTGGATCCACAGATACTGATCGGGATGTTCCCGGATATGTTTCTCCAGGACGGCGGTCATCTTTTCCGAAACCGCGGCAACGTTCTCTGTGGCGGTGTCCAGGCCTTCCGGCAGGGGGACCGGATCGAAAATCAGCTCGTAGCGCATGGTCCCGGTGCGAATGCAGGCAAAAAAATAAACCGGCACTTCCGTTTTCAGATATACCACCGCCGCACCCACCATGGTGGAGGCAGGCACCCCGAAAAAAGGCACGAACACCCCCTGGCGCCCCCCATCCTGATCGATCAGCAAGCCAGTGATAGCCCGTTCATTCAGGGCCCGCCAAACCCGTCGCACCGCCCCTTTGGCATAGATAATCTTCAGTCCGTAACGGCGGCGCCAGTCCGCCACATGTTCATCCACCAGGCTATTTTTCTGGCGCTTCTGGACCGCGTAAGTGGTGGCCGGGGAAACCTGTGCGGCATAAGCAGCGGCGACTTCCCAACTCCCGAAATGCCCGGTTAACATCATGCGTCCCTTTTCGGGGCGGGTGGTCAGCAATTCCCGGTAGGCGTGGGAGTCCCGCAGGGACACAATCCCCTCGATGCGCTCCGGGGGCCATCCCAGCAGCTTGAGGTACTCCATGGTGACGATGATCAGATGAAAAAAGCTGTCCCGGGCAATTTGCCGCCTTTCCTTTTCCGGCTTTTCGGGAAAGGCCATAGCCAGGTTTTTGAGGGCAATTTTTTTGCGGAAGCCAACGACATTGAAAAAAAACCAGGCCAGGCCGCGCGCCAACGGGGGCAGGATGAGGACGGGAATCCACCGGAAGGCCGTCTCCACCATACGGAGGGCCAGGTATTCGATGCGATGCTGTCGGGATTTTTTCACCATTGCCGGTCGTATTGGGTTGTTTGCAATCATTTATAAATTGTATCTGCCGTGGGCCGTGGGCCGTCTG
>JAGRBF010000249.1 GCA_020434205.1 Calditrichota bacterium | reverse complement strand
CTCAGTTTTTTGCATTACGACCGATAATTCTGGAAACGCAATTTTGATCCAGGATATGTGGGACTTTTACCAGAGAGCCGGCTGAGAACCGGTTGATGACAGGCTTTTCCACCGTGTGAAGCCTCAATCCTACGGAGGAATGTTGTAATGGATAGTCGCAGAATTCTTTTTGTTGATGCGGACCGGGAAACCATTCAGAAAATCAGCAAAGTCATCCTAGACGCCACTAAAGATTGGGAATGCGAGATTGTCGGATCCGCGGCCGAGGGCCTGGACCGCCTGGATTCCGCCCATTTTGACGCGGTGATCACCGAGGTGGTCCTGCCCGATCTGGACGGCATCGAATTTTTGAATCGCACCAAAAAACGCCATCCGGAAGTGATCCGGTTGATTCTCTCCGAGGAAACCAACCGCAATACGGTTCTTCAGGCTTTGGAAGCCACCCATCAATACCTTCTTAAGCCCTGTATTCCCATGGACTTGCTCTCGGTTTTACAACACGCCTTTGCCATTCAGCACGCCGTTCCCAATGCCCGGCTCCAGAAACTGCTCGGCAAGCTGACCCGCATTCCCAGCATGCCGGCCTGTTACCAGGAGCTGCAGGCCGCCCTCAGCAGCGGAGATGCTACCTTTCGCGACATCGGCCGCATCATTTCCAAGGACCCCGGCCTGACTGCCCGGATCCTCAAGATGGTCCATTCGGCTTACTTCGGTTTGCCCCGCGGAGTGGTCAATATCGACCAGGCCGCGGCATTTTTGGGGACGGACTTCATCAAATCCCTGGTTTTGACCCTGGAGTTGTTCACCAAATACGAGCAGGCCGGGATTAGCCGGGCCTTTCTGGACCGCCTTTTCGAGCACAGCCTGCTGGTGGCGGGCTTAACCCGGGCCCTGGCCAAGGAAGGCGGGCTGTCGGCCACCGAGCGGGAAATGGCCTTTACCGCGGGACTGCTGCACGACGTGGGCAAGCTGATCCTCGCGGAAAACCAGGCCGAAGAATACCAATCGGTCATGGAGCTTCAGGTAACCTACAATATTAACATCTGGCAGGCGGAATGGCGGGTGTTCGGGGTTACCCACGCCGAGGTGGGGGCCTACCTGTTGAGTTTGTGGGGATTTCCGGACGAGCAGTGCAACGCGGTGCGCTTCCATCACCAGCCGCACCTCAGCAAGGACAATCGTTTTACCATCCTCACCGCGGTGCACCTGGCCAACGCCTTCGGCTCCATCCCCAGAGAGGATTTATACCATACCCGGCGCCGCATTCACATTCCCTATATCGAGCAGATCGGGGGGTTCGACGACCTTCCCGCCTGGGAACAGGCCTGCCTCAATCTGATTGCCGTGGCGGAAGAAGAGGTTATTTAACCCGGCGCACCGCCCTTTGGTATAACAACTCCCGGCGGGCCTCAGAGGCCGGCTGGGGGACCACCAGCAGCAGGGCGTAGGTCAGAACGATGCCGGCCAGAAACCCGCCGATATGGGCAAAAAATGCCACCCCACCGCTGGCCCCTGCTTCAGGCCCCAGACTGGCCACCCCGCTCAAAAGTTGCAGTCCGAACCACAGCAGCAACACCACCCAGGCCGGCCATTCCGCCCAGAAAAAGAAAAAACCCAGGGGAATAACCCCCTTTACCTTGACGCGCGGATAGAGCACCAGATAACTCCCCAACACCCCGGCAATGGCCCCGCTGGCCCCCACCATGGGGACGGTGGACTGGGGATTGATAATCACCTGGGAAGCCACCGCCGCAAATCCGCACAGAAAATAGAGGCCCACAAAGCTGGCCAGCCCAAAACGGTCCTCCACGTTGTCGGCGAAGAGGAACAAATACAGCATATTGCCGATCAGGTGCATCCAGCCGCCGTGCAGAAACATGCTGCGCACCATGTCCAGAATACTTTCCAGGGAAAAGGGGGCCCGGCTGATCATCGACGGGACCACCGCCAGATCCATATAAAGCTGCTGAACGACCGCCGCGGGCAGGGTGGACGTGTAAATGAAAATGCCGACGTTCAGGGCCAGAAAGGTGTAGGTAGCCACCGGAACACGGCGACGGGGATTGAGATCTTTGAGCGGAAGAAACATGCCGGCCTTTCGCAGTAGGTTGGGTTGCGTTGCCCAACCCAACACTTTCCAATGTCTTGTCGGGTTGGACAACACAACCCGACCTACCTTTTTCCGGTGGCAACCTCTTAATCGTCACCC
>JAGRBF010000248.1 GCA_020434205.1 Calditrichota bacterium | reverse complement strand
CCCGCCTTTTCCGCCGCAAAAATCGGGGGACAGCGGTCCTACAAACTAGCCCGGGCTGGTAAAGCGGTGCCCCATCGCACCAAATGGGTTCGGGTAGATCAACTGACCCTGGAAGATCTGAACGACACCTGCCTCACGGTCCGGGTAAGCTGCGGCAAAGGAACTTATATCCGCACTCTGGGGCGGGATATTGCCCGTGCTCTGGGCAGCGCCGGCCACCTGAGCCGCCTGGTGCGCACCCGGGTAGGGGAGTATACCCTGGAAAAAGCGCTGAATCTGGAAGCCTTCCAACACAACTGGCAAGAACGGACCGCGTTGCCCAAATGATCATATACCGGCACATCAATCCCAATCCGGACCACCCCCCTTCGGTGGTAACGGTGGGCAGCTTTGACGGGGTGCATCTGGGACATCGCGCGATTCTGGACCGGGTGGTGGGCCAGGCCAATCGCGAATCGCTGGCCTCGGTAGCGGTGACCTTCAATCCCCATCCCCGCAAAGTGGTCGGCAAGTCCGATCAGTCCCTGCAGTTGCTATCCTCCCTTGGCGAAAAGCTGGCCCGCTTCCGGGAACTGGGCTTTTCCCACAGCCTGGTGATCCCCTTCGACCGCGAGTTTGCCGCCTTATCCTCAATCGCTTTTCTGGAAAGATTGCATGCCGCCCTGCACATCAAACATTTTGTTTTGGGGTACGACCATCATTTCGGGCACAACCGCGAAGGCGGCCTCTCAGAGCTGAAAGAGCAGGGGGCAAGGCTGGGATTCAGCGTCGAACAGGTGGGACCTTTCGAACTGGGCGGTACCGTTTCCAGCAGCACCCTGATTCGCCGGGCCCTGGAAAAAGGAGAAGTGGACCAGGCGGCATTATTCCTGGGGCGGCCCTACGAAATGCGCGGGCACGTGGTGCGCGGGGACGGGCGGGGGCGCCAACTGGGTTTTCCCACCGCCAATATCGAACTGGACGACCCCGACAAACTGGTTCCTGCCCGCGGGGTTTACGCCGTTGATGTCTGCTACGACGAGCAGTGGTACAAGGGGATGATGAATATCGGGGTGCGTCCCACCTTTGAATTTGATAGCTTGACTTTGGAGGTCAACCTGTTTAATTTCGAAGCTTCGATTTATAACGAGAAAATCGTGGTGCGGTTAAAACATTTTGTTCGCCCGGAAAAGAAGTTCGCCTCGGTGGAGGCCCTGCGCGAACAGCTTGAAAAAGACAAAACTTTTTGTGAAAACGTATAACTTTATGGAGGACAGCATGTCGATTAGTCAGGCTGAAAAACAAAAAATCATCAGCAAGTTCGGGCAGAGTGAAAAGGATACCGGACGCACTGAGGTTCAGGTGGCTTTGATTACCCATCGCATTGTGGAATTGACCGATCACCTCAAAAAAAACAGTGAGGATCACCATTCCCGCCGCGGATTGCTCAAACTGGTCGGGCAACGCCGCCGCCTGTTAAACTATTTGTCCAAAAAAGACATTACCCGTTATCGTGAACTGATCAACGAACTTGGACTGAGAAGATAATTTTTTACCCGAGGAAATAATGATTGTAAAAAAAGAACGAGAAATCGGCGGCAAGATCCTCTCCATCGAAACCGGCCGGTTGGCCAAACAAGCCAATGGCGCGGCTCTGGTGACTTATGGTGATACCATGATCCTCGCGGTGGCTACCGCCTCCAAAGAACCGCGGGAAGGGATCGATTTTTTCCCGTTGTCCGTTGAGTATCAGGAAAAGAGTTATGCTGCGGGAAAAATTCCCGGTGGTTTCTTCAAGCGCGAAGGACGTCCGGGCGCCGGGGAGATTCTGAGTGCCCGTTTGATCGACCGCCCGATTCGTCCCCTTTTCCCGGATCATTTCAAAAATGAAACCCAGGTGGTGATCTTCGTGATCTCCAGCGACCGCGAAAACAGCGCGGACGTTCTGGGTGGGGTGGGCGCCTCGGCTGCCTTAACCATTTCCGATATCCCCTTTCAGGGACCGATCGCCTCGGTGCGGGTCGGGCGTATCGATGGTCAGATGATCATCAACCCGACCATCACCCAGCAGGAAGAATCCGATATTAACCTGATTGTTTCCGGAACCGACGATTCCATCATGATGGTGGAAGGGGAATCCGACGAAATCAGCGAAGCGGAAATGCTGGAAGCCCTCAAATTCGGTCATGATGCCATTCGGGATCTGGTGGCCCTGCAGAACGAATTGGCCGCCGAACTCAATATCGTGAAGATGGAAGTGGTCGCCCCGGAAGTTCCCGCCGATATCGAAAGCCGGGTCACCGCTTTCTGCGAAGGCAAAATCGCCGAGGCTATCCAGATCAAGGAGAAAAAAGCCCGCAACGAGCGCCTCTCGGCAATCAAAAGCGAGGTTATCGAGGATCTCGGCGAGGAAAACGAAGCGCACTACGGACTGGCCAAGGAGATTTTTGAAAAGGTCACCAAAAAGCTGGTTCGCGGCATGATCATCAACAAAGGGGTGCGCCTGGACGGCCGTGGAATGGATGACATCCGAGACATCGAATGCCTGGTGTCCTTCCTGCCCCGCGCTCACGGATCCGCCCTGTTTACCCGCGGCCAAACCCA
>JAGRBF010000247.1 GCA_020434205.1 Calditrichota bacterium | reverse complement strand
TGGCCGGGATATTGCCGCCCGGAACTTCGGAGATCCCCAGGGGATCGTTACCGGTTTCCAGCCAGGTCATGATGCGGGTTTTTTCGGCGGATGCCTGAGCAGACCAATCAGCATAACGGGAAGGCCACCAGTGGTAGAGGTCGCCCAGCGGGAAGCCGCCCATAGCGGCGGTTTGCAGGGTGGTGCTGCTGTAGGACAAATCTTCCGACAGCGGCCAGGTCTGGAACCAGCCTTCATCCGGAGCATAGGCCCAGTTGTGGTCGCAGTTATCGTCCCATTTACAATGCATGAAGGCCATCAGCGAGTCCTGGTTGGTGGGCGAAACGCTGAATACCGGATCCACATCGTCATACAGGTTGGCGGCGTTCATGAACGGAAAATCCTGAGAATCGAAGAAAGCCTGGGTTCCCGGGCTCAGCATGGGCATGGGAATGGGAACCTCGTCATCGCGGCGCTGGCTGCGCAGGAAAACGCTGTAGGGATTGTCGTGCATCCAGTTTTCCAGCCAGCTTTCGATGTAGTAGTTGTTGTTGGCGAAAAGAATCCGGCGATCCTGGTCGGTAAAGGGCGGGGTGAAGGGGAAGGCCGCAACGCTGTCGATGCGCACCGTGCCGCCGTTCATTTCGCCGTTTGTGGTTTGGGCGGGGATTTCACCGTACATAAAGGTGTTCACGAAAACCGAGTTGGTCACCGCCATTTTGTACCACCAGCCGGACTGCAGGGTAAACTGAACCACGTTCATGAACGTACAGTGGTTGTAATAGACGTTGTCGGTGTACATGTTGCCTTCCTGCATGTGCACATAACCCATGTTGGCAAACGTACAGTTCTCGAAGTAGAGGCTGTCGCTGTGCCAGCCTACCGCGTCGAAGGGGAAGGAAACCGCCCGGCCGTAATAGCGCAGGTGGTTGTCGATACAGTTGCGGAAGTAGCAGTTTTTAAAAATCCCGACGAAACGATCCGCGGTAACCCCAACCGATCCGCTGGCGTTGGAAGGGGTGGGGGAATAGTCAAAAATAACCCCTTCGAACTCCGCACGCTCCTGAACGTTGGGATCGGGGTTGTTCTGGATTTGCAGACTGGAACCCACCTGGGTTCCGGCAGTGGTGGCATAACGCAACCACACGTTTTTCAGCTTGATGCTGCCGTACACCTCAAAGTTGAAGTCCGTGGTCACCCCGCCGCTGGCGGTCCACAGGATCTGCGGGGGAGCGCTGTTCTGATCGCTGCCGGGGGCCGGCGCCACGATCTCCAGATGCTGGCCTTCCGGAACGATGATAGTTCCGGTCAGGATGTAATACCCGTACGGTTCCAGCTCAAACACGGTATTGGAGAGCGTCCCGTTGGTAATGGCGTCCTGAATGGCGTTGTTGAGGTTCCCCTCACTGGGGGGTAAGTCGCTGGGAACCTGTACCACCGTCTGGGCATGGGCTGCGCCCAGCCAGACCATTGTCAAAAACAGTAGCGTAACAAACTGTTTCATTACTTTTACCTCCTTAAGGCTGCTGTTGGGTTGAGAAAGAAAAACCATTGCTGATACGGAATCCTGGGTTATGCCCTCAGGGCGTTCACGATAGAAGGTTAATTACCACCGGTACCTCAGGCCCAGATTACCGGTTAGTCCGTAGTTTTGCTGATTGGCGAACCCGCCGATGGAGCGTTGTGCGGCACGGTTGGTTTCGCTGTTCAGGTTGTTCAGATCAAGAAAGATCTCCGAACCCTTCCAGGGCAGCAGGAACTTGGCCGAAGCGTCCATCCGGAAAAAGTCCCGGGTAAAGCTGTCCTGTTCCTGGAAGGCCCCGATGCTGCGCACCGAGTTCCCCTGGAAGTAAAAGGACATCCGCGCCGAAAACCGTTTGAAATCGTAGCCCAGATAGGCGTTGAAGATGTCGTTGGGCTGGTTGATCAGGCGCCCGGTTCGGGTGCTGTCCTTGGTGAAAACGATAAAACGCGGCGGGGGACTGGGGTTGACCGCGGTAAAGTCGTCCCGCCAGGGGTAAGTCGCCTCGGATTCGATGCGGGTATAGTTAACCCCGAAAACCACCCCGTTCAGCGGAAAAGGCATGTACCACAGGCTGGACTGGAAGTCCAGTTCGATCCCCTTAACGGTGGATTCGTAAGGGCTGTTCATGTAGGTATACAAGGTGGCGCCGTCGTTGGGGGCGGGGGTAAAGGAGCCCACCGAATCCAAACCGGCCGGGGCGCTCTGGTGCAGTTTGTACTGGGTATAAAAAGTGAAGTTTTTGATGGTCTTGTGGAAAGCCCCTACCGAAAACAACCCCAGTTTGTTGGCGTGGAAGGAAAAGATCAGGTCGTGGTTTTTGGATTCCGCCGGAACCAGATCGGGATTGCCGGCCCAGATGTTCTGCCCGCTGAAGTCGATGGAATGTTTGGGCGAAAGCTGGTGGTAATCCGGTCGCGCCAGGGTTTTGGTGAAGGCGTAACGCACATCGCCCCACTCAAAAGGTTTGAAGCGCACCTGAAACATGGGCAGCAGGAAGTCGTTCTCCGGGGTCACCGTAATGGGGAAGATCGGCTGGTTATCCGGGTTGCGGGCGTCCACCATGTTGACCGCCGAATAATTCATCTTCACCTTTTCGTAACGCACCCCACCCACCATGTTGAAATTCAGGAAGCTGAAATCCCCCATGAGGTAACCGGCGGAATAATCTTCCTTGTAGGTATAGTCGTTGGGTTCGGTTTGATAGGGACCCTCGAACCAACCGCCCGTTTCCGTGCCGGTGGCCCGGCCAGACCACATCGGGTTGCCGCGCAGATAGGAAACCATCTCGGTGAGCAGATCCGGATCCACCGCCCAGTAGAAGGCCCCGAAACGATCCTTCAGAAAGGGGTCGGTCAGGTCCGGGTTGCCATTGGTGAAGTCGGTGGCCACAAAACGCCCGGAAATCGGGTCGTAGGGAATCCCGAAACGCGCCACCAGAGAGTCCATCATGTCCCGCTGGAAACCGGTTCCCGAGGAGCCCAGATCCACGTAGGGGGTGTTCTGGTCGTTGGTGTGGTTCTCGTGGCGGTATTCCCCGCCCACCTTGAGATACCCGGAAATCTGGGATCCCAGGGAAATGGGGAATTTGAAGTTGCTCTTGAAGGAGTTGTTGGTCTCCTTGTAGAGGGTGCTGAACAGGCTGAGGCTGCGCGAATAGGTATCTTCCGCCCCGCGGTATTCGATCTGCTGAACCAGGCTGTCCGGAATGGTGTTTTCCGGAATGGCCCCGATTATGGCCCCGGTTTGCCAGAAAACGATATCGGGCGCCTCGGGGAGACTGTTTTTGGAGCGGGTGCTGGCGAATTTCATATCCATTTGCATGAAATTGAAATCGTAATCCAGGTTCAGGGAGTTCACCGCCAGATCGATGGTGTTTTCCCCGCCGCGGTAGCGGAAGTCCAGATTTTTGTTGGTGTAGTTGAGGATGGAGCGGTAATCGTCGAAGTCCGAATTCAAGCGGGTGAACATGTTGATCGCCTTCAGGGAGCCGTTGGGCAGCTTGTAATCGAGGATCAGGTTGCCCCCGAAACGCTTGCGGGTCTCCAGGTGACGGTTCAACTGGACGTCGCGCACCCGCACCGGTTCGAAGCCGTTATCCCCGACCTGATGCTGGGAAATCCCGTAGTTGGCCTGCATGTTATCGGCGTCGCGATCGTAAGATTCCGCGTTAAAGAGCACATAGGCGCCCAGTTTGTCGTCATAGAAGCGGTTACTTCCCGAAATCACGGTCCGGAAGTTCCCGTAGTTTTTGCTTTTGTCGGTATAACCGGACTGGAAAAGCAGGTCGGTGCTCCAGCCGGAAGGGGCTTCGCGAAGCTCCATGTTCACCGATCCGCCCACCGCGTTGGCATCCATATCCGGGGTGAGGGATTTGTAAACCTGAATGGTTTTGATCATGTAGGGGGTCACCATGGACAGGTCCACGCTGCGGTCGTTGCTGATGCTGCCGGAGGTTCCGCCCTGGGAGGTAACCCCGATCTGGGTGCTGCCGGTAGAGGCCAGTTTTACCCCTTCCACAGCCACCGCGTTAAATTGCGGGGCCAATCCGCGGATCACCACCTTGTTGGCTTCCCCGGAACTTTCCACCGTAGAAACCCCGGGCAAACGGGACAGGGCCGCTGCGGCGTTGAAGTCCGGCAGTTCCTGAATGCGCTGCTCGGAAACGATGTTGGCGATCTTGTCCGAGGCCAACTGCTGGTTGATGGCCGCCAGCTGACCCTGGGCCTGAGCGGTAACCACCACCACTTCGCCTTCCACCACCGAGGCGTCCAGAGCAAAATTCTGCTGCACCGATCCCGAACCCGAGAGGTCCAGCTCTACGGTCAGGGTTTGATACCCCAGATAGCTCACTTCCACGGTCCGTTTGCCGGCCGGCACGTTGAAAATGAAGTAAACCCCGTCGATGTCCGCGGCTCCGCCCAAACTGGAGCCCTTGACCACCAGGTTGGCGCCCGGCAGCGGTTCTCCGGTGCTTTTGTCGGTTACCAGACCCTTCAGGGTAACGCTGCCCTGTCCCAATGCCGCGCCGAAGGACAGCAGCGCCACAAGCAGGGTTCCGGTGAAAATTTGGTTAATTGAGTAACTCAAGCGCATTTCGCTTCCTCCTGGTTCAACTGAGCTGGCACAATCAATTAGGGCATCTGTTCGGTCGGGAATTCCCTCTCCCTTGCGCACGCTATGCCAGGCAAAATTCGATGAGACAAATTTTTAAAACGAATCCGTTCGACAGAAATGTTGCTCTTTCAGGAAACAACCGCCGGTTGGCTATCCCGGCGGGAATTCAGATCCTTTTCGATTTCAACCATTTTATCGTTGTTCAGCGGGTAGAAAATCATAAAAGCCGCCCCGATAATGCCGAAAACGGCCGGGTATACGCTCAGGAGCATCCGGATACCCTCGACGGCGCTGTCGCTCTGAACCGCGTTGGCCACGAAGCCGTAATAGCCCAGAATCCAGCCCACGATGGTGCCGCCCAGGGCCAGCCCCACTTTTAGCGCGAACAGAGAGGCGGACATTATCAGCCCGGTGGCGCGGCGGTTGTTTTTCCATTCCGAATAATCCGCGGTGTCGGTATAGATGGCCCATTGCAGAACGGATACCGGGCCGAAGCAGAAAGAAACCAACAGGTTAAGCCCCAGAATGAGGTTGACGTCCTGAGGCTGCAGGTAATAAAATGTCGCGGAAAAAAGGGCGCTCAGGAATAAAAATCCCGCATAGGTGAACTTCTTGTCCAGGCGTTTGGCGAACCATTTGGTGAGGATGGCCCCGATAATGGTGGCCACGCTTCCCGAGATCATAAACCAGGAGGCAAAGGTATCGAAGGGCAGGTCCACCTGCATGCCGAGAAGGTTAAACTGCTGGTCCAGAACGAAGTATTTGAAGTAATAGACGATGGAGCTGCTGCGTACCACGATGAAGATCAGCTGAAAAACGGTGGCGCCGGCGATCAGCAGCCAGGGAAAATTGCCGGCCAGATCCTTGAGGTCGATGTTGAAGCTGTTTGGCGCGGATTTGGGCGGTTTAACCCGCTCTTTGGTGGTGGCAAAGGTAATCGCGAACAGCAGACAGGCCAAGCCGCTGAGAATCCCCATCGCCCAGGGCCACCCGTCCGCTTCATTGCCGCCCCCGAAGTATCCCACCAGGCGCAGAGTGCTGTACTGGACAATCAATTGACCCACGAATGCGCCCACAAAACGGAAGGAGGAAATTTCGGTGCGCTCCATGGAATTGGGGGTCAGCACCGCCATAAGCGATGAATAGGGGACGTTTACCGCGGTATACAACATCATCAGCAGGGTATAGGTGATGTAGGCGTAAATCAGTTTGCCGGTAAGGTCAAAATCCGGGGTAATAAAGGTGAGCACCCCGACAATGGCAAAGGGAACCGCAAAGCCGATGATGTAGGGGCGGAACTTGCCCCAGCGGGTTTCGGTGCGGTCGGCGATAATCCCCATAATGGGATCGTTGATGGCGTCCCAGATCCGGGTAATCAGGAACATCGTCCCCACCGCAGCGGCGGGAATCCCGAATACGTCGGTGTAAAAATACAGCAGAAAGAGAATAAAAACCTGAAAATACAGATTGGAGGCGGTATCGCCGAAACTGTAGCCGATTTTCTCTTTCAGTGAAAGTCTGTCTGGATTCGTCTGCACAATTTGCCCACTTTCTTGCCCAAACTGTCTGGATGTCGTTGTTGCCTGTTTTTATTCCACTCGAAGCGTTACCTTTTGCAGATCCTCATCCCGTGACGACGTGCCGATCATGATATCAAACCCTCCCGGTTCTACGGTGTACTTCATGTCGATATTGGTGAAGGCCAATTGATCGGGGCCAATTTCCAGCACTACAGTGGCTTTTTGCCCGGGTTTCAGGAAAACCTTTTTAAAGCCTTTCAACTCCTTGACCGGCCGGGTTACCGAACTGTGGTGATCCCGGATGTACAGCTGAACCACTTCCGCCCCGGCAACGGCGCCGGTATTTTGCAGGGTGGCGGATATGCTCGTTTTTTCTTCGGCAGATATCACGGTTTTGGCCAGTTTTATCTCGCCGATCGCAAAGGTGGTGTAGCTCAGCCCGTACCCGAAAGGATAGAGGGGAGCCACCGATTCCTTGAGGTAACCCCGACGGGCCGAGGGCTTATGGTTGTAAAAGCAGGGGATGTGCCCCACGGAGCGCGGAAAGGAAATCGGCAGTTTGCCGGAGGGATTGATATCGCCGAAAAGCAGCTCGGCCACCACATTCCCGGTTTCCTGACCCAGATACCAGCATTCCAGAAGGGCGGGAACCTTTTCGCTGAGTGCGGTGATGGACTTGGGTCGTCCGTTGAATAAAAGCGTCACCAACGGTTTCCCGATAGCCAGCAGCCTGTCGGCCAATTCGTTTTGCAGGCCCACCAGCTCCAGACTGGGGCGATCCCCCAGGTGAACCTTGCCCCAGGCTTCCCGGGAGGTCTGTTCGTTACCGCCGATGGCCAGGATAATCAGATCGGCCTTTTGGGCGACCTTCAGGGCGTTTTCCAGGCGCTGGCGATCTTCCCCCGGATCCGGGAAATGCACTTCATCCTCATTCCAGGAGCCCCCTTCGGTAATCCGGCATCCTTCGCTGTAAAGCACCTCTGCCTGTTGACCGATTCGGGCCCGGATGCCCTCCAGAACCGAGGTATAATAGCGCGGTTTTCCGCTGTAGCCGCCCAGAAGCACCCGGTCGGCGTTGGGGCCGATAACCGCCACGGTCCGATAGTCTTCGATCCGCAGGGGCAGGAGATTACCCTCATTTTTGAGCAATACTGCGGTTTCCCGGGCCGCCTGGCGGGCAATGCTGCGATCGTCCCGAAGTTTTGCTTCATTGTCAATGGCTTTGGGGTCCACATAGGGATTTTCAAACAGACCCAGGCGAAACTTGTCGAGCAGCATCGGCATCACCATCTCATCGATAACCGCTTCCGCCAGCAATCCGTCCTCGACCAGGGAAATCAGGTTGGGATAACAGTCGACTTCCGGCAGTTCAATGTTAACGCCGGCGCTGGCGGCCAGAGCCGCAGCTTCGGTTTTATCCCGCGCCACCGCATGGCTAACCGTTTCCGCTTTGTGGTTGAGCTCAGTGACGGCGTAATAGTCGGAAACCACGAAGCCCGTGAATCCCCATTCCTCCCGCAGAACGGTGCGCAGCAGCCACTTGCTGGCGTGGGAGGGGACCCCGTCGATTTCGTTGTAGGAGGCCATGACGCTTCTGGGGGCGGCGTGGCGAATGACCTCGCGAAAGGTATACAGGAAGGTGTCCCGCAGGAGGCGCTCGGAAACGTTGACCGGGGCACAGTTGGTGCCGGATTCCGGCTCTCCGTGGGCGGCGTAATGTTTGAGGGTGGCCAGCACCCGCTCACCGTTGCAGAAAGTGTTGTCTCCCTGGAATCCCCTGACCGCGGCGATGCCCAGGCGGGAAACCAGGTAAGGATCTTCCCCGAAGGTCTCTTCGACCCGCCCCCAACGCGGCTCGCGGGCCACATCCACTACCGGGGTGAGGGCCTGATGGGCGCCACGGGCGCGGGTGTCCCGGGCGATGGCGGTGTAAATTTGTTCCACCAGCTCCGGATTAAAGGTAGAGGCCAGTCCGATCGGCTGGGGATAGCTGGTGGCGTCCCTGGCGGCCAGCCCGTGCAGGCACTCTTCGTGAAGGATGGCGGGAATGCCCAGCCGGGTATTTTCGATAATGAATTTTTGCAGGGTGTTGGCCCATTGGGCCATTTCTTCCGCGCCCAGGCCGCCGTTAAAGCTGCTGAGCCGCCCGATTTGACCAATGCCGTTTTTAAGCAGAGGGCGAATCCGCTCCAGATCGGTTTCCCCCTTATCGTCGAATAGCAGGGCATTTAATTCCTGCCAGGTGCCCATCATCTGGGCGACCTTCTCCGCCAGGGTCATGTTGCCGAGGAGATCCCTCGCTCGTTCTTCCGGAGCCAGTTCGGGATTCCGGTAAGGGGCGGTTTTGCTGGTATGCAGCGTTTCGGCGTGGTGCGATTTTTCACTCATGGAAGTTTTTCACCGAATTGTTCTGAGATGGCACATGTTTGAACCGGGTCCGTTCAAAAATCCCAAGTGCCCGACATCGGTGCGGGGAGGCGGCGTATTGCTGAAAACGTCCGGGCCAATCTTAACAACCGGAATTCCGGCCGGAAAGGTGCCCAAGTGCCCACTCAGGAGGACCTTATCATCAACAACTTTAATAAAAACAGCTTAAAAGGTCTGGTTGTAAACCGGCAGCACAACCTGCCGTTGCGATCAACATAAAAAGTGTGGCCGGACGGAGGAGTCGTCCGCGTGGTCCGTTTTGGGATTTGGACCATATTTTAATTTTTGAACCAATTCAAATTACGCACATAAAAGTCAAAAACAAGAGAAAATGTAAAGAAATTTCGCTTTTTTGTTCCCGGTTGGACCTGGTGGGGTGGTGAGGGAGGCGCTATGCCCCTAAGGGATAAAGAGTTAGGGGAGGCGCGAGGGTCCCGATAAACTTTCCCTTGTCTGTAACTATGGTTTTGAATAAAATTAAAACGATTCAATTTTTTAATTGAACCTCCCTTCCCAAACCTTCGCCACGAGGTTTTACCAATGATGCTTTCTTGCCAACGGCTGCTGCCGTTTTTTGCCGGGCTTCTGCTGGCCCTCTCTCTGCAGGCCGCTCCCGAACCACCCATGGTTTCCGCCACCCCCTCACCGGGAAGTTTTACCCTGTTTCGCGGGGGAGAGGCCGCTTCACTGGTGGTAGGAAGCGCCGATTTTCCCGGGGTGCGCCGGGTGGCCGCCCATCTTCAGCAGGATATCGAACGGGTGAGCGGGATTCGCCCCGACCTGCTCACCGACCAACTCCCAGCAGGAAAACCGATCGTGCTGATCGGCACTGTCGGCAAAAACCCCCTCCTGGATCGCCTGGTTGCCGAAAAAAAACTGGACCTCTCGGAAATCGCCGGAAAGTGGGAAACCTTCCGGATCTCCATTGTAGAGAATCCCTTTCCGGGAATTCCCCGGGCCCTGGTGATCGCCGGCAGCGACAAACGCGCCACCATCTTCGGGATGTACCACCTCTCGGAAAATATCGGGGTTTCGCCCTGGTACTGGTGGGCGGACGTCCCGGTGCGCCGCGCTGCCGAGCTGTATGTAAGTCCCGGGCCGCATTCCGCGGGAACCCCCAAAATCAAATACCGCGGCATTTTTATCAATGATGAGGCGCCCGCCCTGGCCGGGTGGGCCACCGAAAAATTCGGGGGCTTTAACGCCCGCTTTTACGAACACGTGTTTGAGCTGATTCTGCGCCTGAAGGGCAATTTCCTGTGGCCGGCCATGTGGGGAAACATGTTTTACGTGGACGATCCGGAAAATCCCCGACTGGCCGATGAATACGGGGTGGTGGTGAGCACCTCCCATCACGAACCGATGATGCGCGCTCACGCCGAATGGGCCAAATTCGGGGAAGGTCCCTGGAATTACGATAGCAACCCCGCCCGGCTTCGGGCCTTTTGGCAGGAAGGCATCGAACGAATGGGGGATTACGAAAGTATCGTGACCTTGGCCATGCGCGGGGACGGGGACGAGCCGATGAGCGAAGAAGCCAATATCGCCCTCCTGCAAAAGATTGTTGCGGACCAGCGCCGGATTTTATCTGAGGTAACCGGCAAAACCCCGGCGGAAATTCCCCAGGTGTGGGCCCTCTATAAAGAGGTCCAGGAATACTACGACCGCGGAATGCGGGTTCCTGAGGACGTAACCCTGCTGCTGTGCGACGACAACTGGGGTAATATCCGCAAACTGCCCCAACCGGGCGAAGCCGCCCGACCCGGCGGTTACGGCATTTATTACCACTACGATTACGTGGGCGGCCCGCGCAATTACAAATGGCTAAACACCAACCAGATCTCCCGGGTCTGGGAGCAAATGCATCTGGCCTACCAGTACAACGCCCGCCAAATCTGGATTGTCAACGTCGGGGATATCAAACCGATGGAATTCCCGATTTCCTTTTTTCTGGATTACGCCTGGGATCCGGAGGCCTGGCCCGCCCAACGCCTGCCCGAATACACCGGAAAGTGGGCAGCGCAGCAGTTCGGGGAAGAACATGCCGCAGAAATTGCCCATCTCCTCACCGAATACACCCGCTTCAATTCCCGCCGCAAGCCGGAACTGCTGGCCCCCGATACTTACAGCCTTATTCACTTCAGGGAAGCGGAACGGGTGGTGGCCGGCTTCGCCCAACTGGAAGCAGAAGCCCGCCGCATCGCAACAACGTTGCCCGCCGATATGCAGGATGCTTATTACCAACTGGTGCTGCACCCGGTGGAAGCCTGCGCCAATCTCGGCCGGATGTATTACGCCGCCGGCCTCAATCACCTTTACGCCGGCCAGGGCAACGCCGCCGCCAACGATATGGCGGATGAGGTGCGCCGCACCTTTGCCCGGGATTCCGCCATCACCGCCTATTATCATAACCGGGTGGCCGGGGGCAAGTGGCATCACATGATGTCCCAGACCCACATCGGCTATACCTACTGGCAGCAGCCGGAGAAAAACGCCATGCCCGAGGTGCAAACGCTGGATCTGCCGGACCGCGCGGAAATGGGGATCAACGTCGAAGGCAGCGAAGCCTGGTGGCCGTTCCGGCAGGAGGGGCTGAGTCTGCCCGCCCTCGATAATCTCGGCGACACCTTCCGTTATCTGGACATTTTTAACCGGGGCACTGCGCCTTTTGCCTATCGTATCAGCGCCGATCAGCCCTGGATAACGGTCGATGCGGCCAATGGCGAAGTGGACCGGCAAACCCGGGTCCGCATTGGGGCAGACTGGCAAAGGCTCTCCCCGGGCCAATATACCGGGCAATTAACTGTCTCGGGACCTGATGGGCAGAATGCCAGGATCACTGTAAGCGCAAGGGTCTTCGACAAAGATGATCCGGACCTGCAGGGACGTTTCGTGGAAAACAACGGGTATATCGCCATGGAAGCGGCCCACTTCAGCCGGGCTACCACCCATAACGGGATTGGCTGGCAGGTTATCCCCAACCTGGGGCGCACCCTTTCCTCGGTGACCCCGGTGCCGGTAACGGCGCCTGTTCAGACCCTCACCGGGGAGGCCCCGCAACTGGCCTACGACCTCTTTTTTACCAGTGCCGGGGAGGTGACCGTGCAGGTTTACCTCTCGCCGACCCTCAATTTTCACAACAATCAGGGACTGCGGTTTGCTCTGTCCTTCGACGAGCAGCCCCCTCAGGTGCTCAATATGCACGAAGGCCGCACTTTTCAGGATTGGGAGGAGTCGGTGCGCAACAACGTCACGGTGGTTTCGGCAAAATTAAAAATCGCCGGCCCTGGTCCCCATACCCTCAACTTCCGGATGATCGATCCCGGGGTGACCTTCCAGAAGATCGTGATAAAAACCGGGACGGTGGGGGAGAGTTATCTGGGTCCGCCGGAGAGCGGTAGGATCACGGCGCGCCGTG
>JAGRBF010000246.1:29034-33532 GCA_020434205.1 Calditrichota bacterium | reverse complement strand
GCCCGCACCGGGTTTTAAAGGTCTTGATTCTGGGAATCCATCCCGCTATTTTGCGCATCAGAAAAAGGTGTTCCGATGCATTTTTTTGAATGTTTTTCAGGTTGATGTGATGCAAGGCCATTCTTTTCAATTCACAATTATCGATATTTTCGGTTAAATCATTAGCCTGTAAAGATATGTGCCGCCAATCCGATTATGTAGCCAGATTCTTTTCGCGCCCTTAAACGGGCTCGGAAAAATGCTAAAAAGGCGCCGACATCGTTACGCCTGGCACTGTTCAGCAAATCAAAATTATCAGCCATAATGACCTCCAGGAGGGTTCACATGCGCTTTGGGATCGCCATATTGATGGTCTTTGCCCTATTGTATTCCTGCGGTAAGGAAGAAATCCGGGCCAAACAGGATAGCGAGGAGTTGGATCCCACGCTTGTTCTGGAAAACGCCGATGCTTACTTCGCCGAAGGAGATTATGAAAACGCCTTTCGCGGCTATGGCCTTATTTATTACAACCATCCCACCAGCCGCGAATATATCGACGGGGCTATCGGACTAAGCCGCTGCTATGCGGAGCTGGAGAACTACGAAAAAGGTTTCGACGTTCTCTACAACCTGCTGCGCGAAAACCTCATCCCCACCCGCGTTCCGCAGATTTACAACGAAATCGCCGGCTTCTACGAAAAAAGCGCCGGGATCTCCGAACAACTCACCGGAGAAGGATCCGCGGATTACGAAACGGCCATTACCTACTACAAAAAATCAATCGACTATCCCAACAGCGCCGATGTCGAGGCCAAAGGTTTCGCCCAGTATAAAATCGGGGCCCTTAACGAGCGTCTGGAGCGTTTCCAGGATGCCCTCAAAGCCTACGAAACGGCGATCAACGCCTATAGCGAGAGCTCCTGGTCCTCCCGCGCCGGCGAGCAGATCAGCGGGATGCGCGAGAAGCTGCAGCGAAGGGAGAATTACCGCCTGGAAGGGATGTTGCCGGACAGCGTTATGACGCCCCAGCCTCCCGTAACCCCGGTGGCTATTCCGGACAACAATCCCGCCATCCTGGCCCCACCGGACACCACTGCTCCGGACAGCACCATAGAACAATAATCTCTGGCGCCGGTTGGGATTTTTCCGACCGGCGCTTTCAGTTTTTGCCCAAGGAAGACCTGCCATGGAACCGGATTTTTCCCTGATCAAAGCACTCCCCAAAACGGACCTCCATATTCACCTCGACGGATCTTTGCGCGTCTCCACCCTGATAGACCTGGCGCGCCGCCAGAAGGTGGACCTGCCCAGCTTTTCCCCGGAGACCCTCGCCCCGATCGTTATGAGCGGCAAAAACTGTCGCAATCTGGGGGAATATCTGCGTGGTTTCGATATTACCCTTTCGGTGATGCAGGAACCTGAGGCGCTGCGCCGCATCGCCTTCGAACTGGCCGAGGATGCCGCGGAAGAGAATGTCTGGTACATGGAGGTGCGCTATTCCCCGATTCTGCACCTGCAAAAGGGCCTGGCGCTGGAAACGATTGTCGATGCGGTTCTGGAAGGATTACGGGAAGCGGAGCAGAAGTACCCCATTCGCACCGGGGTGATTATTTGCGGCATGCGCAATATTCATCCCGATAAATCGCTGCAGCTGGCGGAGCTGGCCATCAAATACAAAAATCGCGGGGTGGTGGCCTTCGATCTGGCCGGGCAGGAAGAGAACAATCCGGCCAAACACCATAAAGAGGCTTTTTACCAAATCCGCAACAACAACATCAACACCACCATCCACGCCGGGGAAGCTTACGGTCCGGAGAGCATTCACCAGGCCATCCACTACTGCGGCGCCAACCGCATTGGCCACGGCACCCGCCTGCGGGAGGATGAGGACCTCAAAAACTACGTCAACGACCACCGCATTCCCCTGGAAGTTTGCCTGCTCAGCAATGTGCAAACCGGGGCGGCGGCTTCGCTGGACACCCATCCCGCCCGCGAATACCTGCGGGAAGGCATCCGCATCACCCTCAATACCGATAACCGCCTGATCTCCGACACCACTATGAGCAACGAAATCTACCTGGCCATGAAGCACCTCGATTTCAACATGGCGGACATCATCAAGATTCTCACCAACGGTTTCAAGAGCGTTTTCCTGCCCTATAAAGAAAGAGCCGCCCTGCTTAAAAAAGCAACGGCGGCTCTCGAAAAATTTGCCTGATCCGGACCCTTATACCTCTTTTACGGCCCCGTGGCATTTTTTGTACTTTTTCCCGCTGCCGCACGGACAGGGATCGTTGCGCCCCACCGTTTTTTCGACCCGGATCGGCTGAGGTTTATCCCCCTGCCGGTGGGAGGTGGCCGCTTTTTGAATGGCGGTTTCTTCCTGATTTTGTTGCCCTGCCTGAAGCCCCATATTGGTGGCATCCTTATGGACCAGGGTAGTACGGGGCGGGGCACCACGGCGCACCGGCGGCTCTTCCTGAATTTCCACCCGCCACAGCATTTCCAGAATCTTCTGGTTGACCGTGTCGATCAGGTCCAGGAACATCTCATAACTTTCCCGCTTGTATTCGATCAGGGGATCCTTTTGCCCGTAGGCGCGCAACCCGATCCCCTCTTTCAGCATGTCCATCTGGTGGAGGTGATCTTTCCAGTTTTCATCGATCACCCGCAGCATAATCCAGGTTTCGAAATCCCGAAGGTGGGTTTTGAGCCGCTCGTCGACTTTCTCGATCTTGTAATCATAAAGCTTCATGGCCTGGTCGGTCAGATAGTCGATCACCTCTTCCCGGCGCAGGGTTCCCAGCTCGTCTTCGTGGCTGGAGATGTCGATCATCAGGGTGCGGAGCAGGACATTGTCCAGACTTTCCAGATCCCAATCCTCGATGCCCCCTTTCTCCGGGGCAAATAATTCCACCTGGGCCAGAATAAAATCGCGGGCCATTTCCCGGATATCATCGCGGGTCATCTCCCCCAGCAGCGCTTTTTTACGGCGTCCGTAGATCACCTCGCGCTGCTTGTTCATCACGTCGTCGTATTCCAGAAGGTGCTTGCGGATGCCGAAGTTCTGGGTTTCGACCCGCTTCTGAGCCTTTTCAATGGCCCGGGTAACCATGGAGTGGGTAATCACCTCCCCTTCCTCGGCGCCGAGGCGGTCCATCACCCGAATCAGGCGGTCGGAGCCGAACAAGCGCATCAGGTCGTCCTCCAGAGAGAGGAAGAAGCGGGACGATCCCGGATCTCCCTGGCGGCCGGCGCGACCGCGAAGCTGGCGGTCGATGCGGCGCGCTTCGTGGCGGCTGGTGCCCAGAATCTGAAGGCCATAGGGATTTCCCTTGCCGTCAAAAACTTCCCCTTCCGGGCCCCGGACCCCGTCGCCGAGTTTGATGTCCGTCCCGCGGCCGGCCATGTTGGTGGCGATGGTTACCGCCTGCTGGCGACCGGCGGTTTCTACGATTTCCGCTTCTTTCTGATGGTATTTGGCGTTCAGAACGTTATGGGAAAGTCCCCGGCGTTTGAGCATCCGCGCCAGGGTTTCCGATTCTTCCACCGAAATGGTGCCCACCAGTACCGGGCGGCCGATATCGTTGAGGCGTTCGATTTCATCGATAACCGCATTGTATTTTTCGCGTTTGGTCCGGTAGATCACGTCTTCCAGGTCCTGGCGGCGAATGGGTTTGTTGGTGGGGATCACCATCACATCCAGCTTGTAAATATCCCAGAATTCCGCTGCTTCCGTTTCCGCGGTACCGGTCATCCCCGCCAGCTTGTCGTAAAGGCGGAAGTAATTCTGCAGGGTAATGGTGGCCAGGGTCTGGGTTTCCCCTTCGATCTTGACGTTTTCCTTGGCTTCCAGGGCCTGGTGTAAACCGTCGCTGTAGCGCCGTCCGTACATGATCCGACCGGTAAACTCGTCGACAATCAGGACTTTGCCTTCGGAAACCACGTAGTCCTTTTCCTTCTCAAAGAGGGAAAAGGCCTTCAGAAGCTGGTGGATGTTGTGCAGCTTTTCGTTCTTTTTGGCGTATTCGATCTGGAATTCGTTTTTGATGCGCGCCTTATCTTCCGGGGCAATGGAAGCATCTCCCTCGATGCGGGAAGTTTCCTCCACGATGTCCGGCAAAACGAATTCGGCAGGGTCGTTGGGGGAAAGTTCCTCCCGGCCCTTGTCGGTAAGGTCTATGGTATTGCGTTTTTCTTCGATGGCGTAATAGAGCTCTTCGTCCACCTCGTTCATGCGTTTGTCGCGCAGGTATTCGTTTTCGATATCAAACACCAGCTTTTTGATTCCCTGACGCTGATAGAGTTTTTCCAGGCGGCGATTCTTGGGCATCCCGCGCTGGGCGATCAGGAGTTTGTAGCCGGCTTCCCGGGTTTCCCCGGCTTCCAGTTGACGCTCGCCTTCGGCGATCAGGCTGTTCACATAGCGGGTTTGCAGCTTCACCAGCCGCTCCACCAGGGGTTTGACCTCGTCGTAATTGTGGGTGGCGTGTTCCACCGGACCGGAGATGATCAGCGG
>JAGRBF010000246.1:8972-28965 GCA_020434205.1 Calditrichota bacterium | reverse complement strand
TCGGGGCGACCGGTCATGTTATCGCGAAGGTAGTCGAAGCCGAACTCGTTGTTGGTACCGTAGGTGATGTCGCATTGATAGGCTTCGCGGCGTTTGGCGGGCTCCATATTGCTGAGGATCACCCCCACCGACAGGCCCAGAAAGCGGAACACCTCACCCATCCATTCCGAGTCGCGCTGGGCGAGATAGTCGTTGACGGTAACCAGGTGCGCGCCCTTGTCCTCCAGGGCATTCAGGTAAAGGGGCATGGTTGCCACCAGGGTTTTTCCCTCCCCGGTAGCCATCTCGGCAATTTTGCCCTGGTGCAGTACGACTCCCCCGATAAGCTGCACGTCAAAGGGAACCATGTCCCAGGTCATTTCCTTCCCGGTTACCATAAAGGTTTTGCCCACCAGACGGCGGCAGGCATCTTTAACGGTGGCAAAGGCTTCCGGAAGCAGATCGTCGAGGGATTCCCCTTCTGCGAGGCGGTTGCGGAACAGATCGGTATGACCTTTAAGATCCTCGTCGCTGAGGGATTGGTAGGATTCGAAGTGTTTGTTGATTTCCTCTACAATAGGCCAGTATTTCTTGACTTCCCGCTCGTTTCGGGAGCCAAAGACCTTTTTAATGACGCCGGTAATCATATTATAATCCTTGTTTTCTAGGCAGATGATTTCTGCTTAATACGCCCGGGGCGAACAAAAGTTTTCATCTGCGGTCTTCCGGGAGGGCGGTGAAGGGAGCACCTTGGCATCTCTCCCCTCCCCCGAATGTTTGCGCCGGTAGTGGCAACGCTCCCGGGTTTGAGATCCTGCTTACAGCCAGGGACAGTCTTAAAATTAGGAGATGGCAACAGACAACGCAATCAATATTTGAGGTATGGGATTGGGGGCCGTTGTGGTATGGGCGGGTTGGGGTGGAGGTTATTGACCCAATTTCAAACGGTCGGCGAGGAAATCCGGGAGGCGGTGGTCGCGGATTTCCCGGCAGGTCAGATCCACGTCGTAGGGAATGCGGTGGTATTCCAGAACGCTGGAGCTGGTTTCGAAGGTAACGCAGCAGGCCCGGGCATCAGCATCCCGCGGCTGCCCCACGCTCCCCACGTTTACCACAAAACGATCTCCGTCCAGATTGAGGATCTGGTTGCCCGGATAGCAAAGTCCCATACGCAGCGAAAAAACCAGGGGCATGTGGCTGTGCCCGATAAAGACCAGCGATTCTTCTATTTGCTTCAGCTGGAAACGCGCTTCTTCTTCGGATAGCACGTAGTTCCAGTCTTCCGGCATAAAAGGCGTGGCATGGGCAAACAGAACGTTGTCCAGGCGGGCGGTAAGGGGAAGGTTTTGCAAAAAGGACAGGGATTCGGGGGAGAGTTGCCCGCGGGTCCAGCGAACCGCCTTGCGGGCCACCGGATTGAAGTTTTCATCATCAATTTTTCCGGCCACCGCAAAATCGTGATTCCCGGCAACGCAGATTTCGCAGCGGCTGGCCACCAATTGCAGGCATTCGTCCGGACGGGGTCCGTATCCCACGATATCCCCCAGGCAGACAAACAGATCTACAGCTTCTTTTTCAAGGTGTTCAAAAACCGCGTTCAGGGCAGCCAGATTTCCGTGGATATCCGAGAGAACCGCTAATTTCACTCGGTGCTGCCTTTACGCTCATGCTTTTTTTTGCGGTTGAGGGGGATCTTCAGATGAGGGTGCTTGGAGAGGAGATTGGTAGACTGCAATTCCTTGTAAATGGAGTCCAGAATACCGTTGACAAACCGGCGACTTTTCAGATTGCTGAAATCCTTACTGATTTCCAGCGCTTCATTGATAGTGACTTCAACCGGAATGTCGGGGAAATATTTGATTTCGCAGAGGGCCAGACGGATCAGAACCCGGTCCAGGAAGGCAACCCGCTTATAGTCCCAATTACGCAGATGTTTGCGGATTAACTCGTTGAGGTCTTCTTCGTTTTCGGCGGTTTTCTGAACCAGTTCCCTGGCAAATGGCGACAGGGTTTCGTCCAAACTTTCGCTGACCCGCATCGCCACCGAATCGATATCCTCCCTGAGAAATTCGTTGGCAAACAAGATCTGTAATGCAATACGGCGTGAAGCCCGACGCGATAGCATTCTATGCGGCCCTTAAAAGTTGATGATTGAACCCTACAATAAGTAAATTTTGAAAGCGGGTAAGTGCGCTTAGTCAACCTAAAATAAAATATATTCGTGAAGCGCAGGTAAAAACCGACTCAAATGGAAGGTAAATTCTCAGGATCCATCCGCTGGATCAGCCGAATTTGCACAAACATCCCCACGATACGCATTTTGCCCCAAAAACAACCTGCCGGCAAATGTTACCGGCAGGTTCTTAATTTACATCATTTCGGTGACCAACGCAACGGCTTCTCCACCCCCAATACACAAAGAGGCCAGACCGCGCTTTTTCCCGGTGCGTTTTAAGGCATACAAGAGGGTAACCAAAATGCGCGCACCGCTGGCCCCGATGGGATGCCCCAGGGCAATCGCCCCACCGTGGATATTCACCCGGGCCGGATCGATGCCCACCTGGTCGTTGGCGGCCATCGGCACCACGGCGAAAGCCTCATTAACCTCGTACAGGTCAATGTCTGAAGCCTGCAGTCCGGTTTTCTGCAGAGCGCGCTTAACGGCATCCACCGGGGCAGTGGTAAACCACTCGGGGGCCTGACTGGCAGTTGCGCTCCCCGATACCACTGCCAGAGGTTCTACCCCCAGTTTTTGGGCGGTTTCCTCGGCCATCAGCACCAGAGCGGCGGCGCCGTCGTTAATGGTTGAGGCATTGGCGGCGGTTACGGTACCTTCTTTCTCAAAAACCGGGCGCAGGGACGGGATCTTGTCGAATTTAACCTTGGCGGGTTCCTCATCCTCGCTGACCACGGTATCGCCCTTGCGTCCCTTGATGGTAACCGGGACAATCTCATCCTTAAAATAGCCGCTTTCCTGGGCCGCCAGCGCCTTTTTATAGCTGTTGATGGCAAATTCGTCCTGTTGTTCGCGGGAATAACCGCATTCCCGTGCACACATTTCCGCGGCATTTCCCATGTGGAAATCGTTGTAAACGTCCCATAGGCCGTCGCGAATCATGCTGTCCACCACCTGTCCGTGCCCCATGCGGTAACCGCTGCGGGCCTTGTCCAGCAGATAGGGGGCGTTGCTCATGCTTTCCATACCGCCGGCGATCACCACGTCGGCCTCCCCGAGGGCGATCATCTGGCGGGCCAGCATCACCGCTTTGAGGCCGGAGCCGCACATTTTATTGATGGTCAGGCAGGATACGCTGTTGGGCAGGCCGGCACCCAGGGCCGCCTGGCGGGCGGGCGCCTGCCCCAAACCGGCGGAGAGGACATTACCCATAATAACCGCGTCCACGTTCTGCGCAGCAATACCGGCCCGCGACAGGGCCTCTTTTACTGCAATACTACCCAATTCCGTTGCTTTTACCCCGGAAAGGCTGCCGTTAAAACTTCCCATCGGTGTGCGTGCCGCCGCAGCGATCACGACTTTGCGAATTTCGCTCATTATTGCTCCTGTAGTTAAGACCTGTGGCCGGGGCGATATGGCCCGAATAGCCCATAAAAGGGCCAGACCCCCTCACATTATTGATCGGATTCTGCTGCCGTCTCTTGGGCAGGATCGTCCTGTCCGTGGAATTTATCGTAGGCCTGGATAATGTCCCTCACCAGCCGGTGACGCACCACGTCCCCCTTGTTGAAGCGGATGAAGGAGATGCCGTCGATGTTACGCAGCACCGCCTGAATTTCCGTCAGGCCGGAGCCTTCCCTGCTGGGCAGGTCGATCTGGGTAATATCCCCGTTCACCACTGCGCAGGAGTTGGCGCCCAGGCGGGTCAGGAACATCTTCATCTGGCTGGGGGTGGCGTTTTGGGCTTCATCCAGAATCACGAAGGCGTTATCCAAAGTACGACCCCGCATATAGGCTAGGGGAATAACCTCAATGATGCCTTGTTCGGTGTATTTTTTGAGGAGATCGCGGGGCAGCATGGATTCCAGGGAATCGTAGAGAGGACGCAAATAAGGATCGATTTTGTCGCGGTAATCGCCGGGCAGAAATCCCAGGCTTTCCCCGGCTTCGACCGCCGGGCGGGCCAGGATAATCTTGCGCACCCGTTTTTCTTTGAGGGCGGCCACGGCGAAGGCTACCGCCAGAAAGGTTTTTCCGGTACCGGCAGGGCCGATCACCACCACCAGATCGTTGGCTTTAATGGCTTCGATCAGCCTTTTCTGTCCGGCGGTACGCGGTTTGATGTAACCGTCCCGGGTAAAGAGGATCACCTCATCAAGCTCACCGGAGCGCCCCTGCAACTGGCCGTCCGCGGCACCAAAGTCATCCGGTCGTTCCGCTTTGACCACATGGATGAGGGTTTCCACATCTTCCTGAGAGAGCTGGTTGTTACGGTTGGCCATAAAGGTCAATTCCGAAAGAAGATTTTCCACGGTTTCCACCGGGGCCGCATCGCCGCGAATTTTCAGCTCATTGCCGCGGGCAATCAATTGCACCGAAAAATAACGTTCGATCATTTTGAGGTGACGATCGGCCACCCCATAGAGGATAATCGGGCTAACCTTATCAACGGTAAAGGTAGCTTCCTTTTGTTCACTGCTCTTTTGCATAAGCTCCTTTCGAGAGGGCAAATCCCGTATTGTAGTATTGCTACGAGATCTGAATGTAAACAGATTCACGGGAAAAATGCCATTAAGAATTGAAGTTCTCAATCCCTGCCCCTGGCCCCAAGTTTTAGGCCCCTTGCCCCGACGGTTAACGTTGGGGCAAGGGGCCTAAAAACAAAGAGGCCATCCTTTTCAGGACGGCCTCCGGGAAAAACTTTGGTTGGCAAGGGTTTATCTGCCGGGGATGGTCAGCACCTGGTGCGGGAAGATCAGGTTAGGATCTGCACCGATGGATTCCTTGTTGGCTTGATAAATTTGCTGCCAGGAGAAGGCCGTGCCATAACGCTTGGCGATGTCGGAAAGACTTTCGCCGCGGGCCACCCAGTGTTCGTTGGAGCGGGCCAGGCGCGGGATTTCAAAGACTTGCTGCGGATAGATCAGGTCCGGATTTTTGATCTGGCTGCGGTTAGCCGAGTAGATGCGAATCCAGGCGTAGGGATCGCCATATACATTGGTCTTGCCGGAGATCTTCCACAGGTAATCGCCACGCAATACGGTGTAGCGACCGGAACCTACTGCATCCAGTTTTTGCTGGGCCTGGTTGATCAGGCTTTCGCAGCGGTTGAGAATCGAGAAAGGTTGCGGGCCAAGGCTGATCTTGTTCATCCGCAATTCGGCCAAGCGGCTGCGATAGCTTTCCAGCTCATCACGACGCTTGTAAATTTCTTCGCCGGAGAGGGAAACGAAAGCATTCAGATCGCTTTCCAGGGCGCGGCACTGCTGAACAAAAGCATTGTAACCGGCTTCGTCGGTTCCCAGCATGGCGTAAATTTCGTTGCGGCATGCTTGTTCGGCTTCTTCGGCGGCGGTAATCTGGCCCTGCAGTTCATTCATACGGGCTTCCAGATTGGCCATTTCGGCTTTGGCATCTGCCTCGCGTTTTTGCAGCTTCTGCAACTCAGCGAAATAGTCTTCCTTCTTCATATTTTCGAAGTCGTAAGACCAATTGGGCTGAGCCAGTACCACAGCGGACAGGCTAAGCAACAACAAACTGGTCAGGATAAAACGTAAAGATTTCATGGATATAAAGTCTCCTCTTGATTTCAGCGTTTAGCGAGCGCGACAGCCTCAGTTATTCTTGCCAATTGGCAACACGTGCGGCCGTGGCAGCCTTTTCATCTTCGCAGTTCTGGGTCATCTGATTCTTCTGATTCAGCTGATTTTCCAGATTGCGAACCTGCTGGGCCATTTCATCGCGCTTTTGCTCAGCGGCCTGAGCAGCGGACTTCGCATCCTCAAGAGCTTGCTTTTCCTCGTCGCTGGGCTTCCAGGAACAACCACTCGAAACCAAAAGGAAGCTTCCCAGGATGGCTGCAACCATGAGGTTTTTTACTGTTTTGGAACGAAACATATAAGAATGCCTCCTCTGATTTGACATGACTGACAAAAATTACGCATTTGGCGTTTTTTTGTCAAGAGATTAATTCTTAGAAAGTTAATTATCCTAATATCAGGCGAATTTGCCCGGATTTTGTGCTCGGAACGCCTCAGTTTAGGCATTTTTTTTTAGATAACCAACAGAGATTCTCCCTGCCGGCCGAATTCCGGACCATAACACCTTTATCCAGCGAACAGCTACCCGAATTCCCTGCCACAACCGTCCCCGTATATCGCGAGAAGGTCAATCGACCTGCGCCTTGGGGCTAATTAGTGAATAAGGCGAATATTCAGTTCTTTCAGCTGAGCTTCGTCCACCTCGGACGGGGTATTTTCCATGAGCCCCATGGCACTGGCCGTTTTGGGAAAGGCGATCACATCCCGGATCGAGGAGGACCCGGACAGCAGCATCACCAGCCGGTCAAATCCAAAGGCAATACCACCGTGCGGAGGAGCCCCGAAGGAAAGGGCATCCAGCAGGAAACCGAATTTGGCGCGGGCCTCTTCCGGGGTCAATTTGAGAGCCGAAAAAACTTTTTCCTGCATCTCCCGGGTGTGGATACGAATACTGCCTCCGGCAATTTCGTTGCCGTTCAGAATCAGATCGTAGGCGCGGGCCCGGGCTTTTTCCGGGGCGCTATCGATATACCCCATATCCTCAGGCTTGGGAGAGGTAAAGGGGTGATGACGGGCCACGTAGCGATCTTCATCCGGACTGTATTCCAGCATCGGGAAGTCCACCGTCCAATGCAGGGCCAGCTTGCTTTCGTCGATCAGATTCAATTCGGCGGCCAGGCGGTTGCGGATTACCCCGAGAACGGTTTGGGCCAGTTCCACATTCTCATCGCTGACGATCAGCAGCAAGCCGTTAGAGGCCATCCCGACCTGCTCGACCAGGCGGGATTTTTCCGCATCGCTGATAAACTTGCTGATGCCCCCATCAAACGCACCATCCTGATACTTCATCCAGGCCAGGCCTTTGGCGCCGAAGGATTTGGCCAAAGCGATCAGGTCGTCGGTTTGTTTGCGGCTAAAGGCCACCGCCTCGGGGAAATAAAGTCCCCCGATATAACCTTCGCTGGCAGCGCTCTGGAAGGCCCGGAATTCCGTCCCCTGAAAAACCGGGGTCAGATCGCACAGTTCGTGGCCGAAGCGGGTATCCGGCTTGTCGCTGCCGAAGCGCCGCATACAGTCCTGATAGGTGTGGCGCGGCAGGGGCAGTTGAATCTTGGCGCCAATGGTCTGCCGGAAAAGTTTCTGCACGAATTTTTCCATCAGACTCATGATGTCGTCTTCGTCGATGAAGGACATCTCCACGTCGATCTGGGTGAATTCGGGTTGGCGGTCCTTGCGCAGGTCTTCATCCCGGAAACACTTGACGATCTGATAGTAGCGGTCCAGGCCGGCGATCATCAGAATCTGCTTGTACGTTTGGGGAGATTGCGGCAGGGCGTAGAATTCCCGTTCCCGCAGGCGGGAGGGCACCAGAAAATCGCGCGCCCCTTCCGGGGTGCTTTTGGTCAGGATGGGGGTTTCCACCTCGATAAACCCTTCCCCGTTGAAAAACTCCCGGGTGAGCTGGGCAATTTTATGGCGCATCAGAATTTTGTCCCGCAGGGCCGGACGGCGCAGATCCAGGTAGCGGTAGGTCAGGCGGATATCTTCGGAGACATCCACATAATCTTTGATGGGAAAGGGCGGGGTTTTGCTGGCGTTCAGCACCTCCACCTCCAGAACGTGCAGTTCGATTTCCCCGGTGGACAGCTCCTTGTTGATCGCATTCTCGGGGCGTTTGGCCACGCTGGCTTTTACCGCCAGCACGTATTCGGAGCGAAATTTCTGGGCCGCGGCAAAGGCGGGGGGATTTTCAGGTGAAAAAACAACCTGGACCCGGCCATAGCGGTCGCGCAGGTCGACAAAAAAAACACCTGCATGGTCCCGCCAGTTGTCCACCCAACCGCAAACCACCACATCCTGGCCGGCATGACTGGCGTTCAGTTCCCCACATTTGTGGGTTCTTTTCAATGACATGTTGTGCACTCCACTGCATTTGATGAAGGGCAAAAATAACCCGGCCGCTAACGTTAATCAAGGTCAATATAACAAGATGGATAAAAAAAAGAGGCTGCGCCGGGATGGCACAGCCTCTTTTCAAAAGGAAAGGGATATTCTGACTTAGAAAATAAAGGGAACGCGGATTCTCACGCTGCCGGTATCCACCGAGCCGAAGCGCCAGCGCTTGACGGCACGTTCAATACAGCTAACCAGACGACTGTCGTTGAGGGTGGAGTTAACGGTGCGAACCACGTCCACGTTGCCGTTGGCGGCGATCTGGATTTCCAGGTCGATCCGGCCCCGCAGGTTGGGGTTAACCTTGGCGCGACGCTGGTAGCAGTATTCCACCGAGGAAGCCTGCTTGTTGATCGATGCGGTGATGGCATCGGGATCGCGGGAGCCTGCTCCGGCGGTCAGTTGAACGTTATCGCTCTTCAGTTGGATGCTGCCGCGGCGGTCGAAAGAGGAGGTGCCGCCGACGCTTTCGCCGGAGATCAACTCGTCGATGCCGGTGCCACCGGAACCTTCGGTGCGGAAGCCGGAGCCTTTGGCGGCCCGGGTGCGATCGCCACCGCTTTGAGCGGTGCGGATCCCGGCGGTTCCTTCCACCATTTCCCCGATATCGGAGACCCCGCCGCTGCCGGACATATTGCGCAGCACATCGCTATAGGCCACATTACCGGCCCCGGCGCCACCGGAACCGGTCGCGATTGCCAGGATCCCCTGGTTGGCGACTTCCTGCTGCATGCGGCGCTGGCGGTTGATAATATCTTCCCGGGTGCCCTGGCGGCGCTGTTGCCGATCGGCCTGGGATTCCTGAAGGCGTTCCTGCCCCCGCTCGCTGACCTCTTTGGGAGGTTCTTCGTCGGTGGAGGCATCCTGAGCCAGCGAGGAGCCCACGTCCGGATCGATATCCTGAACCGGCTCTTCGATTTTGATTTCAGCGTCATATACCTTCTGAATCACCTTGCGCTTAAGATCTTCGATCTGATCCGCGCTAAGTTCCCATTCCTGCCGCGAGATCACGAAGAAAAAGCTGAACAGAATCATGAACGTGGCCAGCAGAATGGAATAATAACGTTTATCGAAGGTCTCCCAAAAATTTCGCTCGAACTCCTTGGGGAAGGCGGCGAGTTTATAACCGGGAGATCCGGACCGATTGGCATTCATAGGATAATCCTTGTAAAAGTTAACTTACTTTTCGCGAATGGTCAGCAGCCTGAGTTTGTTGAACTCCGACTGACCGCAGGTATAAATGACCTTAAACAACGTTTCGAATTGCGCTTCCTGATCGGCCACGATAATAATCTCGTGGCTAAAGGGAATGGCGTATTGAATTTCATTGCGCTTGGCTTCTTCGGCGCGTTGTTTCAGTTCCTGGGCCAGCACCGGAATCAGCACCCCTTCATTGGGTATACTGGCCAGGGACATGATCGGTTCATCGGAAACCAGAATATTTCCCTGGGTAACCGAGACGGTCAGTTCCTTATGCGGTGCTTCGGTGCTCAACGAGTAGGGCAGCTTCAGGTCGCTGGAAGGCGAAATAATCGCCCCCGTGGTCGAATACGTCTTGAGCAAAAAGAGCAGAATAATGGTCATTGCATCCATCATCGAGGTCAGATTGAGTTCCTCGTCGGTGCTGGTGCGGTGCTTTTTTGCTGCAGAGGGTTTAAACGCCATGAGCTAGGGTCCCTGGTTGTAATTAGATAACTTGCCCGATATTAATTTGCGGGAAAAGTTCCTTTTCCTCGCGGGCCTGGGGATCGGTATAGATTGTTACATAGTCGATCACGCGGATCAGGTGTTTATACATGATGTCGCGTTCCGCCGAGATAATGATGCTTTTCTCGTCGATGAAACCCTGGCCCTTGACCTTTTCCTGGATTTTCACCAGGCTGTCCTGAAGGGCTTGGAAGTTATACTCGCCATTATCGAGAATCGGAATGGCCGGTTCTCCGGTCATGTTGGCTTCTCCGGAGAGGTAACCGCCGCGGTTACCGATGTAAAAGCCCTCTTTGGAAACCAGAACGGTCAACTGAAGGCGCTTTTCTTCTTCTTTCACCTCATCGGTGGTATTACCGGTTCCCGGACCCGCACTGGCGGCAGGCAGGTTCAGCTCCCGGATTGAGAGCTTCACAAACTCCGCGCTGTACAACAGGATGGGAATCAGCACCACCATCAGGTTCATGACGGGGCGGATATCAAGGGGAATTTCCGAGACCTTGTTATGCGCCCGCATTGAAGGTTTAAATGCCATTTCTACGTCCCGATGCTAATTTTAGCGGTTGCCGGTAATTAAGTTGATCAGCTTAACCAGATGCTCATCCATATCATCGATAATCTGAGCGGTCTTGTTCTGAATAACGTTGTAGGCAACGATGGTCGGGATCGCTACCGCCAGTCCGAAGATGGTGGTGTTCATTGCCGTGGAGATACCGGAAGCCAGAAGACGGGTTTTTTGGTCGTCCGGGATGTCCGAGCTACCCACAGCGGCAAATGCGATGATCAGACCGTAGATCGTTCCCATAAGACCGGTCAAAGTAGCGATGTTGGCTAACATCGACAGATAATTGGTGCGGCGCTGCAGCTTGGGAATCACCTCCAGAGTGCCTTCATCCACGGCATTCTGAATGGAACGGAAATCCAGGCTTTCGCTTTCCGCAACGCGCTTGAGTCCGGCCAGCACCACGTAGGGCAGGGCTTTTTGTTTGCCGGATTCACAAAGCTCGATCGCTCTCTTCATGTTCCCGCTGGTAACATATTTGCGAATTTCCATCATAAACTTGTCGGAGTTTACATTGGAGCGGACCATTACGTAGTAAATGCGCTCGGCGGCAATGGCAATTGCAATAACGAGGAACAGGAGGATCAGCCACATAAAGGCCGCGCCATCCGATCCCGGATTGAACGAGCTAAAAAATTCGTGCCAGAACTGAGTCCCCATAGTAAATACTCTCCTTTTGGATAGTTAAATGGTCGTTGTCTATAGTCGGTTAAAATCTTCGTTTTTTGAGTAAAGCTTCGATATCGGAAACCGGTTCGATGCGTCCGCTGGTATTGGGAATAAACTGCAGCTCTTCATTTTTCCCGGACAATTCCGAACGGAAGCTCTTTTCCACTTTCACTTCGTCAAAATCGGACTTTTTGCGCTTGTCGAGAATCTGCACCTGGGGCAACTCCACCCGGGTGTCGATGCGCTGTGCCTCAATCTGAATAACCCCGCCGCCTTGCTGCTGCGCCAGAGCCTGCCCGCCGCCAAAAAACAGCAGGGCTAACAGTCCCTGTCCTACCCATTTAAACAATTTCATCAGGACCTCGTCGGTTATGGGATAATGCGGTTTTTGTTCAAAGCTCCGGAATCGCGCAGGGTCTCCGGCGGAATATTGCCGGGGCCAATGCTGCTGCGAATACTGTTAACCGTATCGGTAATTTCCCCCGGCAACAGTTTGACGGTCAGCTGGAAGCGCAATCCCTGACGCGGCGGACCATCGCTGTCGGTAACCGAAACGGCAACCAGGTTGTCCCCTTCTTTCAGGAATTCCTGGAAATAATCAAACGGAACCATTTCCACCCGGTTGAACGGCGTGCCTTCAATTCCGGTAATATACGTGTCATTTATGTAAAGCCGGTAAGATTTATCACCAGCGATGGCAATATACCCTTCGATTGCCTCGGATTTCAGGTTAAACCGGGTCCGGAAATAGGCGGTTACGGTATCCGGTTCCGTGGCGGAAAGCTGGTTGATCAAAGCCGTATCGCCGGCCACCGCGGTCAGGGTGGAATCCTGGAAGCGCGTGGGGGTAATATCGGTGGAGTCCGGAACCCGATCCTGCATGTTCAGGGGGTTTCCGCCCATGCGACCGTCGCCGCCGGCCTGGTAACGCGCCGCCCAGATCGCCGCGGGCGAGACGCCCAACGAATCGAAGGCGCGGAATTCCAGATCAAAGGGAATGGCCACTTCCGCGGCGTTTTCCCAACCGCGATCGATAAAGTCCCGCTGGTTCCAGCCCGGGGTATACAGGGTGGTGGCCAGCCAGGTGCCGTTGCTGCTCAGGGCTACTTCTTCCTTGGGCAGATCGGCCAGATAGGTGGCGGGATCCAGTTCCACCAGGCGCACCAGGGTCAGCTGGGTCCAGATATTTTCCACCTCGTATTCCTTGGCGATGTCGTAGGAAAATTCGAAGATATCCCGCGAAAAGCCTTCCAGCTCGAAGGCCTGGTCGTCAAAGAAGGTGCTTCCCAACTGGAAGTTCTCATTCTGCGTAGAGTCGAAACTGGCCAGATAGGTCTGCCCTTTCTGGCGCGGCACGGTAGCCAGCTCGCGCAAGCCTTCCCCGGACTCATACCCGAAGTTGAACATCTTCTGCTCGGTGGTCAGGCGGGTATCGTTGTTGATCCCGTTGTCCACCGCCAGTTGCAGGGTGGTTTTATACTGGTTGAGGGCGATTTTGGAATACTCGTTCATGTTGAAGATCAACTGCATCAGGTAGGAATCCTGATAATCGTAGTAGTCCATACCTTCATCATTGACCGCTCCTTCGCCGCGTTCGATGAGCCGATCCAGCTCGGGCAGCGAGGCGACATACAGGTTGCGGGATTCCGAAACCAGCTTGGTGTATTCTTCGGCGAGAATATTACGCGCCAGCAGCACCTTGCGTTTGGACTCTTCCACGTATTTGTTTTCCAGCCCCAACTCCTCGGCCACCTGAATATTTTTCAGGTGCGCTTCGATAGTGGTTTTGATCTGCGGGGCAACCAGTTGCCGCAATACCTGATCGCGGAACACCAGGGCCCGGATACCGGTCTGGGGATTGTCCACCCGCAGGTAGTTGGTCACGAAGTCCGAGGACTTCTCGGCAACCTGATACTGGATCAGAGAAATTTTTTCCTTGGCCAGGCCATACCACTTGCGGGCCACCTCGGCGCTGCTGTCCGCCTCAACTTCTTTCTGAACCACCGCGGAGCTGTCCATAACCGGCTCCATCACCTCAGGAACGGCGGAGGAATCCATAGTGACGTCCAGTTTCTCGGCCAGGACGGGAAGGTTGATCAGCACGTTTTTGTATTCTTCAACGGCCCGGTCGTATGCCGGAACGGACGCTTTAAAGATCTGGTCCTCTTCCACCAGACGACGGTCCGGGGCCAGGTTGTCCGGCAAGCGCTGATTGGCAATGGAATTGGCGAATTCCTCGTAGGCCTCGGCAATTTTATACATGGCTTCAAAACTGCGCACCGAGCCGATCCCGATAACGCGCTTAAAGGACTGCTCGACCTCGTTCAGCTTGGCCTGCTTCTGCTGAAGCTGGGCGCGCAGGGTGTTCTGGGGAAAGCTGAGCTGAATGTCCTTGTATTCCTGATAGAGGATCTGCCCCAGCTTGTAGTTGGCTTCCCCGGCATAAAAAAGGTTGGGGTCGCGACCGGCGCGGGCAAACTGACCGCTGCGGTTGATGGCTTTGTTGAACTCGGTTTTGGCCGAATCGAAACTGGAGCGCTCGAAGTAGTAGACCCCGCGATTGTAGAAGGCCTCAACGGTCAGCGGATCGTTGGGATACAGGGAGGTAAACTGCTCGTAAATCCGGTTGGCGCTGGAGAGGTCATCCAGTTTCAGGTAGTATTTGGCGTTCTCAAAGAGCAGATCCTTGGATTCCGGATTGCTCGGATAGGTGGCGATATACAGGTTGTTGGCGCGAATGGCCTCATCCCACGCCTGGGCTTTTTCAAAGAAAAGGCTGGCGTTAAACAGGGCGTTTTCCGCTTCCTGGGTGCCCGGGAAACGTTCGAAAATGCGCTCGTTGGTTTTGGCCACGTTCAGGAAGTCTTCCAGCTCTTTGTAATCCGCGGCGATGTTGTTGTACGCCGGCAGCACCTGCTTGGAATCCGGAAATTCGGAAACCAGGATTTCGTAAGTTTCGATGGCTTTGTTCCACTCCCCGGCTTCTTCGAAGTTACGGGCGCTGCGGAACAGGGCCAGGTCTACGAAAGCGACGTATTCGCGGGCTTCTTCAAATACCCGGCGATATTCCTTGGCCGCTTCGGCATACTGCCCTTCCTGCTCGAGTTTCTCACCGTTTTTATAGATGGATTCTCCGATGCGGTTGCGGGCGATGGCGATCTGGTCTTCCGGAATATCCGGGGAAACCAGGATTTTACGAGCCACGATTTCCGCGTCGCGATATTGTCCCAGGAAGAAGTAGCTGTTCATCAGCGAAATCAGACCGACGCTCTTCTGCTGGGCTTTGGGAAATTTGGTGACCATGGTTTTGTAGTATTTCTTGGCCAGGTCGTATTGGCGTTTGTTGTAATACAACGCCCCGGCGGCCGCCAGAACCGAGGGGGTTTCCGCGGCATCCGGAAAAAGTTTGATAAAGTTGTCGTAGGCTTCCGCCAGCATTTTTTCTTCCTGGGAAAGATCCCGCACCTGGCGCTGACCGGTATTTTCGACGTTCAGCTGGGTGGGATCGTCCAGGGCCCGGGAAATGGTAACCAGGGTATCCGCGGCATTGATGGCGTTTACCGCGGCATCTTTCTGATGGGCGGTTTCCAGATAGTCGTTGCTCACCCGGATATATTCGGTGAAGGCTTCCTCGAAGCGACCGAGACGGGTATCCAGGACGTATGCCAGCGCCCAGTTGATCTCGTAGGCATTTTCGTCGGTCTGGAAGTTCTCCAGATAATTCTGGCAGAGGGTCACGAAATTCTGGTATTGCGGAGTGGCGCTGCCGTTCTCTTCCTCAACCTGCTGGGCAATGTTGTAGGTGTAGTTGATGTTGGTCCGGAAGGCCTCTTCTGAAATCCGGTAGGCCTCGTCCATCGCGGCAATGCGTTCCGGATCTTCCCGTTGCTCCAGCTGGGAATACCAGTCCGAGCGCGGGTTGTAGTTTTCGAACAGGAAGCGCCGTTCCTCGAAAGCCCGTTCGAACTGCTCGTCGGCGATATAGGCATCGGCGATTTTTTTCTGAACCCGGGGGGCATAGTTGTAATCCGGGTACATGCTCAACAGTTCGTAATAGGAATTGATGGCCTCGTTCCAGCGGGTGATCTTGGCGTAGCGATCCCCCATGTTTTCCATGATGTCGATCCCGTAGCGGGGACGTCCCAGCTTCTCCAGGAAATTTTTGGCGCTGGTGATCCCGCTTCTGCTGTAGTTGGGGTCGATAAAAGAGGCGGCGATAAACTCCAGGGCCTCCGGCTTAACGTCGGTGCGCACCAGCTCCCCGTTGGGATCGAGATCCTTCATTTTCTCGATATCCTGAACCACGCCCATAAAATAGAGAATGGCATCGGTGTAATAATTGGGGTCTTCGCCGGCCAGGCGGTAGTAACTCCATCCCAGCTTGTAAAGCGCTTCGTCGTAACGGGGGGAATCCTTGTAATCCAGCACGTTTTTATACAGCTGAATAGCCTTGTTGAGCTTGAGGATGGTTTCCGCCACATCGTCGCCGGGCTCGGGATAGAAAAAGCTCTCCGCCAGCTTCATGTAAGCTTCCGGCGCGTAGGCGCTTTCCGGATATTCGTCGATGATCTTCTGAAAAATCTGGCGGGAGGCAACCCCCTCTTCCATTTCTTCCAGGAGGTAAGCCTTGTTGTAATAGGCATCGTCCACCAGATCCGACTCGGGAAAATTGCGGATAATCAGGTCGTAGATACCAATGGCTTTTTCGTAGTTGGGTTTGGGAAGGGGCGGCTCGCTCGGCTCGACGCGTAACTGCCCGCTCTGAAAGGCATTTAACTGCTTTTCATACTGATCGTATTCGCTTTCGTAGGCTTCGTAGCGACGCTCGTAATTGAGTTCTTCTTCCTCGATATAATATTCGGCAACGCGGATGAGCACCTTGTCCTGATTGGAGTTTTCTTCCTTGGTTTTGCCCAGGAACTCCTTGGTGACGTCCACGCCTCGCTCGCGGATGCGATCCTGTTCGTTGAGTAATTCCTCGCGTTCTTTTGCCAGCAGCTTCCGGATGCGGACCAGGTCCTCCACCGAAAACTTGGCAAGGCTGGAATCGCTCAGGAAACCTTCCTGGGCCAGGGTAGTCCCGGCCAGCAGAAGCAGCAGAGCGAAGGCTATGCGGTATGTACAGGTCAGTCGTTTCATCATCACCATCGAAGGTTAGTTTTCTTCTTCCGGGGTTTCGGATTCACGCGTATCGAAATAGCTTTCGCGGAATGCGCGGTCTCTTTCGGCGCGCAGGCGCTCTCTTTCTTCCATGCGAGCTTTCATGGTCATAAACCGAATCTCCGCTTCGATGCGTTTGATCTTGGATTCAATGACCTCTTTGCGCTGATTGAGTTGGGTATTAACTCGGTCCAAAACCTCGGCAACTTTAACCAGCTGTCCCTGCATTTTCTGCTTCTGGTCGAAATAAACGTTGATAATCCCAAAGGCGCCCAGATCTCCCCAGCGGTTGAACTCGGGATAAGGGTCCGCCGTGGTGCGGTTCTGGAAGGCGGATACCAGCAACCGGTCGTAGCGATTGCGCAGACTGTTGAGGTTTTCCCGCTTTTGTTCCAGGGTCGCCACCTTGGCATAATCATTCTGGAGCTTGGCATTTTCGATTCCGCGATTAACCCGCAGCAACAGGACGTCGATTTCTTCCATATCGGACATCACCTGCTGGCGGGTGGTAATCATATCCTGATGGCGGAAATTTTCTTCCGCGACGTATTTGCTCACCGGATGGTCGTCGAAAAGGTTGATGGTTTCGCCCCGGTCAAAAATATCGGCCGGATACTCGTCCAGAGCAGCGGCCAAACGGAACTGGATACTGTCGATGCGGGCTACCGCCTGCTGATTCCCGGCCTCTTCGGCCCGCAAACGCAAACCGTTGAGTTCCTTGATCTGGCTGATAACCCGGTCCACTTCCCGGTAACTGGACAACCCGGAATTGCTCGACTCCGCCAAATCCAGCATGGCGATTTCCTCTTCCAGGTGCAGGGCCAGTCCGGCCGCATCGTCAAAGGCCTTGCGGTTGTTCTGCTTGAGTGCTTTCTCCCGCAGGGTCAGCGCTTCCTGATGCAATGCTTCCAGATTGCGCTTTTCGCCCAGGTATTCTTCGATAGATCCCAGGGCGACCTTGTCCTGATACACGTTGCGATAAAGATCGATCGCCTCAATCGGCTGATTTTCTAACTGATTGATGTAAGCCAGCAGTCCCGTGGCTTCCATTTTATACGGTGAAGCGTAATAGTTGCCAATTAACGATTCTGCATACACTCTGGCTTGATAAAAATCACGTTCTTCACCTTCCGGCTTGGAACGCTCATATTCGAAATAAGCCCAGGCCAGACCGTTCAACACTTTGTCGTAGCGGTCGAAGGTTTCCGGAATATCGCGCAGGCGGTTGATGGCCGCCCCGTAATTGAAGCGTTCGTATTCCAGAATCCCCATTTTGTAGAGCGCGCGTGAATGAATATACGGCGGGGTGCTCTTGTCGCTGATCAGCCCCACGTAGGTGCTGGCCGCCTCATCGAGGAGTTGGCTGTCCCCGTAGGCATTCCCGATAAAATAGCGGGAGAGGTGGTAAAAGGGGTTGTTGCGGGGAATAACCATCAGGTTTTCCACGGTGCGATCGTAATTGCCCAGGTTGTAGTTGGCCATGGCCAGCAGGAACTGGTTGTCGTAGTAGGTTTCCACCGTGGGCGAAGCCATCGAGAAATAGGATTCGGCGTATTCCAGAACCTTGTCGTAGCGGCTCAGGGCATACTGAATCTGGATCAGGCGACTGTAGGTCTGCACCAGATAGGGATTGGAGGGATAAGCCTCCAGCAGGGCCAGGTAGTCTTCCTCGGCATGCACCAGGCGGCTGAGGGCAAAATCGCATTCGGCCCGGTAGAAATACACGTCATCAATATTGCTGACCCCCACCTTGGGATAGGTCTTGATCACGTCGTCCAGCATGCGCTCGGCCAGATCGTATTCCTGAAGGTTGAACTGGGTATAGGCCAGTTCCAACTGCTCGGTGAGCATGCGGGAAAGCTCCGGCATGCCCGAATTTTTGAGCAGATTCTGACGGGCCAGGCGCACATCCGCCAGGCGCAGCGCATATTTGACCTCTTCGGTCTTGCGCCATTCCACAAACAGCTGGTAGATATTGGGGGGGGGACCGCTGGAGGTAACCCCGCCGGCTTCCACCTCGCCGAAGGCGCTGAGCAGTTTTTCCTTGGAGCGCCCGATGCGGGTGGTCAGATCCTGGGGATTCTGAAGCTGATCGAGTTTGATCATCTCCTCGGCCACGTAAAGCATCTGCAGGGCGTCCTGGAAAACTTTTTTCTTCTTGAAGTCGATTTCCTGCTGATCGATGGTAAACCGGATGCGGTCCTGCAGGTCGTCGGCAAAGGTATCAAGCTCCCGGATACCGGCGGCTTTCAGGCGTCCTTTGAGGGTTTGAATCTCGTCCAACATCCCGGCCAGCTCGTCGTAGTATTTCTGACGCGCCTTACCCGGATTTTCCAGCCTTTCCGAAATTTCCCGGTTGATCAGATACATCAGACCGATCAGATATTTCTCTTCGTCTATCTTGCCGGCCCCGTACTGCAAATACTGATCATACACATACCGGTTCAGTATGGCCTGATACTCAAGCTCGGCGGTGGTTTCCACCAGCTTTTGCAGGTTGGCAGGATCTTTTCGTTTTTGAGGAGGGCTGGCATGGATAGTGGAGAACAGGAGACTGAAAAGAGCCGTACAAAGGAAAATGCGCCTCATAATAGAAGTTCCACTAGTGAATGAAAATTGTGAGAATTAGTGCAAAACTGGCACTAAATGGAGGGTCTTTGGGCGACTTTCAGTCGGTTGGCAGCGCGGGCCAGAGCGGATTCCGCCCTGGCAACGTCAACATTCTGCTCTTTCCGGTGGTGTAACCGGTCTTTGGCTCTTTCCAAGGCTTGTTCGGCGCGTATAACATCAATCTCGCCACCTGCCTCAGCAGACTCCAAAAGCAGCAGAACGCGATTGTCCACTACTTCCAAATAACCTCCACTTATTGCAAAATACTGGGTACCTTCGCTCGAATCAATTTTTATTTCGCCGACCGACAACTCGCTTACCAGCGGTGCGTGGCTCGGCAAAATCTGGAAACGCCCCAGAACCCCAGGTGCAGAACAGGCTTGCGCCTCTCCAATGCTCCTTTTTCCCCCAGGGGTTGCAATCTCAATCTGCAAGCTGTTTTGTGCCATAATATTTCGATTATTATCGAACCTGATTGGGGTTACCTTTAGTGGAATTTAATTAAAGTAATGGATTTGAATATGACGTAGGTTAAAATCCTTAACTTTGCATTTTTTTCGCATTCTCGAGAACTTCGTCGATCGTGCCCACCATATAGAAGGCCTGCTCGGGAATGTGGTCGTATTCACCTTCGACAATTCCCTTGAAGCCGCGGATGGTTTCCGCCAACGGCACATACTTGCCCGGGTTATTGGTGAAGGCTTCCGCTACGAAGAACGGCTGAGACAGAAAACGCTGGATCCGGCGGGCGCGTGCCACGACCACCTTATCCTCGTCCGACAACTCGTCCATACCCAAAATGGCGATGATATCCTGAAGCTCTTTGTAGTTCTGCAGGATTTCCTGAACCGCTTTGGCCGTATTATAATGCTCTTCCCCAATAATCTGGGGATCAAGAATCCGGGACGTGGAGTCCAGGGGATCTACAGCGGGATAAATACCCATCTCGGAAATCGAGCGGGACAATACCGTGGTCGCGTCAAGGTGAGAAAATGCCGTGGCCGGTGCGGGGTCGGTCAAGTCGTCCGCCGGAACGTAAATCGCCTGAACAGATGTAATAGACCCTTTGTTGGTCGAGGTGATGCGCTCCTGGAGCTCACCCATCTCGGTGGCCAACGTCGGCTGATACCCTACTGC
>JAGRBF010000246.1:0-8869 GCA_020434205.1 Calditrichota bacterium | reverse complement strand
GATTCGGCAATTGTAAGAGCGGACAAAGCCACCCGCTGACGGGCTCCCGGCGGCTCGTTCATCTGACCGAACACCAGGGCGGTTTTTTCCAATACCCCGCTTTCTTTCATCTCCATCCACAGGTCGTTCCCCTCACGGGTGCGCTCCCCCACCCCGGCAAAAACGGAGTAACCGCCGTGCTCGGTGGCAATATTGCGGATCAACTCCAGAATCAATACGGTTTTACCCACCCCGGCGCCGCCGAACAGCCCGGTTTTACCACCCTTGGCGTAAGGCTCCAGCAGGTCGATTACCTTGATCCCGGTCTCCAGAACCTCGGTTTCCACGCTCAGTTCGTCGAAGGGCGGGGCGGTCCGGTGAATCGGCATCTTTTTATCGGCTTTGATGGGCCCCATCTCGTCGATCGGCTCACCTACCACGTTGATCAAACGCCCCAGGGCTGCTTCACCCACCGGCACGGCGATCGGCTGCCCGGTATCCACTGCCTCGGCGCCGCGCACCAGGCCGTCCGTACTGTCCATGGATACCGCACGCACCACGTTTTCACCGAGATGCTGTTGAACTTCCAGAATCAGGTCCACATCACCTTCGCGTTTTACCACGCAGGCGGAGTAAATGGCGGGAAGCTTCCCATCGGGAAACTGAATGTCCACAACCGGGCCGATAATCTGGGTGATATATCCTTTATTCATGGCGTTTGATACCTTCGTTAAGCTTGGGTTTTATAGTCTGAATAGTCGCTTTGAGAGCCCGCTATCCGTTTTTCAGGGCTTCCGCACCGCCGACGATTTCCAGAATCTCGGTGGTAATGGCGGCCTGACGGGCCTTGTTGTATTCCAGGGTCAGTCCCCGGATCAGTTCGCTGGCGTTTTCGGTGGCGTTTTCCATGGCCACCATCCGGGATGCCTGCTCGGCCGCAAAGGACTCCAGCAGGGCCTGCCAGACCTGAACCCCGATATGGCGCGGCAGCAGAGACTTCAGCAGGGTTTCCTGATCCGGTTCGTACAGACTCTCGACCACCCCCACTTCTTCCTGCTCGACGCGCATCGGCAGCAGTTGACTGATAACCGGGCGCTGGATAGCCACGGACCGGAATTCGTTGTAAATCAGCTTTACCACATCCGCTTCCCCGGACAAAAAGGCTTTGGTCGCGAAACGGGTGATGCTTTCGGAATGCGCATATTCCAGGTGGTTGAAGAAACCTTCCTTGCGCTCCACCAGGTCAAAGTTGCGTTTCCTGAAGTAATCGACGCTTTTTTTGCCGACCGCCACAATGGAAACCTGCTTGCCGGCATGGGCTTTGACCTCGTTTACCGCAGCGCGGATCACGTTGGTGTTAAACCCGCCGCACAGCCCGCGGTCTCCGGCAATCACCACCAGCAGCACCTTTTCTTCGGGACGCTGCGCCAGAAAAGGCGAGTCCAGGTTCTCCACATTGGGAACCAGGCGGTGGATCAATTCCTTGATTTTGGTGGCATAAGGGCGCGCCGCAAACATGTTTTCCTGAGCACGGCGCATCTTGGCCGCGGCCACCATCTTCATGGCCTTGGTGATCTTCTGAGTATTTTTGATACTCGTGATGCGCTGTTTAATCTCTTTCAGGGTTGCCATAAGCGCGTTTAGCCTTCCGCTTTGAAAATTTTCAGGAACGATTTGATGGCTTCGGACAGCGTTTCGGCAGTTTCGTCGGAAATTTTGGCTTCCCGGGTGATGGTGCCGAAGAGGTCGGCATTTTTGCTGCGCAGATACTCCAGGAATTCACCCTCGAAGCGGCGCACGCTTTCCACCGGCAGGTTGTCCAGAAAACCGCGGGTCCCGGCAAACAAAACGATCACCTGCTCGGCAACCGACATCGGCGCATATTGTCCCTGCTTCAGCAGCTCCAGAAGGCGCTGACCGCGGGTCAACTGCTGTTGGGTGGCCTTGTCCAGGTCCGACCCGAATTTGGCGAAGGCTTCCAGGGAGCGATACTGAGCCAGGTCCAGGCGCAGGGTACCGGCCACCTGCTTCATGGCTTTGATCTGGGCAGCCCCACCAACCCGGCTTACCGAGATCCCGGCGTTGATAGCGGGACGCTGGCCGGCGTAGAACAGGTTCGGCTCCAGGTAAATCTGACCGTCGGTAATGGAGATCACGTTGGTCGGAATGTAGGCGGAAACGTCCCCGGCCTGGGTTTCGATAACCGGCAGGGCGGTCAGAGATCCGGCCCCCAGCTTGTCGGAAACCTTGGAAGCGCGCTCCAGAAGGCGGCTGTGCAGGTAAAAAACGTCCCCGGGATAAGCTTCGCGGCCGGGCGGGCGGCGCAGCAGCAGGGACATCTGGCGGTAGGCGTAAGCCTGTTTGGTTAAATCGTCATAAATAATCAGGGCGTGCATCCCGTTGTCCCGGAAGTATTCGCCCATGGCGCAACCGGCGTAGGGTGCGATATACTGCAGGGCGGCTGCAGTACTGGCCGGTGCGGAAACAACGGTGGTGTATTCCATTGCTCCGGCGTCTTCCAGGGTTTTAACCACCTTGGCCACCGTGGAAGCTTTCTGGCCGATGGCCACGTAAATACAGTAAACCGGGGTTTCGGTTTCGTGGGTGTATTTCTGGTTGATGATGGTGTCCACGGCAATGGCCGTTTTACCGGTCTGGCGGTCCCCGATGATCAATTCGCGCTGGCCACGGCCGATGGGAATCATCGAATCGATGGCCTTCAACCCGGTTTGCAGCGGTTCGTGAACGGACTTGCGGTAGATAACCCCGGGCGCCTTGCGCTCTACCGGCATGGTTTCCTTGGCGTCGATCGGACCGCGTCCGTCGATGGGCGTGCCGGTGGGATCCACCACCCGCCCCAGCAGTTCTTTGCCCACCGGGACCTCGGTGATGCGTTTGGTGCGGCGAACGGTTTCGCCTTCCTTTACCTCGCGGTCTTCCCCGAGAATTACCACCCCGACACTGTCTTCTTCCAGGTTCAGGGTCATTCCGGTTACGCCAGACTCGAAGCTCACCAGCTCCCCGGCCATTACACCGCTCAGGCCGTAAATCCGGGCAATACCGTCACCAACCTGCAGAACCGTGCCCACCTCATAGGTGTCCGCGTCTTTTTCGAAACCATCCAACTGCTTCTTAAGGATGGCAGAAATTTCATCCGGTTTAACATCTACGGCCATTTTTATTTCCTCAAATTTGTACTCGATCAGGACTCAATAAGATTTTGCCGAAGCTTTTTCAGCTGATTGTGCAGACTGGCATCGTAGACCATATCCCCGATCCTCACCATAAAACCGCCGAGCAGAGCGGGATCGATTTTTTCGGCCAGCACCACTTTTTTGCCGGTAACCCGGCTCAGTTGGTCGCTGATGACCTTGCGTTGTTCGGCGGACAGGGCCACCACGCTGGAGAGCTCCCCGCGGGCAATGCCCCGGTGGGCGTCCAGCAGGTCCCGGAATTCTTCCAGAACATCGCCCAGACTCCCCTCGCGGTTCTTTTCGACCAGCAGGCGCAGAAATCCGAAGGTCAACGGCTGAACTTTTTTCTCAAAAAGGGCGCTAACGGCGGCCTTCTTGCGGGCATTGGAGACGACGGGGGAAGCAACCAGGGCGCGCAGCTCCTCGGAAGCCGCCAGGGTCTGGCCGACCCCTTCCAGGTCTTTCTCCACCAGCTCAAGCGCCTTGCTTTCCAGGGCGGCATCAAACAGCGCTTTGGCATATCGCCGGGCGACTCGGGCTCTTTTCACGCCTTATCCCTTCTAGTTTTTCTGTCCGAACTGCCGGATCGACTCGTCGATCAACTGCGCGTGTTGGGACTTATCGACCGTCACCCCGACCAGCTTGGCGGTGGTCTGCACCACCAGATCGGCGACTTCTTCCTTTAGTGCGGCAATAGCGGCCTCGCGTTCCCGTCCCAGTTCCTCATGGGTGCGGTCGCGCAGCTTCTGGGCATCTTCATGCGCTTTGGCGATAATTTCCGCCTTCATCTGCTCGGCCATTGCCTTGTTTTCCTTGCGCAAAGCCTGGATTTCGTCCTGAACGGAGGCCAGTTTGGCCTGCTGTTCCGCCAGCACTTTTTCCGCCTCGCTGCGGGCCTCTTCGGCCTGCTTAATGGCGTTGGCGATGCCCTCCTCGCGAGCCTGAACGGCGCCGAGAAGCGGTTTCCATGCCACCCGGCTCAGCACAAAGGCGAACACCACAAAAGTGATGACCAGCCAGATCAGCATACCCGGGTTTAGGGTTAACAATTCCATAATGGATCCTTTGTCGGTATGGCGTTACGCTTTTACCCCAAGGAGGAAACAGATTACCAGGCCGAAGAATGCTGCCCCTTCGATCAGTGCGGCAACGATGATCATCGAAGTACGAATATCACCGCCGGCTTCCGGCTGACGTGCGATACCTTCCATCGCCTGACCACCAATACGGCCAATACCAATTGCAGCGCCAATTACCGCCAAACCAGCGCCGATACCGGCTGCCAACCAAGCTAAACCAAGAGCTTCCATTTGTTACTCCTTCTCAAATTAAACGTGATGTATAAATGACGATTTTCAGATAAATCAACTAGTTAGCTAAGCAATTCGTCCTGCCGGTCTTTTAATGTCCCCCGTGGGCGGACATCCCGATAAACAGGGCGGAGAGCATGGTAAAAATAAAGGCCTGCAAAAAGGCCACAAACAGCTCCAGAAAGTTGATCGCCACCGCCATGGGAATGGAGACAAAAGAAACCGCCCAATGTCCCAGCACGATAATCAGCCCGATCAGGGCGTAGATAACGGTGTGCCCGGCCACCATATTGGCGAAAAGTCGCATGGCCAGCGCGAAGGGTTTGGTAAAAAGACCCATAATTTCGATGGGGATCATAATCGGCAGCAGGAATACCGGCACCCCGGAAGGCACCAGGTGGGAGAGATACCCGCCCAGCCCGTTCTTTTTAATGCCGTAGAGCTGGGTCAGCAAAAAGGTCACGATCGCCATACCCGCGGTCACATTGATGTTGCCGGTGGCGGTGGCGAAAATGGGAATCAGTCCCAGTAAGTTGAGGGTCAGGATAAAGAAAAACATGGTGCACAGGAAGGGGGTCATCGCCAGGCCCAGGGATTTGCCCATGTTGGGGATGGCGATCTCGTCGCGGATAAACAGGACAATGGTCTCCAGCGCTCCGGAGAGGAATCCTTTGGGATTACCGTCGTATTTGCGGAATTTGAACCAGAACAAGAGGGTCAGCAGAATGCCGGCGATCCACAACATCAGCACGTGGGTGGTGATAGACATGTCGATGGTCAGGCCGCCGACCTGAAAAGGGCCGATATGCGGCAGATGCATTCCCAGCCAGGCGTCGCTGTCCTGGTGGTGGTGCATGATCCAGTCCCCAAGGGTCATTTCTTCTCCGCCGTGGTGTTCACCTTCACCACCTCCGGATAACCAGCTTAAAATCATTGTTCACCCTCTTTGCGATCCACGTTGCGGACTATGTGAAAAATTTCTAAAACCAGAAATAAAAAATAGGCTGCCACCAGTGAGGTCACTAGAGCAACCTGATTCATTTTAAGCGCCCATATTAAAACAAATAAAGCCGCGAAAATCAACAAAAATCTAAAAATCATTCCGCCGAATACCGCCACCATAAGTTGTTTGGGTTGGCGGCGATAGCCCCATGCGAGCACAAAAAAACCAATCAGGGTGTTCAGGTAAGCCATTCCCAGTCCGGTGCCAACGGCCGTGCGGATGCCGGGATCCTGGTATTGTCGGAGGATCAACAGGGAGACTAAAGCGCAAAAGATGAAGAGCAGACCGCTCCAGCGGAAATAGATCCCAAAGTTCATGTGGCTAACAAATTTGTTTTGGCCTGACGATACGGTCTCCGTCGGATGCGGGGGAACATTACCTTTCCCCGGCACCCCGTCCCGTCAATCAGACTTTTTGCTGTTGGTCAGAATAATCCGGAACACGTTGTAGAAGCCGATGGCGAAGCCCACCACCACCCCGGCAAACAATCCCCACGGCGCGGTCTGGTAGTGCAGATCCGCCCAGTGGCCCAAAAAACCCAACAGGCCCATGGAGGCCAGAAACTGCCACCCAAGGGCCAGATATGGTCCGACATCCTTGCCAACCCCCATCAATCCCTTTTTCTCAGATTTGGTCGAAGGTTGTTCCTGCAAATCGTCAGGATTTCTGTGCGTTGTTGGCAACTTCGTTGCCGGTCTTGTTTTTCTCAAAAATGGGCTTCTTGCCGTTGGCGTTGGCGCCGTTGCCATCTCCCATCTCGGAGTTGCCGTTGAAGAAAGCCCCTTCGTCGATAATCAGACGACCGGCGCTCAGGTTACCGGTCAGCGAGGAATCGCTTTCCAGGGTCAGCTTCTGTTCGATGGTGACGTTGCCCTGAATTTTCCCGGCGACCCGGGCGTTTTTGGCGATGATTTCGCCGATAATTTCGCCGCTGCGTCCCACCCGCACTTCATCGGAGGCTTTGATGGTGCCTTTGACCTTGCCGTCGATACGGATGCTGCCCTTGGTATCGATGGTCCCTTCGAAATAGGTGCCGGCGGTAATGTAGTTTAGCTGATTGGCCGAGACCGGAGCTTCGGCCGGTTTTTTTCCGGAAAATGCCATGGCATTATTCTCCTTCGGTTAAATCTGACAAGTAAGGTCGGGGGTCGACCGGTTTTCCGTTTTTCCAAATTTCAAAATGAAGGTGGGGACCGGAGGAGGACTCACCCGAATTCCCCAGATAGGCGATCACCTCGCCCTGGGCCACCGCCTGATTGGCCTTCACCGTATTCCGGGCATTGTGCCGGTAATGGGTGAGATAGCCGTTGGGATGGTAGATAATAATGCTGTGACCATCCGAAGGCGTCCAGCCGCTGAAGATCACAACCCCCTCCCCTGCCGCAACCACCGGCGTTCCCACCGGGGCCACCACATCGATACCCGTGTGCACCGCCGCCTTAAATTCCTGCGATACGAATCCCACCACCGGCGTTTTGAGCGGGGTGGTGGTCAGGATGGACACCCGACGGGGCTCCATGCTCTCCAGATTGCTGGCGGACAACACCGCCTGATCCGGCTTCTCGGCAACCTGAACATACCCCTGAAAGCTGCGCACCAGCATGTCGCGGAAACGCTGAACGGAATCGACCTCCGCTTCGATGGTCTCCATTCGCCGCAACTGGGTCATGGCGTCCTGAAGGTCTTTTTCCAGACGGGACTTTTCGTTGGCGGCCTGCAGCACCTGGCTGTAGGTGATCAACCCGACCACAAAAAGCAAAAAAGCGATTCCAGAGAGCGCCGCCAGCAGGCGAAGGGTAGAGTAACGAACGCGGAAATTCTTAGGGGTTGCTTCTTCGTTATCCGGGATCAGGAGAATGTTGAGCACGCGTTTTTTATTCTTGCTCGCCAATTCAACCTCGCTAATCAGACAAAAATGTCTTTTAAAAATGATGTAGGGGCGGGTTTGCAAACCCGCCCCTACATCATTTTTATTTATCAGCCATCAAAAATTAATCTTCTCGAAAATATCCATCAGGCGCTCCAGGTCCTCGCCGGAATAAAAGGTAACCTCGATGGTTCCCCCTTCTTTTTTGGTCCGCAGTTTAACCTGGGTTCCCAGCTTTTCGCGCAGTTTGGTCTCCACCTTACCAATGTAAGGCGGTTTGCGGCGTTTCTCCAGTAATTTGCCATTTTCGGCTTTTTGGGTTTCCTCGGCCTTGCGGGCCAACTCTTCCACCGCCCGCACCGAGAGGGATTCCTTAACGGTGCGCTGCCAGATTTTATCCAGCAATTTGGCATTGGTGATGCGCAACAACGCCCGGGCATGTCCTTCACGGATTTCCCCCTTGGCCAGGCTCTCCTGAATGCGATCCGGGAGTTTAAGCAGTCGAATCACATTGGTGATGGTGGTGCGATCCTTTCCGATACGCCGGGCCACTTCTTCCTGGGTAAGCCCGCAATCGTCGATCAACCGCTGGTATCCGAGCGCCAGATCGATGGGATTGAGATGTTCCCGCTGAACGTTCTCAATTAGGGCAATTTCCATCATATCTTCGTCGGACTCGATCACTTTTATGTAAGCGGGAATTTTTTCGATTCCCAGCTCCACGGTGGAACGCCAGCGGCGCTCCCCGGCCACCAGCTGATAGCGGCCGGGCTCCAGTTCCCGCACCAGAATCGGCTGGATGATGCCTTTTTCCTGAATGGATTTTTTCAGGTCGTCCAGACTGTCCTGATCGAAGTTCAGACGCGGTTGAAAGGGATTGGGCTCGATCAGTTTGACGTCGATTTCCTGAATCCCGCCGCCTTCGCCCGCCGGAGCGCCCGGGGTTTCCGCGGAGGGGATCAGGGCGCTGAGTCCCTTGCCGAGCCTCACTTTTCCGGTCTTGCTTTTCATTGCATTACACTCTCTTTGGCCAGCATTTCTTCGGCGAGACGCATGTAATTCTCAGCCCCGTTGGAGGTGGCGTCAAACATAATGATAGGCAGGCCGAAGCTGGGCGCTTCGCTGAGGCGGACGTTGCGGGTGATGGTGGTCTGGAAAACTTTTTCCTTGAAGTAGTTGCGCACTTCCTGCTCGACCTGGTTACACAGGTTGAGCCGCCCGTCGTACATGGTCAACAATACCCCGTAAATATTAAGCGCTTTATTGAGGTGCTTCTGAACCAGTTTAACGGTATTGAGCAACTTGCTGAGCCCCTCGAGGGCGTAGTATTCGCATTGAATGGGGATCAGCACGCTGTCGGCGGCGGTCAGGGCGTTCAGGGTCAAAATGCCCAGAGACGGCGGGCAGTCGATCAGGATAAAATCGTATTGATGGCGAACCTTGCTGAGGGCGTCCCGCAGGATTTTTTCCCGGGCGATTACCTGAACCAACTCGACCTCGGTCCCCACCAGGTTGA
>JAGRBF010000029.1 GCA_020434205.1 Calditrichota bacterium | reverse complement strand
GCGGCCGGTTATGCGGTAAGCGAAGTGGACTCAGGCTGCTGCGGAATGGCCGGTTCCTTTGGCTACGAGGCCGAGCACGTGGACATTTCTCTCAAGATCGGGGAACGGCGGTTGTTTCCGGCGGTTCGCCAGGAAGACGGGGAAACCATAATCGTGGCGGCCGGCACCAGCTGCCGGCATCAGATTCACGACGGAACCGGGCGCAAAGCCCTGCACCCGGCCGAAGCGATCCGGTTGGCCTTGAAATCGCGGTAGGTCCACGGCGCGGTAGGTCCACGGTGCGGTAGGTCCACGGCGCGCCGTGAACCTACCGCTTTTTAATTTTTTTTGAATGGTTGCCGGTTTAGGTTGTATAATTGAGTCTGTTTTCACCGGAAAGGAACCCAATGGAATTAAAGATGGCCTTCATGTATTCGCCGATTGCCATGCTGACCCTCATCGCCACGATTGTGGTCTCTTATCAGGCTCTTACCAGCAAACAATACCTTATCGACAAGCTGCTCCTGCACCCCTACAGCGTGGTTTACCGCAAGGAGTATTACCGCCTCTTTACCCATGGGTTTGTGCATGCGGATTTCGCCCACCTGGCCTTCAACATGCTGACCTTTTACTTTTTTGCCCTGGGGCTGGAGCGCACCGTCGGCCACCTTCATTTTGCCATCATTTATTTCGGCTCCCTGGTTATCAGCGCGGTCATTTCCACCGCCCGGCGCAAGGACTGGGAGGGCTTTCGCAGCCTGGGCGCCTCCGGGGCGGTGAGCGGCATTTTGTTCAGCATCAGCCTTTATTATCCCAACGCCGAGTTTTTGGTCTTCTTTTTTCTGCCGGTTAAGGCCTGGCTGTTCGCCATCCTGTTTGTGGGGATCAGCTGGTATCTCTCCAAAAACCGCTATTCGGTAATCGACCACGAGGCGCATTTATGGGGAGCGTTAACCGGCGCTGCCCTCACCATCCTGCTGAATCCCGGAGTCATCGGCATCTTTTTGGACGGAATATTTTAACCATGAACCATCGCCGCAGGCGATAACCATTTAACCATCCAACCATTTCGTTACCATGGGCGAAACACTCGCAGATCTGAACAACAAACGCGCCGCCGGTTATCAGAAAGATCACCGGGAGGAAAATTTTTATCTGGAGATGAACCGGCTGCTGATGGCGCAGGAGACCCCGCGATACCGCGATCTTCCCATCGAACATCCGTTCATCTTCGTATTCGGGCCGCCGCGCTCCGGGACCACCCTCACCAGTCAGGTGCTGGCCTACTGTTTGGACGTCGGCTACATCAACAACCTGATGGCCCGCTTCTGGCTGGCCCCCCTGCACGGCATCAAAATTTCCCAGGGCGCTCTGGGCGAGGCCGACCAGACCCGCTTCGAATCCGACTATGCCCGCACGGTCGGGGTGGCGGATATTCACGAATTCGGGTATTTCTGGGGCCATTGGCTGGAGAAGCAGAGCATGGAGGAAATCGTCAGGTCCGGGGAAAAAGAAAATCACCTGGATTGGACCGGTTTAAAACGGGTGCTGGCCAATATGCAGAACGCCTTCGGCAAATCCCTGTCCTTCAAAAACATTTACGGCGCCTACCATCTCGGGAAAATGGCGGAAGTCCTGGAAAAAGTCATTTACGTTTTTATTGAACGGGACGAGCTGGATACGGCGGTCTCTATTCGCAAGGCCCGGGAGAAATACTACGGCCATCTGGATACCTGGTGGAGCTACACCCCGGTGGAATACCCGCAGCTGAAAAACCTCGATCCCCGGGATCAGATTGCCGGGCAGATTTATTTTCTGAAACGCGGCTACAACCGGCAAATCAAAGAAGCGGGGCTCAACAACGTGGTGCGCATCCGCTACCGGGATCTGTGCGAAAACCCGCAGTCTTTTTTAGAGCAGGTTCGCCAGATGTCCCTGGAGCTGTATGGAGCGGACATCCCCGTCAAAAACCAGCCCCCCCAGCAGTTCACCTTTCGCAGCTATCTTGATTCGGAGGAAAAGGCGGATTTCGCCCGGCGTCTCGCCGCGTTCCGCGCTCAATACGACCATGCCTGACCACGCCCAACCCTCTTCGCAGCGCGCCCTGGCCATTCACCAGCCCAACTACATTCCCTGGCTGGGCTATTTTTACAAGCTGGCCAATTGCGACGTATTCGTTTATCTCGATGCGGTGCAGTTTCCCCGCGGACAGAGCTTTTCCCCGCGCAATCGCATCAAAACCCCCAACGGCAGCGCCTATCTGACCATTCCCCTGGACCGTTCCCGGGCGGTGGAGGGAAAGCTGACCTATAATGAAGTGCTTTTTGCCGATCGCAAATGGATTGCCAAACACCTGCGCAGCGTGGAGATGAGCTACAAAAAGGCCCCCCATTTCGACGAAATTTTCCCCCTGTTCCGGCAGGAGCTGGAGCAACGGGAAACCTTTGTGGATCTCACCATCGGGCTGATCGACACTTTTGCCGACTACCTCGGCATTACCACCCGGCGGGTGCGCCTGTCGGAAATTCTGGGCGATTTCGGGCAGAAGAGTCACCTTATCGTCGATTGCTGCAGGGCCATGGAGGCCGGGATCTATTTCTCCGGCACCGGAGGCGGCAAGGAATACAACGACGAGGAGATTCTGGCCGGAAGCGGTATTCGCCTGGAATATTCCCGCTTCGAACATCCGGTTTATCCGCAGCTGTGGGGAGAATTCGAGTCCCATTTGTCCATTCTGGATGTGCTGTTCAACTGCGGTGCCGCAACGCGCCAGCTGCTTACCGGCCCGCGTTATTCGGGATAATAAGAAGACATAAAACGATCCTTAGAGGCTTGGACCCTTGGAAAAAGACCTGAAGGATTAGAAGACAAAAAAACGATCCTCTGGTCTTGCGGCCAATCCATTTAAACCCAAAACACCCTGGCGCCTCAGTGCCCTGGCGGTAGGCCTTTATGCCTTCAAAAATTGAAAAAGCCTTTTTCATGCTCAAGAAGCTGCGCAAGGATCTCTTTCGCGGCAAGGTTATCTACGACCTGGCCGAAGAGGTGCACAGCAGCCGTTTGGGCGAGTATTATTTCGTGATGGATGAGGAAAAGCTGCGCGCGGGGGTCAGCCAGAATTTCCACTTCGATGAGGACGGCATTCCCATGATCCCCACCTACATCGACGTGGCAGAACGCAAGCTGGTTTATTACCCCATCTCCATCGGTCAATTCGGGGTGGCCATTTTCCACACCTGGCTGAAAACAGGCCTGGAGAAGGACCGGGCGCGTTTTCTGCAGATCGCCGACTGGTTTCTGGACAACCGGGAGCAATCCGCACAAAAAGGTGACGTCTGGATTACCGCGGTGCCCAAGCCGGAATACCGCATGATGGCGCCCTGGCCCTCGGCCTTTGCCCAGAGCCGCGCTATTTCCATTCTCCTGCGCGCCTGGCAGCTCACCGGGGAGCAGCGCTATCTGGACAGTGCCACCGCGGCCCTGAAGATTTTTGCGGTGCCGGCCGGCGAAGGCGGGGTAACCACCTTCAGCGAATTCGGCCCGCTGTACGAGGAGTATCCCACCGATTTTATTACCGCGGTTCTGGACGGCGGCATTTTTTCCCTGTTCGGCCTTTACGACTACCTGCGCGCCGTTCCCGGTGAAAACAATCCGGCCCGCCCTCTGTTCGAGGCGGGAATTGCCGCGTTGAAGAAGGCTCTGCCCACCTACGATATGGGCTTCTGGATTCGCTACAACCTGTGCGACCAGCCCTTTTATCCCACCTCCGATCCCGCGACCATCATGTATTTTCGGATGATCGGCACCCAGCTGCACCTGCTCTCCCGCATGAGCGGCGATCCCTTTTTCGAGGGCATTGCCGATAAATGGGCGCGCTACGACCGGCCCTGGAACATCCTGCGTATGTACTGGCTGAAATACCGGGCCCTGAAGCGCCTCAACCGCCTGTAGGGGCGAGGGGGCGAGAGGGCGAGAGGGCGAGAGGGCGAGAGGGCGAGAGGGCGAGGTATACCCGAAACATTTCCCTACCGCTTCCGTGTTTTAGACAAACCTATCCTAACCAACCCCAACCCGGAGGCATTATGATCCCCAGGTTTACCGGCCGGATTTTCATCGCTTTTTCCCTTTTTTTGTTGATCTCCACCGTCCTCAGCGCCAACACCGAGGAGGACATCAAGGCGGTGGTAACCAGCGCCTACGTGGAGGGCATCCACATCGAGCGCAATCCGGAGAAAGTCCGGGCAGGCTTCCACCCCGACTTCACCATGAACGTGCTGAAGGAAAACAAGTTGGTCAAAATTTCCCTGGATCAGTGGCTGAGCGGCATGGAATCCGGTAAAAAACCGGCGGATCCGCAGCCCCGTCCCAACGTAACCCACGAATTTGCCCTGGTGAGTGTGAGCGGCAGCGCCGCGGTGGTCCGGGTGGAGCTCTACCGGGACGGCAAACACCTGTTCAGCGATTTCCTCAATCTTTATCAATTCGAGGACGGCTGGAAGATCGTCGCCAAAACCTTTTACCGCCACCCGTAGACTGTGAGCCAGGGGATTTAAGGGAAACAGCCCTGGCGCCAATGGCTACCGCAGCGGTCCACGCCGGCATCGGAACAGACGATAGCGGGTGGTTTATCCTAAAAATCCGAATCGGGCAAAACTTTATTTATTTCACATCAAATTGCCCTGATTTCGCTATATTGATCGATATTTCGGCGTAACCCGCGGGCCTGTCCTGGTATTACCGCATCATGACAGTGGGTTGTTTCCGAATAGTAATTCAACTTCCAGGTTTAAGGACTGCACTCAGCGCTCCGTAAAGTCCGCTGATGCAAACACAAAACTGCCGTCACCCTGCCCCCGAACGGATATTTTTGCCCCGGACTTCTCACCGGCAGTTTTATGGGGGATTTATGATTCGACAGTATTACTCCGTGAACGAGAAGTACCGCAAGGATACCGGTCAGCTCAACATCACGCCGCGCTTTTTATTCGGCTCCGGACCGGCCAATGCCTATCCCCGGGTCCTTCAGGCCATCGGCAGCCGCCAGATTGCCAACCGCGATCCTCAGTTCGTCGACCTCATTAAGGACATTCAATCCCTTCTGCGCTATGCCTGGCAAACCGATAATGCCTTTACCTTGCCCATCTCGGGAACGGGACGCAACGCCATGGAAGCCGTTGCCGCTAACCTCATCGAACCCAACGACCGGATCCTGGTGGGGGTAAACGGGTTTTTCGGGAACTACATCTGCGAAGCGGCCCGCCGCTACGGGGCCAAGGTTTTTAAACTGAAGGGGGAAATCGGAGCGGCCTTTTCCCTCTCGGCCATCGAAGCACAGCTGAAGCGGGTTCGTCCCAAGGTCTTTTTTCTGATCCACGGACAATCGGCCAGCGGCACCTGCCAGCCCATGGAAGGGATCGGGGAATTATGCCACCGCTACGACACCCTTCTGGTTCTGGACACCGTTACCAGCCTGGGGGCGGTCCCCGTTTTCCTGGACCACTGGAAGGTCGACGCCGCTTTTACCACCGGGCATCGCTGCCTGAGCTGCCCGCCGGGCATTTCCGCCTTCACCTTCAGCGAGCGGGCCCTCCGGGTTATTCGCAATCGCAAAAGCCGGATCGCCAACAGCACCACGGATTTCAGCGGGCTTATTCGCCGCAAGGTCAGCAGTCGCCATTACCTTTACACCCTGCCCATCAATTTGGTTTACGGGCTGCGCGAGGCCCTTCAGATTCTCGCCGAACAGGGACTGGAGGTCACCTGGAAGCGCCATCGGGAAACGGCTGAAGCCCTCTGGGAAGGTCTGGCGGAAATGGGCCTGCGCTGCCCGGTCCACCCGGACATACGCCTGCCCAACCTCACCGCCGTGGACATTCCGGACACCGTGGATGCGGATCGCATCCGCCCTTACCTGCTCAAGGAGTTTAATATTGAGATTTCCAGCGGACTTGGAGACTGGCAGGGGCGGGTCTGGCGCCTGGGGCTGATGGGCATCAACAGCCGCAGGGCCAACGTGGTGCTGCTGCTCAGCGCCCTCAAAAACGCCCTGGCCGTGCATCGCCGGGCCTTCTTCAGCGAAACCGCGGGATAGAAGACAGAGCGGGAGAGCCAAAGACGAGAAGAAGATCCTATGATCCTACGACAAAAACCGCCCAAAATCTATATTTCTCAGGATCTTAGGATCTTAGAATCTTAGGATCGGCTTGAGGTCCTTCCTTAAAAACCGCCCAAAGTCTATATTTCTCAGGATCTTAGGATCTTAGACTCTTAGGATCGGTTTGGGAGGCCTTCCGTCCCCCTCTATTCCAAAACAATCCCCACCGGACAGTGATCCGATCCCATAACTTCCGGGCGGATAAAGGCTTCCTTGAGCCGCTTGCGCAGGCTTTTGGAAATGCAGAAATAGTCGATACGCCACCCGATATTCCGCTCCCGGGCGTTCAGGCGGTAGCTCCACCAGGTGTAATTATCTCCCCCGGACTCAAATTCGCGGAAGGTATCGATAAAACCGGCCTTCACAATGTTGTCGAATCCGGCCCGTTCCTCATCGGTAAATCCGGCATTGCGGCGGTTGGTTTTGGGGTTGGCCAGGTCGATCTCCTTATGGGCCACGTTCAGATCCCCGCAAAACACCACCGGCTTGCGCTTTTCCAACCCTTTCACATAAGCCAGGAAATCCACATCCCATTCCCGGGAGCGGTAATCGAGACGGGCCAGCTCCCGCTGGGAGTTGGGGGTGTAAACGGTCACCAGGTAATAATCATCGTATTCCACGGTAATAACCCGGCCTTCCTTATCGTGTTTGGCAATCCCCATACCGTTCATGACGCTCAGGGGATCTTTGCGGGTAAAAATCGCGGTGCCGGAATATCCTTTTTTTTCGGCGGTGTTCCAGTATTGCAGATAGCCGGGAATATGGAGATCCACCTGATCGGGGGTGGCTTTAACCTCCTGCAGGCACAGAACATCCGGCTGCTCCTGCCGGACGTAATCGAGAAAACCTTTTCCAATTGCGGCGCGAATGCCGTTGACGTTCCACGAAATGAGTTTTTGAGGCACGATAGAGTCCGTTTTTTAGGTGATGAATTAAGGGCGAAATTGTGAAACGGTGAAACAAACTTGTATAGGTCCCCCCGAAAAGTCAACATCAACCCGGGTGAATTTGGCGCTTTGGTGGTGAATTACCGAATTGCAATAAATCAGGCTTGCGGATTGCGGGTGTAATGAATGAAGTCCGTTAAAACCGGTACGCCGCCTTCCTGGCGCAGCAGGGTGGCGATCTGCCCGCGATGGTAGGTTCCGTGCATCACCACGTGGTTCAGGATGTCCTGAATGCTGCTTTGGAACGACTGCCCCTTGGAATTGTGGTAGGCCACCAGCTCCGGTAAACGGTCGGGAGATAGGCTGTTGATAAAACGCCGCCAGTTTTCATAGAACTCGTCCAGCAACTGGGAACACTCCCCAACCGTAAACTCCGGCCAAATGGCCAGATGAGCACTGTAGCTTCCGGTGGCGCGGGTGTGCCAAACCTGCTGAGCAGCCAGAATATGGCAAAAAAGTCGCAGGGCTTTGCCATTGTTTTTACCGGCGGCGGAGATCGCTTCCAAAGCCCGTTGATTGGCCCAGTGGTCGTATTGGAATTGCCGGGTAAAAAAATCTACCATCATGCGATTTTGCTCCCGAAAGGCAGACCGATCCGGGGAGAAATTGGGAACCCGGACCGCAAATAATCGTAAATGTTACCAGACCTCAAAATCTAAGGCTTTGCCGGAAATAGTGAAAATAAAAAATAGATTTTTTCACCTTCGCTTTTGATAATAATGGTTTTGAGGACAAAACAAAAACCCGCGCCACAGATGTGGGCCATCACCGTGGCGCTGCCAAAACAACCAACCTTTTCAGGAGGAAATAAATTATGTTTATGTTCGACTCATCATTCCTGGTGGTGATTCCGGCCCTGCTGCTGGCCTTTTACGCCCAATGGAAAGTGAAGAGCACCTTTCGCAAGTTCAACGAAATTCCCAACGCCCGCGGGGTGACCGGCGCACAGGCCGCCCAGTACATTTTGCAGCAAAACGGGCTGAGCGACGTGCGAATCGAAGAGGTTCCCGGCCAACTGTCCGACCATTACGACCCCCGGGACCGCACCGTGCGCCTCTCCAGCAACAATTTCCGGGGCCATTCCATTGCCGCGCTGAGTGTCGCTGCCCACGAAGTAGGGCACGCCATCCAGCACAAAATCGGCTACGCGCCGCTGCAATGGCGACACGCCATTCTGCCGGTTACCAGCCTGGGATCCTCAGCGGCATTTCCCCTCTTTTTTATCGGGATGCTCTTCCAGTGGTCTTCTCTGATGACCCTGGGCATCATTTTCTTTGCCGCCGCCCTGATTTTTCACCTGGTTACCCTGCCGGTGGAATTTAACGCCAGCAGCCGCGCCATCGCCAAACTCGGCGAGTATGGGATGCTGGACCGGATGGAAATCGGCGGCGCCAAAAAAGTGCTCAACGCCGCCGCCCTCACTTATGTCGGGGCCACCGCGGTAGCGGCCATGCAGCTGGTGCAAATGCTGCTGATCCGCGATGAGTAGGATTTCGTGGAGATTGTCGGGGCGGGTTTGGTAAGGGCGGGTTTAAAACCCGCCCCGACAGCCCCTGCACCAACGACTTACATGGCCTTCTTAGCTCTTGCTTCTTTGTTCTCCGTCTTCAGATATCGTCCCAGCCACTCGTGCATGGTTCCCCACCACAATCGCGCATTCTTTGGTTTGCGCACAAAGTGATCCTCATCCGGGAAAAACAGCAGCCGGGAGGGCACATTCATGGTTTGCAGGGCGGTGAACATCTGCAGACTCTGGGTGTAAGGCACCCGGTAATCGTGTTCTCCGGTAATCACCAGGGTCGGGGTTTTGAAATTGGCGGCATAGTCCATGGGATTCCACTTGTCGTAGAGACTACCCTCTTCCCAGGGTTTGCCGCCAAACTCCCACATCGGGAACCACAGCTCCTCGGTGGCCCCGAACATACTGTGCTGTTCGTAAACCCCGCAGTGGGAGATCAGGGCTTTGAAGAGGTTCTCCGGATCGTGGCCGGCTATCCAGTTGATCATAAACCCTCCGTAGGAGGCGCCGGCGGCCCCGATGCGCTCGCCATCGACAAAGTCCAGGTTTTCCACCGCCCATTGGGTCCCGGTCATGATATCCTGGTAAGGCGCTCCACCCCAATCCTTGCTGACCGCATCACAAAATGCCTGGCCGTAACCGCGGCTGCCGTGGAAATTGATCATGATGACTACATATCCCGGGGCGGCAAAAAGCTGGGAATTCCAGCGAAAGTGAAAATCGTCTCCCCAGGCACCCTGCGGCCCGCCGTGAATCATATTGACCATCGGATATTTTTGGGCGGCGTCAAATTGGGGCGGTTTCACCACCATCAGGTGGATTGAATCGCCTTTGGCCCCGATGAAGTAATGATCTTCGATATCGTTCATCTCCAATCCCGCCAGGGCGGCATCGTTGACGTGGGTCAGACGGGTCAGGCGGCGATTCCCGGTATTGAACAGGGAAAGCTCGTAGGGCATGGCGGAGGTCTGATGGCGCACCACCAGGGACCTGCCGTCCGGCATCACCGCGATGCCACCGAGGTAGGTTTTGTCCAGCAGCAGGCGCGGCTTACCGCCCTTGATGCCGACCTCGTAGAGGCGATGGCGCCCGTGATTGGGCACGGTGAAGTAAAGTTTGTCGGATTTGGGAGACCACACCATCTCCTCCACATTGCGGTCCAGCGAGGCGGTTAAATTGACGGTCTGGCGGGTGCGGCGATCGTAGAGGATCAGATCCTGCTGATCGGCTTCGAAGCCGGCCCGGGCCATGCTCATATAGGCAATGTAACGCCCGTCCGGGGAGTAGCGCGGGCCGTTGTCGTTCCCTTTGTTACTGGTGATGGCCTGCGGGTTCCCACCGCCGGCGGGGACCACAAACAAGTCGTTATTGGTGCTGGCGGCCACCATTTTATCCGGGTTCATCACCAGGCAAAGCTCTTTGCCGTCCGGCGACCAGGCCACATCGTGACTGCTGCCGAGGGAAACCGGGGGACAGTCCATCGCGCCCTGGTTCAGGAGAACGGGGGAACCGCCCGCCACCGGCACCACCAACACCTTGCTGAATTTTCCCTCCCGCCAGGCGTTCCAGTGGCGAAACATCAGGCCGTCGATCACCCGCCCGCTGCTGCCGTTTCCGGCCTTTTTTTCCCCCATCGCTTCGGAGGCTTCCGGGGAATCCGCCTCCGGATAAAGATCGGTTATAATGGCCAGATTTTGGCCGTCCGGCGACCATTCGAAGCCGTTTACCCCGGTGGCGATATCCGTTTTGCGCGTCGCCTCTCCACCGGCCATGTCCAGGAGATAAACCTGGGAACCGCCCTCCCGGGCGGAGATAAAAGCCAGCTTCCGGCCGTCCGGCGACCACTGGGGGCTGTGAGAACTGGCCTCCCCGCGGGTTAACTGTTTGTGCTGTTTGCCGTCCGGGGAAACCAGGTAAATCTGGGTATTGCCCTTGTTCTTAGCAACCGAATAGCGGGTTACCGTGTAGGCAATCCAGTCTCCGGCCGGAGAGACCACCGGTCCGGAAACACGGCCCATTTCAAACATATCCTCAAAAGCCAGGGGGCGGGTCTGGGCCCAAATCCCGGCACTCAGCATCATGACAAAGGTGATACGCAAGGCAAAATTCATATCCGATTTCTCCTGTGATTTTTTTAGAACGGATCTGGTCCAATATCCAGAAAATCCGGCACAAAATCCACCCGGGAAACATCCTTTTCACCTTTGAATAATGAATTAAGATTGATATTTTGATACCGATAATATCCTCTTTATGGGAAATCGCATTTCCTGATCAAAACAACCAAACATATAGCAGAGGGTTACCTCTATGGCAAAGCGTTCACCGATGTGGTATTGGATTCCGGGATTGCTTCTTGTCCTGACGGCTGCTGCTTTCGGCGCCGAACTCATCAGCAATTACATTAACCTTCCCGCCCCCCTTTCCGGCGGCGGTGGTGATGATCTCGGCAAGGCGCTTCCGGTCTGGAGCATTATCCCCTTTGTCGGAATCCTCCTCTCTATTGCCGTTTTCCCCCTGGTGGCCGGCCACTGGTGGCATCACAATTTCGGCAAGGTTTCCCTCTTCTGGGCTCTCCTTTTCGGTATTCCCTTTGTCATCGCCTTTAAAGGTGCGGCGATCCACGAGATCCTCCACGTTTACCTGCTGGAATACATTCCTTTTATCATTCTGCTGTGGGCCCTTTTCACCATTAGCGGGGGTATTCTGGTTCAGGGTTCTCTGGTTGGCCGTCCCCTTTCCAATCTGGTGGTGCTGATTCTCGGTACCGCCCTGGCATCCTGGATCGGAACCACCGGAGCGGCAATGGTGCTGATCCGCCCGTTGATCCGCATGAACGCCTACCGCAAATCCAAGGTTCACCTGATCGTTTTCTTCATTTTCCTGGTGGCCAATATCGGCGGCTCCCTGACCCCCCTGGGCGATCCCCCGCTGTTCCTTGGTTTTCTGCAGGGGGTGCAGTTTTTCTGGACCCTGCACCTGCTGCCGGCCATGCTCACCGTTTCGGTGATCCTCTTTGTCATCTTTTTTGCCTGGGACACCTTCATGTTCCGCAAGGAAGGTTGGGGCGAGGGCGATAACCTGGAAAAAGCGGTTGCCGAAGCTCAGGCCAAAAGCGGTAATGCCGGGGGTAAACTGGCGATCAAAGGGGCCTTCAACGTGCTCTTTTTGCTGGGGGTAATTGCCGGGGTTCTTTTCAGCGGCAGTTTCCACCTCGGTGAAATTACCCTGTTGGGCATCCACATGAAAATCGAAAGCCTGGTGCGCGACGGCTTCCTGATCCTGATGGGCCTGCTCTCCCTGCAATTCACCCCCAAACTCTTCCGGGAAGGCAACGATTTCAACTGGTTCCCCATTCTGGAAGTGGCCAAACTTTTTGCGGGCATTTTCATCACCATTATCCCGGCCTTGGCCATGCTGCGCAGCGGGATGGAGGGCCATCTTTCTTTCGTGATTGAGGCGGTCAAAAACCCGGCATCTTACTTCTGGATTACCGGGATGCTCTCCAGCTTCCTGGACAACGCCCCCACCTACCTGGTATTTTTTAACACCGCTCTCGGCAAAACCGGTCAGGATGTTCACTGGCTGATGACCGAAGGCAAAATCACCCTGGAAGCGATCAGCTGCGGTGCCGTTTTCTTTGGGGCGATGACCTATATCGGCAACGCGCCCAACTTTATGGTGAAGTCCATCGCCGAGCAAAGCGACATCGTCATGCCCAGTTTCTTTGGCTACATGCTCTATTCGTTTGTGATCCTGGGCCTGCTTTTCGGCGCGGTAACCCTGATCTTCTTCGCCTAAAAACGATTGGGTTTCTCATTGAAAGGCCCCTGCTTAAGCCGTATCTTGGTTGGCAAAGCAGGGGCCTTCTTTTTTGGCCCGGGATGATCACTTTCAGGGCCGGATATGACCTTCTGTATCGATACCCACACCCACCTCCATTTTGAAGATTTCCGGGAAGATCTCGACGAGGTAATTGAGCGGGCCCGCCAGGCCGGGGTGGCGCAGATAATCACCCTCGGCACCGATCTGGCATCCAGCATCGCCAGCCTGGAAATCGCCCACAAGCATCCCAACATCTTTTCCTGCGCGGGCATTCACCCCTCCGACGCCCATCTGGCCGGGGAAGGAGACGCTCAGGCCATTGAAAAGCTGATTCGCGATAACCGGCAGATTTGCGCGGTGGGGGAAATCGGCCTGGATTTTTACTGGGAAAAAGAGCATTATGAGGCTCAGTACCGGGTGTTCGGGGAAATGCTGCGGATGGCCCGGCGCCTGGAAAAACCGGTGGTGATTCACAACCGGGACGCACAGCGGGAAATGATCTGGTTTTTCCAGGAGGAAGGCTTCCGGGAGGTCCGCGGGGTAATGCACTGCTTCGCCGGCGATCTGGATGACGCTCGTTTCTACCTCGATATGGGCCTGCATATTTCCTTTACCGCCAACATCACCTTTCCCAATTTCCGGGAGGAGGCCCTGCTGAAATTTATCCCGGCGGATCGCCTGCTCCTGGAAACGGATTCTCCCTTCATCGCCCCGAAGAACCGCCCCAAACGCAACGAACCGGGCAATGTGGTGCAGGTGGGGGAGAAACTGGCCGCGGTCCGTGGGATTTCCTATCCGGAAATCTGCCGCATTACCAACGCCAATGCCCAGCGGCTTTTCGGATTACCGGCGGTGAGCGAGGAGCGAATAGCGAGGAGCGAATAGCGAGGAGCGAATAGCGAGGAGCGAATAGCGAGGAGCAAATAGCGAGGAGAGAATAGCAAGGAGC
>JAGRBF010000245.1 GCA_020434205.1 Calditrichota bacterium | reverse complement strand
TTCGACAATTTAGATGATTGTCAACACGTTCTAAGTAAATTTGTGCATAAAACCCGAATATTAAACAGAGCACAGAATCCCCAGTGCCGCTTTGGGAAATCAAAGGGTCTGCGTGACAATACCAAAAAAATAGCATCAGAAGGTTTTTCACCCGAGAAGACCATCAGCCCCACGCTGGTGGCGAAAAACCGAATATTAGTCAAAAAAGTGAGATTTGATTCTGGGCTGGTTCCTGTGGCCAGCACTGTTAAGGCGAGTATACGAATTTTTGACAAAACTTTACAAATATTTTTTGTGCGTAATAACCTTTTTTTGAGTGACGCATTTTTAATTTTGATGTTGAGCGTTGTAAATATTGAACTTAAGAGGAGGGTAGGGGAAAAGATTTGGGATTTTTTTCTCAAACTAACAAATTCCGGAGCCTGTTTAAGGCCGCGGGAACCTGCCGAATCGCGATTTAGCAGGCCCTTGCAGGCCGTCGAATGTTTAAAGGCCGGGACCGGGGTGACAGATTGATACGCCTACCGGACTTTGCACGCCCCCTAGGATTGTTCCCGGGTGGTGTGGGGAAGGGTAAAGGTGAAGGTGCTTCCCTCTTCTGGAATGGATTTGACCCCGATGCGTCCCCCGTGGATCTCCACGATTTTTTTGCAATTGGCCAGACCAATGCCGGTGCCTTCGTATTCCTTGCGGGTGTGCAGACGCTGGAATATCTGAAAGATCCGCTCCTGATGCTCCTCCGCGATCCCGATGCCGTTATCGGCAACGGAAACCGACCAGTTCTCGAAATTGCGTTCCGCCCGGATCCGGATAAAAGGTTTCTCACCATCCTTGCGAAATTTGATGGCGTTGCTAATCAGGTTCAGCATCAGGATGCGCAGCTCAGAGGAAATGCCCGATACCACCGGCAACTCCCCTAAATCGACCGTGGTCTCCGTTTCGTTGACGCTGGCGCCGATGTCCTGGAGGACCTCCCGGGTCAGCCGGTCCAGGTCCACTGCCTCCACTTCCCCGCGCTTCCCGATCCGCGAATAATCCAGCAACCCCTTGATCTGTTCGCTCATTCTGGAGGCCGCCTGAGAGAGAAACTCCAGGGATTTGTTGGCCTGAGCATCCAGCTTGTCGTGGTAGTTTTTGCTGAGCAGGGCGATGAAATTGGTGATGGTGCGCAGCGGCTCCTGCAAATCGTGTGAGGCCACAAAGGCAAACTGCTGAAGCTCCCGGTTGCTAAGCTCCAGCCTGCTCTGGATTTGTTTGAGGTTGGTGATATCGATCTGACTCCCCACAATGCGCAGGGGAGCGCCGTCTTCCTTCCAATCCACCACCTTGGCTTTGCTGAAAATCCAGATTACGTGGCCTTCCCGATGAAAATACCGGGATTCCAGGGCGTAGGGCTCTTTTCCACCGGAGGCAATGTGTCGCGCCATCATTTCCCGGGAAAGGGCCAGGTCTTCCGGGTGGATAACCTGGTCCAGATCTTCCTGGGTGCGCAGATCCTCATCTCCGTAGCCCAGCATTTCCTTGAAGTTGCGACTGATGGACAGGTGATTATCCGGGACCCGCAAAATCCAGTAACCGGTCAGGGTGTTTTCCAAAACCTGGGCAAAAGCCTCCTTCTGTTCGGCGTATTTGTCCTGGATTTCCCGCAGGGTGCTGATGTCGATAAACGAAATCACCACCCCGTCGACGATGTTGTTGCTGTTGCGGAAAGGGGTGATTTTTTTAAGATACCATTTACCGTCCAGGGTTCGTACCTCCGCCTCGTGCGGCTCGTGGGTTTCATACACCATCCCGGCATTGCGGATAATGCTCTGGTTGAATTCGCTGCTAAAATTGCTGGTAAAGTGAAACAGGGGGCGCCCGATATCGCTCTCCCGAAGATTGAACTGCTCCTTGATCGCCGGGGTGAAGTTGCGGATACACAGCTCCCGGTCCAGAAAAATGGTGCCGATCCCGGTGCTTTTCATGAGGTTGTCCATGTCGGCATTCAGGCCCGCCAGTTCCTTGATCTTCTGCTGATGTTCGGCGTTGACGGTGTGCAGCTCTTCGTTGATACTCTGCAGCTCTTCGTTGGTGCTCTGCAATTCCTCGTTGGCGGCCAGCAATTCTTCGTTGGTGGCCTGCAGTTCCTCATTGGTGGTCTCCAGCTCCTCAATAGTGGACTGCAGGTTCTCCCGGGTCTCCCGAAGCTCCTCTTCCAACTCGCGAAGGCGGTAGTTATTGCCCCGGTCGGGAATATTCGCCAATACCTCGGTGGTGCTTTGTTGCTCGCCCTGCGGAATAAAAGTGACCACAAAGCTGTTCTGCAAAGCCCCTTCCGGCGGAAAAGGGGTTACCAGAATATTGAAAACTTGAATCCGGTCGCTGCGGCGCAGTTTGGCGCCTTCGTACAAGATCTTGTCGTTTTGTTTGGCAGCCTTGCGCAGGGCCATACTCACCACGATGGATAACTGCTCGGGAAGCAGCTTTACAAAATTGACGCTGAAACCTTTTTCCGGCAATTCGATCAGCCGGCGCAACTCCCCGATGGCATGCAGGATGATGTAATTCTCATCCACAAATACGCTGATAAGCCCCAGCTCGGCAGCCAGAGCCTCGTTAAGGGATTCCGCCATCCGGCTTTCCAGGGTGGGGCGGTGTTTGCGCAGTTCCAGGTTCTGCTGAAGGGGGTTACTGGCGCTGCGCAGCATGGCCGGATTAAGGCTTCGGGAAACCTTGGTGTTGCGAAATAAACGGGCCTTCCCGTCGATTTCCGCTAAATAGTTTTTGAAGTCGCCGATGTTCTCGCTGGGCCCCAGCATCAGGGTCCCGTTGAGAACCAGGGCATACTGAAGGGCGCCCAACACCTCCTGCTGGGCCATGGGCTGCAGGTAGATCATCAGGTTCCGGCAGATTACCAGATCCATGTTCTTGAAAGGTGGATCCTTGAGAATGTTGTGCTGAGAAAATACCACCATGCGCCGCAAACCTTCGGTTACGTGGAACTCATCTCCCCGGCGGATAAAATAGTGTTCCAGCCGCGCCGGGGAAACATCCGCGACAATACTCTCCGGGTAAACCCCTTTGCTGGCGATGGCCAGGTGGGTCTGCTCGATATCCGTGGCAATAATTTTGATGTCTACCAGCTTTCCCTGCCGTTCCATCTCCTCTTTGAGTAGAATCCCCAGGGAATAAACCTCTTCCCCGGTGCTGCACCCAACACACCAGACCCGAAGCTGCTGGCGATGTTCCGCCTTGCTTTCCACCAGATCCGGCAGAACTTCCTGGTTGAGTATCGCCCAATGATCGGGATCCCGGAAAAACCGCGTCACCCCGATCAGAAATTCCTGCTTGAGCACCTGGGCTTCCTGGGGGCTCTGATCCACCAGGTCCAGGTAATCCTCCAGGGTTGGGGTTTTGTTGATCAGCATGCGCCGCTCGATGCGCCGCAGCAGGGTGGGGCGTTTGTACTGGTTGAAGTTCAATTCGGACAGGTTGTGAATGTGTTCCAGAATTTTTTTCAGGGTTTCTTCATTGCCGTTCAGCACTTCTTCCAGAGAATGTTTAACCGCCCCGGGATGATTAATGAAGGTGTCGATTTCTTTCGCCATTTCTTCGATGGGTAGAATAAAATCGACCAGCGCCGTGCGGATGGCGCTCTGGGGCATCCCGTCGAACTTGGCCTGCTCGGGACTCTGCACCATCACCATGCCCCCGACTTCCTTGATCGCCCGAACCCCTCGCGTTCCATCGCTGCCGGTGCCGCTTAAAATAACCCCAATCGCCCTTTCCCCCTTTTCATCTGCCAGCGAGGCAAAAAAGATGTCCACCGGCAGGTTCAACTCATGCCCCCGGGGCCTTTCTTCCAGCAGAAGCTCCCCGTTTTTGATGGTGATGTTTTTGTTGGGGGTGATCAGGTAAACGCTCCCGGGCGCCACCCGGGTGTTTTCGCGAACCTCAAGAATGGGCAGGCGGGTGTTTTTAGCCAGCAATTCGGACATAAAACTTTTGTAGTCCGGGGAGAGGTGCTGGATGATGACAAAGCTGTGGGAGAAATCCGGTGGGACATTGTCGAAAAAGGTCTTCAGAGCTTCCAGACCGCCGGCGCTGGCGCCGATGCCGATAACGTAAAAGGGTTTGGGCGAAGCCGCTTTCTTAGCAGGTTTGTTTTTTGCTTTTCCAGGCATGGATTTCCCCGCTTGAGAGGTGTTGAGTCGTTCGATGGAAGCTCCGGGCCGGCGTTGGTTTCGGAAAATCCCCGGAGCCCGCGCCTCCCGGGAGAGGGCCGCCTGCCGCCCCATATGCTTTGACGCAATTCTATGACATGCCAAAATAGTAAAAAGTTTGTCCAACCGATAGATGAGATCCAATAAAAACAAAAAAAA
>JAGRBF010000244.1:21497-28096 GCA_020434205.1 Calditrichota bacterium | reverse complement strand
CTGCCCGACGGTTCCCGGGAATTCCTGGTCCAGAGAGGTGGTGAAGACCACACAGGCCTGACCGCTTCGCACCCGGGCGATTTCGGATTCGTTGACCTGGATGCGGATCTTGACCTTGTCGAAGCTAACTACCTTGGCGACCGGCTGATTGACGTTGACCCGGTCGCCCGCTTCCACGTAGGTTTCGGTGACGATCCCGCTAATCGGGGATTTGATGTTAACCGCCGAAATCACCGCTTCGTAGTTGGCTTTCTGCACATCGTAATTGAGGCGGGCCTGATCGTAGGATTGTTTGGGAATGGCCCCGGCTTCGTAGAGGTTCTTCATGCGCTCAAAATTGAGCTTGGCATCCTCGTAGCCGGCCACCGTCTGGGCGTAGCGCAAGGTGGTATTGCTGACGCTCCGGGTGTCCATTTCCGCCAGAATGTCGTTTTGGGAAACCCGGCTGCCCACCTTCACCTTCAGGCGGATCACCTTTTGGGAGACCTCCGAAAGCACCTCGGTTTGCGAGTAACCTTCCACCGTGCCGGTAAAAGATTCCAGGGCGGTAATGGTGCGCAGTTCCACCGGCGCCACTTCCACCGGAACCCCGAATTCCTGCTGCAGTTGTTCGTTGCTGGGAAATTCCGGGGGATTGTTAAATTCGTGAATCCGGAATCCCAGGACCACCGCCACCAGCAGCAGCAACCCTCCCACAACCGTGATTGTTTTCAATCGCTTACTCATCTCAGATCCTCTTTCTCAACTGTTTTGCTGTTTAAACGTCCTTAAAATCAATTCGCCAACCACCCAACCACCCAACCACCCAACTACCGACCAATGGCCTTCTCGTAATCCGCTTTGGCTACCAGAAAATCATAGACTGCGTTCAGTTGGGAGAGCCGGGTTCTGGCCAGGGCCGTTTCCGCATCGTTCAGCTCCACCTGGGTGGACAGCCCGTTGCGAAAGCGAACCTTGGCGATATCCAGGGTTTTTTCGGCCTGCACAACGGATTCGCTTTGGGCATTTACGCGCTGCTGAGCCTCCTGAACCCTCAGGCGGTTATTTTCCACCTCCATCAGGATGTTTTCGCTGAGCATGGCGATTTGCCGGTCGATCCGGGTGATGTCGATTTGCGCCTGCTGGACCCTGGCCGAGGTTCTGAATCCGTTGAAAAGGGGGACGGACAGGGACAAACCGGCATCGATGGTGGTGGCTTTTTCGTTGCTCTGAATGTCGAAATCGGCCGACTGGGCCTGGGTTTGCCAGTTGAAGGAACCGTAGAGGGAAGGCAGGTATTCCGCCCGCTCGATCTTTTTCACCTTTACCAGAATCTCGCGCTGGCGGTTGAGGGTGGAGAGCTCCCGCCGGTTGCTCAGGGCCAGTTGTTTTTCGTCCTCGGGAAAAGCGGGGGGCAGGACCTGCCAGTTATGGCGGATTTCCACCGGCTGTTCCAGGTTGATGTTGAGGAGAAATTTGAGGGCGTTGGTCACCGTTTCCACATTGCTGCGGGCGCGGATCACCTCCGGCTCCAGTTCGCTAACCCGCACCCGGGCCCGCAGGGAGTCGAATTCCGAGGCTACTCCTTCCCGCTTGAGGAGGACGATATTCCGGAAATTCGATTGGGCGCTGGCCAGGGTTTCTTCGCTGACCTTCAGGATCTCCTGCATCAGCACAACCGAATAAAAGGTTTTGGTGACCTCCAGGACGATGTTTTCGCGGGTGAGCTGTAGTTCTTCCCGGGCATTTTCCAGGGTGAGGGTGGCGATTTCCCGGGCGGTGAAAACCTTGCCCCCCAGCCAGATCGGTTGTTGCACGGAAAAGCCCACCGCCATGGCGTTGTTTTCCCCGATGCGGATGGGTTCCGGCGCGATGTTGGAAAAGAAGACCGGGCTTTTGATGTTGCGGGTGTAGCCGGCGAAGCCGTTTATTTGCGGGTACAGGGCGGATTTGGCCTCCCGGACCTGTTGTTTGGCGAAATCTACCCCGTCTGTGGCGAGGGAGATCTGGCGGTTTTGGGCCAGGGCCATGTCGACCGCCTGCTCAAGGGTGAGGGTAAGCGGGGTCTGGGCGCGGCCGAAAATCGAAAAAAAGGCGATCAAAATACTGGTGCGAAATACGGTTCTCATTTTGTCCTGCAGGGTTGAAGGTTTTGTTCTCTACCTACCGTTCGGTATAGAGGCAGGCAAAAATTTTTTGGCGCTGCCGAATTACGTTTCTAAAAGAATTTTTTTCCAGAGGTCCAGCAATCGGTCGAACATCCCGGCCAGATCAAATTCGTTCCCGCTATCCCGGGACTTCAGGTGCAGGAAATATTTGATGGTGCTCAGCATGGTCAGGGCAAACAGCTCCCGGTCCAGATCATGGGAAAAACCCCCGTGCTCCTGACCTTCCTTCACAATTTCCTGAAGGGTGTCCAGCAATTCATCCTTGAAGGGGGAGATTTGCAGCTCGATCGACTCGGGAAGGGACATCAGGGAAATCTGGCTGAAAAAGCGGATGAAAACCGGGTAGCGTTCCACGTAGGCCTGGAAAAAGCGCAGGATGTTCTCCAATTTTTCGATGGGACTCAGATCCTTGCCCATAAACTCTTCGAAAAGTGCCCGGCCCAGGCTTTTGGCCTCCTGAACCAGCTGAACAAAAAGGGTTTCCTTGTCCTTGAAGTAGTAGTAGAGGGTCGGTTTACCCACCCCCACACTTTCGCAGATCTCCCGGATGGAGACCCGGTTATACCCCTTCTCGGAAAAGAGCCTTGCCGCGTTCATAAAAATGTCGTTGCGGGTCTGGTTTTGCTGATGGCTGTGATTTTTGTCTTCCATTTCCGTTCCGGACGCTGTTTGAAAGTCGTATACCGATCGGTAGGTATATAGGCTGACTTTAGAAAAAAGTCAAGCGAAAAAATGAGGGGTTTTGGGGCGTTTGGCAGGATTGGGTTCGGGCCGAAAATACACCGCTCAGGAGAGCCGCTGACCCGGACGCACTTTTTCGATGATGATCTTCTCCAGCGGTAGGGCAAATTGCCCGCGTCGCAGCCGCCATTTCGCGAGGGCCTGCAGGGGGGCGAGCAGGGCTCCGCGGCGGGCGAAAGCCAACCTCAGGTAAAATTTAAATGCCTCCATAAAACGCTCCTTGGCCCGGCTTACCCACGGCCCTGAAGAACCGATATAATCGAAACCGGCCCATTCTTCGGTACTCTGCGGCAGCCGGAATCCCTGCTGTTCCATCTCCCGGGTTATGGCCGATCCGGGATAGGGTTTGAAGTAAAATATGGGGGTCTGGAAGTCCGGGCTCATCTCCCGCAACTGCTTCACCATCGCCACCGTTGCCGCCACGCTGGCCTCGCTTTCTCCGGGAAAACCCACGATAAAGGGGAAAATAACCCCGATCTCCAGGGAGCGGCATTTCTCCGCGCAGAACATCACCTGCTCCATTCTGATGTCCTTCTTCAGCCAGTCCATCATCTCCTGGGAGCCGGATTCCACCCCGATCAGCAAGCGCCGTAACCCGGATTTTTTGCAGAGCTGCCAGACCTCATCGCCGAGGCGCGAGCCCTGATCGGCGCGCATGGTGGCCGCCCAGGTGGTGCGGATGCCGTTTTCCACCAGCCCAGCCGCAAAGGCGGCGATCCGCTCTCGGTAGGTGAAGAAGGTTTCGTCCTGAAAGTTGAGATCGGTAAAGCCGTAGCGCTCCTGAAAAAAACGGAGATCGGAGATCATACGTTCCGGGGAAAGGGCGCTGTATTTACGCTGAAAAACAAAGGGATCCGCGCAGAAGCTGCAGCGGAAAAAACAGCCGGTGGAAGAAATATAGTCGAACTGGCGCCGTCCTTTTTTGGCAAAATAGGCTTCCACGTCGATCAGGTCGTAATCTACCCGGGGAAAAACATTCATGTCCGCCAGGGGGCGGGGGGCATTCCGCACGATTTCTCCACTCCGGCGATGGGCCATTCCCGGGATCTCGTCGACCGGATTCCCCGCCGCGAAGGCCTCGGTGAGCTCCCGGAAGGTCTCTTCTCCCTGTCCCTGCACCGTGATGTCCACCTCCGGGACATCGACCAGAGGGCCGGTGGGAAAGAGGGAGGGATGCCAGCCGCCCCAGATAACCGGGACCTGGGGAAAATGCCGTTTGGCATAGCGGGACATCTCCAGGGCGTCGGCCAGGGGAGCCCCGGTGAGCACCGTAATCCCCAGGCACAGGGCCCCGGGGAGGGCCGCCGCCAGGGCCTGCTGCGGATTTTGGGTGAGTCGGGCGTCGATAATCTCCACCTCAAAGCGCCGGGAATCCAGGGCCGAGCCGATAGCCAGCAAGGCCAGGGGCATGTCGAAGAACACCGAACGCGGATTGTAGAGAACCACTTTGTGTTTGGGCATGATGCAGGCAGACCCTTTCAAACTTTTCATTTGATTGGAAGCCGGTAGTGTTATAATCTGACTTCTCGCGCCAAAGCCATTTTTTGATGATAAACCGCGAAACCGCGAAAGTACCTTCAGTTTGATCCCTGCCGGCGACAGACCTTTCCCGGATTGACGCCGCAAAGGGTAGGATTAAGACTTTCCGGAGACGATCGGGGATGGTGGATCATTCACACGCCCTAAGCCAACGGGCACCCGGGAGTCCTGTAATTGGCAAAGACGAAATACATAAATACTTCGCGATTTCGCGGTTAAATAGGAGAAATGGATTTCGCTAGGGCGTGTTGATAATTAGAAAATTGAGTGAATTTTAGGGAATTTTAGGGTCTCTGAAGGCGTTTTTTGAGAGGCGATGCAGCGCATCGGTCGATAAAAGCAACGCATAGAGGCCCTTAAAGGCCCAAAATTCGACAATTTAGATGATTATCAACACGCCCCAGGCAACATCAGCTATAATGGTATTACCGGATGCCGGATAAATCCCCTCTGCGGGCATATCCCGCGGCCGGGCATTTTTGGGGGAATTGTTCCTGATGGGCGAAAAGGATCTCAGACAACATTACCGCACCCTTTACCGGCAGGCCGTGGCGCAATTCCGGGCCGGGGTGGTGGAAATCGATCCGCTGATCGACGCGGCGGAGGACCGCCGTTACGGGATCACCCTGTTGCTGCGCCCGGACCCGCCCGCCCGGGAAAAAATTTCCGCATTTCTGGATAAAGCCCGCTCCATCGAACCCAACCAGTATTTTTACCCGCCCGGGGACCTTCACGTGACGGTTCTCTCCATCATTTCCTGTTATACGGGATTTCGTCTGGAGGACATCGATCCGGATGCTTACCGGGCCGTTATTGCGGAAGCGCTGGCCGCTTGTCCGCCCTTTGAGATCCGTTTACAAGGGGTTACCGCTTCGCCGGCCGGGATCCTGATCCAGGGTTTCCCGGAAGGCCCGGGGTTGGGGAATATCCGCGATCGCCTGCGGGAGGCTTTCGGGGCATCCGCTCTTCAGCAATCTATCGACAAACGCTATGTGCTGCGCACCGCCCATCTGACTGTGATTCGCTTCCGGGAGCGCTTCGCTAACGAGGCGGCCTTTCTGGACCTGCTCGAGGTCAGCCGGGAAACCGATTTCGGGGTTTTGCGCGTCACAGCGCTGGATCTGGTGGCCAACGACTGGTACCAGCGCTCGGCGAGGGTAAAGCTGCTGGAGCGGTTTTCTCTCCAGGCTACCCCGGGTTGATTTGCTTTGTTGCGAAAGGAAGGGATCAAATGGAGGCTTCCGCCGGTTGCGGAATGATGGCGCTAACCGGGCAGATCTTCTCGCAGGCCATGCAGGCGATATGGCAGGTTTCCCCCACCGCAATGGTGTCGAAGGGGCTGATAAACCCCGCCTCCAAAGGGCAAACCGCCACGCAGGCCCCGCAGTGGATGCAGGCGTTCCAGTTGATCGCGAATGTTAACGGTTCTTTTTTGGGCATGGTTACCTGGTTAGCGCCTGCGGCGCAATGGTTAGATTGTCGGGTGGTTTTCGCCGTTTCGCCCTAAACTTTCCGATACTCGGATTCCGGGCTGAAATACCGGCTCAGGATACCGTACAGCAGCTTATTGCGGACGTCCAGGTCCCGGTTGCGAAAAATCTCGCGTTTATGCCGGTAAAGCTGCCACATGCTTTTTCCCATTTCCGCCTCCCAGATTTCCTGATAGCCTCCCAGGTTTGCGGCGGTGGGGGTTCGCCCTGCCTTCAATAGATCCCCCAGAAAATGGCCTGCGATTACCCCGCTGCGCAGGGCGGTGTGGATACCCCCGCCGGTAACGGGATTGACGTGGCGGGCGGCGTCTCCAACCAGAATCAGGTTATCCGCAACCTGTTTTTTGAGGGGAGAGGCCAGGGGCACCCCGCCGCCCTGAATTTCCAGGATGCGCATGTCGGCGAAACGATCCTTCAAAAAGGCGTTTTCAATAAAATGGTTGAGGTGCCAGCGGGCGTCCCGGTCCGTTTGGGTGCGGATAACCCCCAGCCCCACCTCCGCGTAGTCGCCGTCCTTGGGAAAAATCCAGGCATATCCGCCCGGGGCCCATTGATGCCCGGTTACAATTTCCAGCAGCGGTTCGGTGGCCACCCCGTCCACAATGTATTGCAGGCAGGAGGCCAGTTCTCCCAGGCGGATCTGGGTGGCCAGCCCCGCCCATTTGCCCACCTGGGATTGCAG
>JAGRBF010000244.1:476-21435 GCA_020434205.1 Calditrichota bacterium | reverse complement strand
AACCTCGACCTCCCCGGAATTGACCGCCCGGTAGCCGGTCGCCTCGCATTTGAGCCAGCAGGTAACGCCGGCCCGCTCGGCGCGGGTCATCAAAAAACGGTCGAAACGGCGGCGATCCACCACGTAGCCCAGGGGGTGATGGCCGTAGTGGTCCGGCTCGATTTCGCGGTAATCCAGGCGGGTGGCGCGACCTTCTTCATCATAAATCAAAAAGCCGAAAATGGGCTTGAGCACGAACTCTTCGTCCGGGGGAACCCCGGCGTCGGCAAGGGCGTGGGCGCTCACGGCACCGGAACATTGGATGGGGGCACCCAGCTCCTGCTTTTTGTCGACCAGCAGAACCTGCAGCCCTTTTTCCGCGGCATGGCGAGCGGTGGAGGTCCCGGCGGGTCCGGAACCGATGACCACCACGTCAAAGGTGTTTTGCATTGGCGCTCTCTTTGGCCTGGGAGGACGAATCAAACAATCTCTAAGGATATACGGGATAAAAAGGAACTAAAAAACGGAAAAATGCGCCAATTTGCGGGTGGGGCGATGAGAATCCGGCAGGAAAACGGTTTGGCCGTTCGCTCCTGCCGGGGTGGGCAAGGGGACCCTATTCGACGAGCAGCCGGCCGACCAGGTAGCGCCCGTTTTCATCCCGGAGGGTATTGGCAAACATGAGCCCCGGGGAATCGTGGTCCGGATCGTGGATGGCCAGTTTCAGCGAATAGGCGCCGGGCGCCAGGTTCCCGGGGAGGGTGATGCGTTCCGCGGCGCTGATCTGCCCGGGCAGCCAGGTGCGGATATCGCTGGCCAGATCGGTGCGAAAGACCTCGATGTTGTTGGCATCCCACATTGTTAGCACCAGCGGCCAGGGATAATAGAAGGGCGCCACCCCCAGATTCTCCGCTTTCAGGGAGATGTCCAGCTGCGCTCCGGGGGAAGCGGCGGCGGCATGAGAGAATTCCCGCAGCACAAAACGATACCCGAGGGTTTTGTGCAGGAGATCGAGATTGGCGCGGTGCGTTTCGTCCTGAGGCGGGATGGCGCCGCCGGCGGTGCCGATGTAGGACCAGTGGGTTTGTTTGATAAAGGCGAGATTGAGATCGAAACGGGTGGTGGTTCCCTCGATGGCCCCAAAACCGGAGCCGCAGAACTCCCCGGTTATAATCGCGGTTTTCCAGACCCGATCGTTGAGGGTGGGGTCGATTCGGTTAAGACTGGCCAGATACCAGTCGTTGTTTTCGGGGGTGCCCAGACAGTCGTTGCGAATGCCGCCGCCATGACGGGTGACGTATTCGGTGGCAAAATCGTCGTCGAACGCAATTACCAGGTGTTTATCCGGAAAGGCGTTGAAGTAGTGCTCCAGGATCTGCCGCCGGGTATCCTGAGTGGCGGCCAGGGAGTCATTGCGGTAAACGTGCCATTCTCCCCAAAAACCGTAGGACCCGATATCAACCCAGGCAATGCGGGGGTCGTTGTTGTAGCGGTTGCCCAGGGCGGTAATGAGATTGCGGTGGGCGGTCAGAAAAGCCGGATGGTCCCAGTCCGGCGCCAGCCCCTGATGCCCGTCGATTGAGTAGCCGCGCAGGGGCACGCCGGCCTGCACCAGGTAATCGGGGATGTCGTAGCTGTTGCCGCTGCCCGGGGTGGCCGCCGAAATGCGCAGCCCCACCCGCCGGCCGCTCTGGTTAATATTGCCCCACCCGCTTTCCAGGGTGCTCCAACTGTATTGGCCTTGCACCGGTTCGATATCCCGCCACTCAAAAGTTTTGTATTGCAGCCGAGTATCATAAACGGGGTTTTGGGTGCCGATCCAGGGAACAAATCCTTTGAAAGGATTGGGGAGCACGTCATCTATTTCGCCGAGGACAACCGCATTGGGATTGTTCTCGGGGGGAGTGGCATCCTGAGAACAGCCGCTGGCCGCAAGCACCGCCATCATCAGGAGTCTCATCATAGCTTTTAACATAACTGCCTCGCGCTGTGGACGAAATTTTAGGGGGAAGAGGACCCCCGGAAATTTTTTTTACCGATGCACAAAAAAGTTTTGGTTTTGATGTCGAAACAAAATAACTTCGAAACATAACGTAAGCAAACAAAAGAAATCGAAGGATTTTGATTGGCCTTGCGAGCCCTTTTGAAATGCAAACCGAAAGTAAACAAAGCTTTAGATTCGATCGAGGGATAAAAATCAGCCATGATGACTGAAGAAAGACGTGAAAAAATAAAGAAGATGCTTTTCGAAAGCGGCAGGGTGCTGGTGCGGGAGGTTTCCCGGGATCTGAACATCTCCGAAGTCACCATTCGCAAGGACCTGGAAGCCCTGGAGCAGCGCGGGGTCTTGTCGCGGGTGCACGGCGGGGCCATCATCACCGAATCTCTGGTTAGCGACAAAGCCCTCACCGAAAAAGCCCATTTGTATGCGGACGAAAAAGAGCGCATTGCCCGCCGGGCCGCCTCGATGATCAAAAAAGGGGATGTGGTGGTGCTGGATTCCGGTTCTACCACCACTCAGATCGCCCGGCAGATCAAAATGCTCAGCGACGTTACGGTGATTACCAATGCGGTCAACATCGCCACGGAATTGGCCTCCTCCCAGCTTTCGGTTATCCTGACCGGCGGCAACCTGCGCGAAAAATCATTTTCCCTCGTGGGGCCGTTGGCGGAAGATTCCCTCCGCCACTTTACCGCCAACAAGTTTTTCCTGGCGGTAGACGGTATCCATCCGGAGTTCGGCCTGACCACTCCTAACCTGCAGGAAGTGCGGGTAAATCAGCTGATGATGAAGATGTCCATGGAAATTATTCTGGTGGCCGACCATTCCAAGTTCGGCCGGCGCAGCATGGGGGTAATCAGCAAGGTTGGGGCGGTGGATAAGGTGATCACGGATGACAAGGTGGACACCGCATATCTTCAGCGTCTGCGGGACATCGGGGTTGAGGTTATCGTCGTCTAATTTTGAATGGGAGCCAGTGAATGAATATCGACCAACATTTGACCTTTCGGGAAATTATGCGCCAGCAGCATGGCTGGCTAAAAGCCCTGGGGGCCCTGGCCGGCGAAAAGGAGCGGCTCTCCGACCTTCTGGAGCGCTACCGGGATCGGGAATGGGTTTTTTCCGGGTGCGGCACCTCTTTTTACCTGGCCCAGACCGCCAGCCAGCTTTTCGGGCGCCTTTCCGGCTTCCGGACCCGGGCCCTACCCGCATCGGAAATTCTGATTTTTCCGGATGCCGCCATTCCCCGGCGGGACGATTGCCTGCTGGTGGCGATTTCCCGTTCCGGTACTACCACCGAAATGGTGCTGGCCGAGAAAAAAGCCCGCGAGGAGTTGGGGGTTCCCACTCTTGCGGTTAGTTGCGAGCAGGAGGCCGATCTGGCCGGCAACAGTCTGCACCGCCTGGCCTTTCCCTTCCAGCGGGAGGAAAGTGTGGTGATGACCGGTTCCTTTACCACCATGTTGCTGAGTATTGTTGCCCTGGCCGCGCGGGTGTCCGGACCGGAACGCGCTCCGGCCCGTTTCGACGCCCTTCCCGCCGCCAGCGAAGCGGTGATGATGGCCCATAAATCCCTGATGAAGGAAATCGCCGACCAGGCGGACCTGCGGGATTTCGTATTCCTGGGGCAGGGGCCTTACTTCGGTTTGGCTAATGAGGCCGCCCTGAAAATGCAGGAAATGGCCATCGTCTCTTCTCTGAGCTTTCACTGCCTGGAATACCGCCATGGCCCCATGTCTACCGTTACCCCCAACACCCTGATCACCATTCTGGCTTCCCATGCCGGAAAAATTCTGGAAAAAAACCTGGTCCGCGATATGAAGCAATTGGGAGCCCGCTTGCTGGTATTGCATACCCATGAGGCAGACTGGGTGTCCGAATGGGCGGATTGGCAGGTTCGGGTGGACGGCGACGTTCAGGACTTTCTGACCCCTTTCCTGTATATGCCGGTTCTGCAGTTGCTGGGGTATTACAAAGCCCTGGCGAAGGGCATTAATCCGGATACCCCTCAGAATTTGTCTCAGGTGGTAACCCTGTAAAGCCGGTTGGAGGAACCGTTGAACAAACACTTTGATTGCCTGGTAGTGGGAGAGCTGAATATCGACCTGGTTTTATGGGATGTTCCCATGCCGGTCTACGAGCAGGAGCAACTGGCCGGGGACATGCGCTTTGCCATGGGCAGCTCTTCGGCGATCACCGCCCATAACTTCGCCGCTTTGGGTGGAGAGGTATGTTTTCTGGGAAAAGCCGGCTCCGATTATTTTGGAGACTTTATGGTTGCTCAGTTGAAGGCCGGGGGGGTGGATACCACCGGAATTATCCGCGATGCCCGCCTGAAAACGGGCGCCACCATCGTGCTGGCCAACCCCCCTCAAAAAGCCTTGCTGACCTATCTGGGAGCCATGACCGACCTGACCCTGGAGGACATCAACTGGGATCTGGTCGCCAGCGCCCGGCACCTGCACCTGGGCTGCTTTTTCCTGCAGACCGGGATTCGCGGGTCGGTCGCCCAATTGTTCAAAAAAGCCAAAGAGCTGGGCCTGAGCACCTCCCTGGATACCAATTGGGATCCGGATGACGAGTGGGGTGAAGATTTGCAACGCGCCCTGGAATACACCGATATCTTTTTTCCCAATGATGATGAAGCTCTGCGCATTTCCGGCCGCGAGACCCTGGAAGAGGCTATCGAAACTCTGCGATCCCGCGTGAGGGTGCTGGCGGTAAAATGCGGGGCGGACGGAGCGGTTTTGCATGTCGGGGATGAACACTGGCGGGATTCCGGCTTCCAAAGTGAACTGGTGGAAACCACCGGGGCCGGGGACAGCTTTAACGCGGGATTTCTGTTTCAGTACCTGCGCGGCGCAGACTGGCAGACCTGTCTGCGCTATGGCAATCTGTGCGGGGCGGTGGCGGTTACCCAAATCGGGGGAACGGGCGCCTTCAGCAACCGGATTGCCCTTCAACACAAAATGGAAGAGATCTTAAGGGCATGACCGACCTGCTCACCGGGATTTTGCACAAAAACCGCCAGGGACAACCACTGGGGATTTATTCGGTTTGTTCGGCGAATGGTTTTGTGCTGGAAGCGGCTATGAAGCAGGCCCTGGCTGACGGCAGCCTGCTCCTGGTGGAGTCCACCTCCAATCAGGTAGATCAGTTCGGCGGCTACACCGGGATGACTCCGGCCGGGTTCGTCACCTATATGGCAGGATTAGCCCAATCAGCCGGCTTTCCCGTGGAAAAGCTGGTGTTGGGGGGCGATCACCTGGGGCCCAACGCCTGGCAGCACCTGCCCGCCGCCGAAGCGATGCAAAATGCCCGCACCCTGATCCGCGACTATGTGAAAGCGGGTTTTCGCAAGATTCACCTGGATACCAGCATGCGTTGCGCCGATGACCCCGGTAACGAGCACACCCCGCTGGACCCCGAAGTTGCCGCGGAACGGGCGGCGGATTTATGCCGCGAGGCCGAGCAGGTCTGCGCCGATTTCCGGCCGCAGGACAAACCGGTTTACGTTATCGGTACCGAGGTGCCCATTCCCGGGGGGGCTCAGGAGACCCTGGACAGCCTTACCCCAACCACGCCGGTAAATGCGGCCCATACCATCGGTGTTACCAAGGCCGCCTTCGCCAGCCGCGGCCTGGACCGGGCCTGGGAGCGGGTTATTGCCCTGGTGGTTCAGCCGGGGGTGGAGTTCGGAGACGATCAGGTTGTGGATTACCACCGGGAAGGCGCCCGGCCCCTCTGCGCGTTCATCGAAAAGGTCGATCATCTGGTCTACGAGGCGCATTCCACCGATTATCAAACCGAGGAAAATCTGCAGAAACTGGTGGCCGATCACTTTGCCATTCTCAAAGTGGGACCCTGGTTAACCTTCGCCTTGCGTGAAGCGCTTTTCGCCCTGGCGAAAATGGAAGACATCTACGTAGGCGGTTGCCATGGAGCGCCGGTGTCCCGGCTTAAGGCCGTTCTGGAAAAGGCGATGCTGGACCAGCCGGGCTATTGGCAAAAACACTATCAGGGGGGCAGCCGGGCCTGCGCGTTCAAACGGTTTTACAGCTACAGCGACCGGATTCGCTATTACTGGCCCAATGGGGACGTCCAAAAAGCGGTAGCCCTTTTACTCTCCAATCTGGAGACCTATTCCCTGCCGATGACCCTGGTAAGCCAGTACATGCCGGCCCAGTATGAGGCCGTCCGGGATGGCCGCATTACCCGGCATCCCCTGGAATTACTGCGAGACAAGATTATGGAAGTAACCGGCATTTACGCCCGGGCGACCGGAAGTTGCCCCCAATAGCGCTCTGGTGAGTCCGGACCCGCATCCGGCCCGGCCGCAACAAATACTGAGGAGGATTTGTGAAGCTGAAGCTCTGGTTTGTTTACGCAATTGTGACCACCACCTTCTGGGGTGTGTGGGGCGCGCTGATCGAGATTCCCGAGAAGGCCGGCTTTCCGGCAACCCTCGGCTATTCGGTTTGGGCTTTGACCATGATTTTGCCGGCCCTGGTTGCCCTGAAAATCATCAATTGGCGTCTGGAATACGACAAACGCTCCATCCTGCTGGGGCTGGTGATCGGATTAACCGGCGCCGGGGGACAGCTGATCCTTTTCCAAACCCTGCGGGTTGGCCCCGCCTATCTGGTTTTTCCGATCATTTCCCTTTCCCCGGTGGTCACCATTCTGCTGTCCTACTGGCTGCTCAAAGAGCGCGCCAATGTGCGGGGCTGGATCGGGATTGTTCTGGCCCTGGTGGCGATTCCCCTGCTTTCCTACCAATCTCCGGAAAGCAGCGCAAGTTACGGTTCTTCCTGGATTTATCTGGCCCTGCTGGTCTTTCTGGCCTGGGGGGTACAGGCTTACGTGATGCGTTTTGCCAACGAGACCATGAAGGCGGAAAGCATCTTCTTTTATATGATGGTTACCGCGATTCTGCTGATTCCCTTTGCGCTGATGATGACCGATTTTTCCCAGCCGGTCAATTGGGGCTTTAAGGGGCCTTACCTCACCGCGTTAATCCAGATTCTCAACTCGGTAGGGGCCCTGTGTCTGGTTTACGCCTTTCGCTACGGCAAGGCCATGGTGGTGAGTCCCATGACCAACGCCATCGCCCCGGTAATTACGGTTATTATTTCCCTGGCCATCTACCAGGTTATCCCCCACCCGGTGATTCTGGGGGGAATGGTGGTGGCGCTGATCGCCACTTTTCTGCTGGCCATCGAAGAGGAAGACGAACCGGCGGTTGAGCTGGCCGGCGAGGCGGCATCCGAAAAACAAAAGCCCTGATTGCGGCGCAAAATCAATCCGAAACCGATCCGAATATGCAAAACCCGGTCGTGACATTGTTTTTATTGCTGCTGTTATGGCTGCCGACGGCCGGCGGCCGGGCCCTGGCCAATTCCCTGGCCGGGCCGGTGCGCAGCACCGGGAAGTTGCCCTTTGTGATGGACGTTTACCAGGCTCAGGGCAGTGAAGGCAAAACCGATCTAACCGTAGCCTATGCCCTGAATACCGCGGATTTACCCGCGGATGGGGAGGGGGAACTGGCTTTTGCGGTGAGCTTCCTGCTCACCACACCCGCCGGTGATAGTCTGGCGGCATGGCGGGAAATCAAACGCCTGGGCCGGGCTGCGCAAGGGAACGAGCAGCAGACTTTCGTGGACCAGCGGCGTTTTGCCCTGGAAATGGATTCGGTGGTGGTGGGCATCCGGATAAAGGATGTCTCTGGTGAACCTTTGGGGGAAGTACGGACGATGGTCGTTCCGGAAACTTTTGGAGCGGGTTTTTCCATTGGCGATCCGGTTTATATCCGTTCGGTGCGCAAAAGTGAGCAGCCCGGGGTTTTCACCCGTCAGGGGGTGGATCTGATCCCCAACGTGGGGCGGGTTTTTGACAACGCCGGTGATGGTGGCAAAATCCTGATTTACTACGAGATGAACAACCTTTCCGGTGGGGCGGAACAGCGGTTTAATTACCGGGTGCGCTGCTCCCTGGAAAACCTGCAGGGAGAGGAAACCGCGGTGGTGGATCACCCGGTGTTAAGCGCCTCGGCAGCCAATTCCTCGCGTCTGGAAAAAATTGCCCTCGGGGGTGTTGGCACCGGCCTTTATCACCTGAAGTTGCGGGTGGTGGATCTGCAAAGCGAGCAGCAGGTGGTTAAGAGCGGTTACGTCTATGTGCAGGGAGATTCGGAATGGGAAGACCTGTTGCCCATGGACAGCGCCCATGTTCGCACTTATCTCAGCCAGATCCGCTACATCGCCTCAGATGCGGAAATTGAGGTTTTCAAGGATCTGGACAAGGTGGCCCGCCAGCGTTTTCTGGTGAACTTCTGGAAAGGCCGGGATCCCGATCCCCTGACCCGCGAAAACGAATTTATGATCGAACATTTCCGGCGTCTGGCTTTCTGCCGGAATTACCTGAGCGGTATCGAAAACGACCGCGCCCGGGTGCTGATCACCTATGGGGACCCTCTGGAGGTGGAGCGAATGGCCAGCGATCAGACCTTTCGTTATCCGGTGGAGATCTGGACCTACGGCGGTTCCGGGAACATTCAGTTTGTGTTCGCGGATCGCGGAGGAGTGGGGTATGTGCTGGTACACACCAATCACCCGGATGAGGATTACAACAATCCGGACTGGCGGGAGCTGATGGGGATCGACCGGGATGAAACGCCCCGGGACCGGCGGTAGGCAGAAGACATCCGGGGCATAATGGGGGTATTTCCCGCAGGGTCCGGATGTTAAATAAAGACACCTAAAACGAGGTTGTTCCGGTTGCTCTGTGGGCAGGCGGTTTTATGAACAACCGAACAGCAATACCTTTTCAAAGCATTACTCAGGAGGCCTTATGAAAGGTATTTACCACTACTGGCGGTATCTGGCCGCCGTCTTGTTCCTGGCAATCCTGCCGGGAATGCTGTGCGCCAACACCGGTAAAATTTCCGGGTTGGTCATCGACAAAGCTACCGGAGAACCGCTTCCCGGGGCCAATGTGATTGTCGAGGGAGAGCCGGTCGGGGCTGCAACGGATAAGGACGGTTTTTTCTTTATCCTGAATTTGCCGCCCGGGGAATACACCCTGCGCGCCGAGATGATCGGTTACGGCGTTCTGGTTCAGGAGAACGTCAAGGTTACCGTTAACCAGACCACCCAAACCCGTTTTGAGCTCTCCGAGGAGGCCATCCAGGGTGAAACGGTGGTGGTTCAGGCGGAGCGCCAGGTGGTCCAGATGGACGTTACCTCCAGCAAACGGGTGGTAACCCAGGAGGCCATTGCCCAGCGCCCGCTCGACAACCTCGAAGAAATTCTGGCCAGCGAGGTGGGCATTGATGTTACCGCCGGCACGGAAGGTTCCGGTCTGGTGGTTCGCGGTGGCGAGCTGAATGAAACCGATATCGTGGTAGACGGGCTTTCCACCCGAAATCTGCGCAACGGCCAGCCTTTCACCAACCTCAGCGTTACCGCGATCAACGAGGTGGAAGTTCTGACCGGCGGCTTCAGCGCCGAATTTGGGGAAATTCGCTCCGGTTTTGTGAATGTGGTGACCAAAGAGGGCGGGGAAAACCTGGAACTGGCCCTGGATTACCGCTTCAGCCCGCCGGGACGCAAGCACTTCGGCCCCAGTCCGTTTGGGGTGGAAGGGCCTTTCTGGCAGGTTTATACCGGTTCGGACGCCTTTACCGGCGTTAGTGAAACGCAGGTCTCCAGCGGTGAGTATCCCTTTGCTTTTGTGGGATGGAACGAGGTTTCCCGCCAATTCCTGAGCGACCCGGATCCCGATAACGACCTGACCCCTCAGGCGCTGCTGGAGTTGTGGAAATGGCAGCATCGCGACCGGCCTTACGCCAACAAGCCGGACCATATCTTTGATGCCACCCTCACCGGTCCGCTGCCCAAAACGCCGTTCAACTTTATGCTGTCGCAGCGTTATGAGGACCTGCAGCTGGTCTATCCCTTCAGTCGCAACAACTCTATCGCCAGCACCACCTTGTTGAAGCTGACCACCTACCTCAACCCCAAAATGAAGCTGTCGATCAACAACAGTTTTCTGCTGGTGAAGGGGGTAAGCGGTTCCATCTTTGACGATACTAACGGGATTATCACCGGATCGCGTGAGGGAACTTACTACGCCCGGGACATCCATTTTTACCGTTATATCTGGCACGATGCCAACTTCAACCCGGTGGAAAGCCGCCAGTACCGGGGCGGGCTCTCCTTTAACCACGTGCTTTCTCCGCAGAGTTATTATGATCTGCGAATGGAATACACCAACTACAGCACCCAACAGTCGCCGATCGGGGCCCGCGATACCACCGGTGTCAAAGAAATCGGGGGTCGTTTTTACAACGAAGAGCCCTTCGGCTACGTCGGCGGGGACAACATCACCGAGCAGTTTGACGTTTTGGGCGAGTTCCTGATGTCCGGTGGCGGGCGTGGTCGTGATAATTCAACCTATCACGGGGTCAAATTTACCGGCGATTACGTCAACCAATTCAACAATTACAATCAGTTGAAAATGGGGATCAGCCTGGATTATACCACCTTCAAGGAGCGGCGGGAGATCAACAATACCGCCGATACCCAACCCTTTGAAGAAAACCCGACGGTCTGGTACCGCTACGATGCCAGTCCCCTCAAATTGGGCGCCTACCTGCAGGACAAGCTGGAATACGAAGGTATGATCGCCAATATCGGGATGCGCCTGGATTATCTGGATCCGCGGCGGGAGGCCTTCAATCTGGATCCCGGCTATATTTTCCGGGACCTGCCCTACACCTACAGCCAGTATCAGGGCAACGGCAACAGTTTTGAATTTTTGACCACCGGGGACAAGACCTACAAGCTGTACTGGAGCCCGCGCCTGGGGGTTTCCCACCCGCTCACCAGTACCAGTAAAATCTTTTTCAACTACGGGCATTACTACCAGCCGCCGGTCAACAATCAGCTTTACACCGTGCGGACCAACGGCAGCGTGGCCTTTGTGCCGCGGGTGGATGCCGACTGGCCGAAGACGGTTTCCTACGAACTCGGTTATGAGCAAAGTTTGCCGCGGGGTTTCCTGATGCATTTCATGGGGTATTACAAGGACGTTACCAATCAGCTGTCGCCCCTGACCATCCGCAGTCTGGACAACGTCAGCAACGTATCGACCTTCGCCAACAACAGCTATTCGGACATCCGCGGTATCGAGATGCGCCTGGAAAAGCGCCTGGGCGATTGGGTGAACGGCTGGGTTTCCCTGGAATACCTGATTCAGAGTACCGGCCTAAGCGGCTTCGGGACCATTTACGAAGATCGCCAACTGGCCGATCAGCAGCGCAATCAGGCCACCCAGTTCCGCGAGGATCCGGTGCCTTCCTTTTCCACCAACCTGACCTTCAAAACCCCGGTTAAATTCGGCCCGGCGATGGGGGCGATCCGTCCTCTGGGCGACTGGCGCCTCAACGTGCTCTTCGAATGGAGCGACGGCGGGACCACCTTGCTGACCGAAAGCGCCCGTTTGAGCGATCAGATCCGGGTTGATGTGATCGACTATCACAACACCGATCTGCTGTTGGAAAAGCGTTTTAACTTCTCCGAACGCCGCATGGGGTTTTACATGCAGGTCCGCAACCTGTTTAACTACCGGGGTTTTCCCAATCCTTTCAATTACAACGAATATCGTGATTCGCTCAAATTCCCGCATGAGCAGGGAGACGAAAATGGCAACGACAAGTTGGGCGATTGGGACAAGGATTACATCAAGCTGGGCCGCAACACCTGGTCTCAGTTTGTTAATCCCCGGGACATCTTCTTTGGTGTGCGGGTGAACCTGTGATGAAGCGTTTAATCAAAATCGAAAACGAAACGATGTTAGCAAGGAGGTCAAGGCTTATGTGGTTATTCTCACCCTCGCGGTGGTTGGGTGAAGGCCTGATGATTACCGCTGCCGTGCTGATCGCCGGATTCTGCGGCAGTATTTTTGCCCAGAGCCGGACCCATAATCTGGGNNGATTACAAGTTGCGCCTGGATGCCATCGAGACCATCAATACCAACGACGTTGAGCCGACCGGCGAATGGCCTCAGGATCAATTCCGCTATTCGACGGTGGTTTTTCACAACAACGCCTTCGTGGTGGGGAGCTGGGTCGACTCGGCCGGGACTACCCATTCCAAGGAAGCCTTTTTTGATCCGGTGACCTTCAACGAAGAAGCCCCGTACGGCCTGCGGGAAGTGCGCCGCGCCGAACCGCCGGAAGTTTTTGTGACCGCCAACGGGGTGGTACAGCGCTCCTCGCGTATCTACAACGGCGAGGTTGACCCTAATCTTGTGGCGGATCAGATGATCGAGCTGCGCTACAAAGCCTTTCCCGGATTTGACGTCCGCAAGCGCAGCTATTCCTACGCCAACCACAATCACAACGACTATGTTATCGTGGAATACACCTATACCTGCACTTTCGACTGGGACCGCGATCCCAATCCGGACACCGACGATACCCAGACCATGCAGGACGTGTATTTTATCGTGGGTTACAATTTCCAGACCGCGGAAGGCACCTACATTACCTACGCGCGCTGGTTCGAGGAAGGCAAGGACGACTGGGCCACCTTCGAATCCGTGCCGTCTACCCTGAACACCGGTGGCCGCAACCTGAACATGTCCTACGGCTGGGATGGTGACCATCCGGATATCGTGGAATTCGAGGGTGGTGGGCAGGAATTTGACGACACCGGGGATCCGCGCTTTGCGGTCGGCGAAGAAGGGGCTTCGCCCCTACCTTCCGGCGAATTTATCTCCACCGCCTACAGCGGTTTCGCCGCCCTCCACGTCGATACCGCTCCCGGCAACGGCAGCGACGACGTAACCCAGCCGGTTTCGGTGACCGGCAATGTGAGCATCTACGACATGTGGAACGCCGAATTTCCCGGTTTCGCCACCTTGTGGGACTGGGCTGCTTCCGGCACCCGCGCCACCGTGGACGAACAGGCCGGATGGCCCGATAACGCCGGCGATACCGAAGGCGAGTACAACTTTCAGGCCTTCGGCCCTTACAGCTTCCAAAAAGGCGATTCCATCAAAATTGCCTATGCGGTGGGTGCCAACGGGATCTCCCGCGATATCGCGGTGGAAAAAGGCCTGGAATGGCGAAGCTGGTATCGCGGGGAAGCCGGAGCCGACTTCGATAACGACGCCAAAAACGACCTGCTGGCCACCGGGCTGGACTCTCTGACCCAGACCCTGGATCGCGCCATGTGGGCCTATCGCCGCGGCCTGGATATTCCCGATCCCCTGCGTTCGCCCAACCTGGAAGTGGTTTCCGGCCCCAATCGGATCGACCTGATCTGGGAAGATCTCTCCGGAGAAGGGGACCCGGATACCGGGGTGCCCGATCTGGCCGGCTATCGCATCTACCGCAAACTGGGCGATTTTCTGGTGGACGGATACGAAGAACTTAATCCCAACGGAACCCACATCCAGTGGGAACTGCTGGCGGAAGTGCCGCCCGGCCAAACCACCTACACCGATGAAGACGTGATCCGCGGGGAATCCTATCACTATGCGGTTACCGCGGTGGACAACGGCTCCCAGAACACCGACGGGATTAATCCCGGACAGGCGCTGGAGAGCTCCGTTTACGCCAATCGCTCCGAATTGCCGGCCGCGGCCTTCGAGCCCGGGGCAGACAATACCGCCGGGGTGCGGGTGGTGCCCAACCCCTTCGTGCTAAAGGCCGGGGATTACAACTTTACCGGGGATGGCAACAAACTCCTTTTCGTGAACCTGCCGCCCTACTGTACCCTACGCATTTTCACCGCCACCGGGGATTTGATCAAAACCATCGAACACGCCAGCGGCAGCGCCGACGAGAGCTGGGATCAGGTAACCGAATCCAACCAGTATCTCGCCAGCGGCGTCTACATCCTTCAGGTGGACAGCGCCAGGGACCTCAACGGAAATGCCTTGCCGGGAACCATGGAAAAATTTGTGGTGATTCGCTAGGCAAACAAGCTTCCAAACCGTTGACCGAAAATTGAAGTAAGGAGATCGAAAATGGTAAAAAAACCTTTGATGAGACGCATCCTCCTGCTGGTTCTGGTGGCGCTGCAATTGCCGCTGGCCGCAGGTGACCTCAAAAAAATCGCCCAGAGCGGCATGAAGTGGCTTTCCATCCCGGTGGGCGCCCGGGGAACCGCCGTTTCCGCCTATACCGCGATGGGCAACGACGCCAACGCCATCTTCTGGAACCCCGCCGGGACGGCCTTTGCCGAAGGACGGCACCTGGCCCTCAACCAGACCCAGTGGATTGCCGACATCACCGTTAATGCCGGTGCGGCAACCTTCGATGCCGGCAACTGGGGGGTGTTCGGGGTGAGTATGGCCGTGGTGGACTGGGGAACCCTCAACGGAACCGTGCGCGCCAATAACGACCGGGGCTATGAGGAAACCGGCACCTTTTCCCCGGAAAACTGGGGAGTCGGGGTGAGCTATGCCCGCAAAATATCGGACCGCTTTGCGGTGGGCGGGCACCTCAAATACCTCACCGAAAATCTGGGCTCCAACCTGGAAGGGGATTTGGGAAGCGGCACCACCTACGCGGCGGAAATGAGCGTAATGGCCTTCGACCTGGGAACCCTCTACTACACCGGGTACAAGGATCTGCGCATTGCCATGAGCCTGCAGAACTTTTCCCAGGAAAAAGTATACCGCGAGGAGTACTTTCCGCTGCCGCTGACCTTCCGCTTCGGGATGGCGATGGGGCTAACCTCCTTTTTCACCGAAAACCAGGACCATCACCTGACCCTTTCAGCGGACGCTTTGCACCTGCGGGACTTCACCGAACGCCTGCATTTCGGCCTGGAATACGATTTTCGCAGCCTGCTGTTCCTGCGGGGCGGCTACAAGACCAATTACGACCAGGAAAGCCTGACCCTGGGCGGCGGGCTGATGTACGCCGCCAATAACCTGGGGGTCGGCATCGACTATAGCTACGTATCGTTTGAGAACTTTGACGCGGTTCACATGTTCTCCTTCGATTTCAAGTTTTAACGGAAAACAAATCGGAGAACATACCATGCTGTTCAAACCTGTAAAGACATTTGTTCTGGCCGGTCTGTGCGCAGGAATGCTGATCTCTTCCTGCGAAAAAACCTACGACGATACGGTCTATGGCCCCGGCAATCCCGATCCCAACCCCACCGGCAGCAATCCGGCCAGCGTTTCGGGAATCAGTCCCAGCGAGGGATTCCTCAAGGAAGTACTGACCATCTCCGGGAGCGGCTTCGACAGCAACCCGGACAATAACCTGGTGCAGTTCGGCAACCGGGTAGGCGAGGTGGTTAGCGCTTCCCCGACTCAAATCGAGGTGATTGCCCCCAATCTGCAGGACGATACCGTGGGGGTACGGGTGGCGGTAAAAGGGGCAGAGCTGTGGAGCAATCCGGTCAGTTTTTATTTTCTGCCCACTCTCAACTCCATCGACACCGAGACGGTTAATCCCAAAGGGGTGGCGGTGGACGATAGCGGCAACGTTTATTTCGGCGGGGCCGACGCCGGGGAAATCTACAAAGTGACCCCGGATGGCGACCGCAGCTTTTTCGCCGCCTATCCCATCAACGGGGCCATGGAGTTCGGCCCGGGCGGATGGCTGTGGGTGTGCGACCAGGGCAATAACGAAATCGCCCGCATTTCCCCGGACGGATCGACCATCGAAACGGTGGTTCAGGATACTACTATGGCCCCGGTAGATTTCGACTGGCATGCCAGCGGGGACCTCTATATCGTGGGCAACGGTCAGGGCGTTTTTCGCTATGACGGCAGCACCGTAACCCAACTGGCTTTTCTGGAAAATGCCAAGAGCCTGCGGATTTTCGAGGACAAACTCTACGTGACGGACATCTGGGCCAACCGCATCATGGATTACGACATCAGCGGGGGTACCCTCATCAACGAAAACGTTTTTCTGGAATACGATCCCCCGCCGGTGGGCATCGAAGTGGACGAAGAAGGGACGGTCTACTTCTCCCCGGCCTGGTCTACCAGCCTGGTGGCGATTTATAGCGACGGTTCCGAGGAGATTCTCTATGAGGATCAGCTTCTGACCCCCATGCGCTATCTGACCTTCTACGACAAAACGATGTATATCGTCTATCCCGGTTTTGGGGATATTGGCGAGGTGATGAGCGCTTACATCGGGGTGCGTCAGGCCCCCAACCACGGGCGGCAGTAGCGATCCGCCATCCGGTTGTTCCGAAAGCTGGCAGGTCCCCGGGAACTGATGTGGGTTCCCCGGGGCGCCGCCGGCCCAACCCAAATTCTCCACTACACGATACGGGATATTTCCATGCCTTTAGCACCCAAAGTCCTTTTGTTAGTCCTGCTGCTGGGAGCGCTCTCCCTTTGTTTTGCCCAGAGCAAAGGGGGGCGCTGGCAGTTTGAAAACAACGGCGACGATACTGCCGACTGGGACGAGGCCGGTAATCCGGGCAGCCTGATTAATGCTGCAACCTACGCCGATTTTGCCCCCCCCGCCGAGGGAAGCGCCTTCCTGTGGCTGGACAGCAGCAACGCCTTCGATTATTTCCGGGTGGACGACGGTGCGGATCTCGATTTCGACAACGAAAGCGTGGGCATTTCCGCCTGGATCTATCCGTTGATCATCAATGATGTTCACTATCTGGTCAACAAAGGGGTTCAGGACAGCAATCCCAAAACCACCAATTACGCCCTGCGCATTTCCCCGGGGCGCAAGCTGGAGTTCCTGATTCGCGACGCCAATAACCAGGCCCAGGTGGTCAGTTCCGATTTTGAGGTGGTCCCGGATGCCTGGAATTTCGTGGCCGCTTATTACGACTTCGCGGCCGGAAAAGTGTATCTGGGCAACGATCCGGGCGGATATTTTGCCGATACCCTGGATTTCTCCCAGAATATTTTGCCCAACGACGGACCCCTGTCGATCGGCTCCTGGTACCGCGCCAATCCCAACCAACCATCTATCAAGGATTTTGAAGGACGGATGGATGATGTGCGGGTCAGCGGGCGGCTGAGCGACCTCTTCCCGGGCCCCGCGGCCCTGGACGATCCGCAGGGGATAGTCGCCGGGGGTTTTTCCCTGGCGCCCAACTTCCCTAACCCCTTCAATCCGGAAACCACCATTTCCGCTTATCTGCCGGTGGCGGCCCGTGCCAGTCTGGAGATCTACGACCTGGCCGGACGGCGTATTGCCGTGCTGGAAAAAGGCGGCGCGGAACTTCCCGCAGGAAGGCACACCTTTTCCTGGAACGGACATAATGAGGCCGGGAAGGCGGTGGCCAGCGGGGTATACCTGTACCGCCTGACCTATCACGCCGCATCCGCCAGCGGGGCAACGGCGGCCCGGCGGATGCATTTGGTTCGCTGAGAGGGAGACCCCCATGCACATCCGGGTGCTGACCACAATGGTGTTGCTGAACTGGTGGACCTGCGGGTGCGGGGGTGGGAGCGATAGCTCACCCGCTACCGAAGCGGCTGCCGGCTTCTTTGCCGATGCCTCCGCACGGCTGGTGCCGCCCTTTTCCCATAACCCCGCGGTGGAGGGGAAATACGAAATGTTCGAGAACATCGGCTCCGGAGGGGGGCTGGTGGATATCGATAACGACGGGGACCTGGACATCATCCTGTTGAACGGGGCCTGGCGCGATTCCGCCGCCGCAAATGCCCCGCTACCCAATCGCCTCTATCGCCAGGAAGGGGACGGCCGCTTTGTGGAAATAAGCGAAGCCGCCGGGCTGGGGGACAGCGGTTACAGCATGGGGCTTGCCAGCGGGGACATCGACAATGACGGCGATATCGACCTTTACATCACCCAATATGGTCCGGACCTCCTCTATCGCAATAACGGGGACGGCACCTTTAGCGAAATCGGGGCGGCGGCAGGCATCAATAACCCGCGCTGGGGCTGTTCGGCGGCTTTCGCGGATTTCGACGGGGATGGCTACCTGGATATTTTTGTGGTGAATTACGTGCACTTCGATCCGGACATCACCTGCAGCGACCGCGCCGGGCGCCCCGATTACTGCGGGCCGCATGCCTATCCCGGAGAAAACGATGTCCTGTTTATCAACCGCGGGGACGGCACCTTCCGGGATAATTCCGCGGCGGCCGGTATTGCGGACAGTCCCGGAAAAGGGCTGGGGATTACCGTTTTTGACGCAGATGATGACGGAGATGCGGACGTGTACGTCTCCAACGACAGCGAGGCCAATTTTTTGTGGATCAACGACGGACGGGGCCATTTTCTCGAAGAAGGGGTGGCCTTCGGGCTGGCTCTTAACGAAAACGGTCAGGCGGAAGCGGGAATGGGGATCGCCCTCGGGGACGCCGATGGGGATGGCGACGCCGACGTGCTGGTGGCCCACTTGCGCGGGGAAAGCAATACCCTCTACCGCAATGACGGGGGAAGCTTCCGGGACCGCAGCGAATGGAGCGGGGTGGCGGGAACCTCCCTGCCCATGACCGGTTTTGGGGCTGCCTTCCTGGATGCCGACAACGACGGAGATCCGGAGTTGGCGGTGGTGAACGGCCGGGTTACCCGGGGCCCCCGAATGGGTCCGGCCCGCCCAAACGATTTTTGGGCGGATTACGCTGAGCCCAACCTTTTTTATGTGAACGAAGGTGCGGGGAAATTCCGGGCGGCCGGTGGCCTGGGAGGGGCCTTCAGCAGTGCAGTTCACAACAGCAGGGGGCTGGCGGTCGGAGATGTCGACAACGACGGCGGTTTGGATCTTCTGGTGATGAATGAAGGCGGCCCGGCGCGGCTCCTCAAAAATACCGCCCCCGGGCGCGGCAACTGGCTGATGGTGCGGGCGGTGGACCCGCGTTACCGGCGCATCGCCACCGGCGCCAGGGTTATCGTTTATGCCGGCGGAAAGCGCCTGGTCCGCCTGGTGGATCCCGCCTGCGGTTTCCTGAGCGCCCACGATTCCCGCACCCATTTCGGATTGGGGGAAGCAGAAACGGCGGACAGCATGATCGTGTTGTGGCCGGATGGTCTGCGGGAGCGCTTTCCAGGTGTTGCGGCAAATCGCCACATTCTCCTCTCGCGCGGTAACGGAGAAGCATATCATGACTAATTTACCCAAAATATTGCTGATTATCGGCATGACCGTGATGCTGTGGTCCTGCCGGTCCGAGCTGCCGCCCCTGCTGCCGGAAAGCGAACTTGTGACCGCGGAAGCGCCGGTGCGGGAGAAAATCCTGGACCTCCACCGACAGGTGCGCAGCGGAGCGGTTTCCCCGCAACTCCTGGGATCTCTGGGGATCACCTATTACGTTCACGATTTCAGACCTTTTGCCCTGCCCCTGCTGGAAAGGGCCGCCGGGGCCGATCCCGGACAATTGCGCTGGCCGTATTACCACGCCATTATTCGCGAGGAATTGGGAGGGGACCCCACCGCGGAATTGGGAAAATGCCTGGAGATCGACCCCAATTATCTGCCCCTGTTATTTCGCTACGGCCGCGCCCTGTTGCGGCATCAGGAGCCGGAACGGGCCCGGGAGATCTTCTTCCGCATTCTGGGCCGGGACGAACACTTTGCCTTTGCTCATCTGGAGCTGGGGCGAATGGCGGCGGATGGGGGCAACACCTGGCTGGCCGGCAAACACCTGAGGGCGGCCCTCGGGAGTATTCCGCGCTTCCGGGAAGCTTACGGGCTGCTGGGAACAGTTTACCGCATGGAGGACAAACCGGACAGTGTTCTGTGGGCGGCAAAAGAAAGTGAAGGGCTGGCCCCTAAAACGGAGCTTCCCGATCCCCTGTGGGCGGCCATCTCGCGGGAGGGGGTAAGCTCCTTGTGGTGTAAAACCCGCGGACTCACCTACCTCTCCCAGGGGCGCTACCGGGAAGCGGAAGAGGCTTTCCGCCAGGCCCTGGATGCCCGGCGCGATGCCGAAGGCTACAACGACCTGGGAATGGCCCTGCAGTATCAGGAACGCTGGGAAGCGGCCGAGGAAGCCTTTGGCAACGCTCTGGAAAAAGACTCCCTGAATCCGGAAATCATCAACAACCTCGGGGTGGTTTGCTACCGCACCGGACGGACCCTCACCGCCATCAAACTGGCCCAAAAAGCGCGCTCCCTCTCTCCGGAATTTCCCGATGTTTACCTCAATTTGGGCACTTATTTCCGGGAAATGCGCCGCTATTCCGAGGCGCGGGATGCCTTTGAAAAGGGTCTGGTTTTGGCTGAAGAAGACCTGCGTTTTGCCTATCAACTGAGCTGGTTGCTGGCCAGCGCCCCGGAAAATGCGCTGCGGGACGGCCCGCGCGCGCTGGAATTGGCGCAACAGGTGGCCAACCGGAGCGGCAGCGGCAATCCTTCGGTTTTGGACGCCCTGGCCGCTGCTTATGCTGAAACAGGGCAGTTTGCCCGGGCCGTGGAAAGCGCCGGCCGGGCCCGCATGCTGGCCCTTTCTCAGGGGCGCGATCAGCTTGCCGGGGAAATTGCGTTGCGGATAAAGGGTTATGAGTCGGGCCGGGCCTACCGGGAACCCGGTAAACCTGCCGGGGGTGGCAAGTGAGGCGGTACAGGACGAAAGTTCTGCTGGCCGGGCTGTTTCTCCCGTTCCTGGCAGGATGTGGCCGCGGCGGGGAAAGCGGGTCGGCTTTCCCCGCATTTGCAGTCGGCGAAATAATTGCTGGTGGAGAGGGTCAGGGACGCCTGGTTTTTGCCCACGCCGATGTCGACGGGGATGGGGACGAAGATCTTTTTCTCCAGCGCGGCGATGGGGCTCCTTTGGTGCTGCTGAATCGCAATGGTCGCTTTGTGCGGGAAGCCGCCTGGGACCTGCCCACCACCGGGGGGCTGATCCATGATGCCTGCTTTTTTGACCTCAACGGCGATTCCCTGCCGGAATTATACCTGGCGCGGGAAGGTGCGGATGCCCTCTTCAAAAATGAAGGGACCCATTATACGGACATCAGCCGGGAGGCGGGAATCGATACCCGGCAGCGAAGTTACG
>JAGRBF010000244.1:0-343 GCA_020434205.1 Calditrichota bacterium | reverse complement strand
TGGGGGTGGCCGGCAAGCCGGTGCCCAGTTTCGCAAGCCTTAGCGCGGATCTGGACGGAGACGGGTTGATCGATCTCTTTGTGGCCAATTCCCGGGGCCCTCAGTCCTTCTTCCGCAATACCGGCGACCAATTCCGCGAGCAGATGCGGGGGATGTCCGGCTCGGGAGGAACCACGGCGATTGCCGCCGCGGACGTGGACGGCGACGGGGATGTGGACCTGTTCTCCGCCGGCGGCTCCGGCGGGGGGGATCTTTTTTTCAACAACGGACAGGGGGGATTTGCACCGAGCGGGGCAATGCGCCAGATCGCTGATAGCCTGGCCGGATTGCGGATCGACAGCGC
>JAGRBF010000243.1:1808-2617 GCA_020434205.1 Calditrichota bacterium | reverse complement strand
ATAAATACCCAGGCCAGGTTGGCGACCCCTTTGTTATACATCCTGCCGAACATCTTGGGGAACCAGTAGTGCAGACCGGCGAAAAGCCCCATGATGGTTCCGCCGAACATCACATAGTGGAAGTGCGCCACCACGTAATAGGTATCGTGGAGGTGAATATCCACGTTCAGAACCCCCAGGGTTAGCCCCGAAAATCCTCCGATAGAGAAAAGGAAGATGAAGGTGAGGGTATAAAGCATGGGCGGTTCGATATGGATGGAGCCTTTATACAGGGTTGCCACCCAGTTGAAAATCTTGATGGCGGTGGGCACCCCGACCAGGAAGGTGATGAAGGAGAACACCACGTTGGCTTCATAACCCTGCCCGGAGGTGAACATGTGGTGTCCCCACACCAGGGAACCGGCGAAGGCGATCCCCACCGTCGAGTAGACGATCGCTTTGTAGCCGAAAATGGTGCGGCGGGCAAAGGTGGGCAGAATGTCCGAGACAATTCCCATAGCCGGCAAAATCATGATATAAACCGCCGGGTGGGAATAAATCCAGAAAAGGTGCTGATACATTACCGGGTCGCCCCCGATAGCCGGGTCGAAAATCCCGAAGCCCAGCACCCGCTCAATAAAGACCAGCAGCATGGTAATCCCCAGAATGGGGGTGGCCAGGACCTGAATCCAGCTGGTGGTGTAGAGTCCCCAGGTAAACAGGGGCATGTCGAAAAAGCCCATTCCCGGCGCCCGCAGGCGGTGAATGGTGGTGACGAAGTTCAAGCCGGTGAGAATTGATGAAAAGCCCAGCACAAACACCCCGAAGAC
>JAGRBF010000243.1:0-1721 GCA_020434205.1 Calditrichota bacterium | reverse complement strand
GCCACGATCACCGCGCCGCCGATGTACAGCCACCAGGACAGCAGGTTTAGCCTCGGGAAGGCCACGTCCTTGGCCCCGATCTGCAATGGTAACATGAAGTTACCCAGGGTTGCCGGGATCCCCGGAACGACCACCAGAAACACCATCAGCACCCCGTGCATGGTAAACAGGGTGTTGTAAGTGCGGGCGCTAACGATGAACTCTCCCATTTCCCACTGCTCCAGGCGCATAAAAAAGCCCAGGGTAACGGCGGTCAGGAAGAAGGTCACCACGCTTCCCAGATAGAGAAGCCCGATGCGCTTGTGGTCTGTGGAGAGAATCCATGAAAGGATACCGGTGTGCTTACCTCGGTAATGGAGGTAATCCGGCTCCTGATGCTTCGCATCAGTAATAACATGACTTGCCATCAATCTACCTCTCTACAGGTTGTTTGGATTTGCCCTTGCGGGTTATAACGAAAACAAAGCCGAGCATGCCCAGCAATACCAGGCTGGCGAATATACGTTTGAAATTCAACACATAACCCCGGCCGTTGGGGTCGTAGCTGAAACAGAATTTGGCCACCGAAGCCATGGAGGGTCCCCATTTGCTCTGGGAGGCTTCCAGGACTGCCATTTTCAGGTTAAAGGGATTGAAGCTGGTGCCGTACAGGTAGCGGCACATCCGCCCCTCCCGGTCCACTACCATGATCACCCCGGGATGGGCAAAATCGTCCCCGGTGCGTTTGAAGGCAAAGCCGGTGGCGTCGGTGAGCCCCTTGATATTGGCGCTGTCCCCGGTGAGCCAGATCCAGTCCTGCTCGTCCATCTTCTGCTTGTGGAAACGCTGCATGAAGTCCTTTTTACGGCGGGCGGCATCCTCGGCGGTTTCATCATCTTTAATGCTGATGGTAACCACCCGGAAGTCCACCCCCGCCTCCAGGTCCACCAGTTCGACGGCGGTTTGAAGGCCTTCCAGCAGAGGACTGCAGATACCGGGGCAGGAAAAATAAACGAAATTGATAATGGTGGGACGCTCGACCAACTCCCCGACCGTCACCGAGTCGCCGTGGGAATCGACAAAGCGGTAATTGAGATCGACGATTTCGCCCAGCTTTTCATTAATGCCGATCGGCAGTTCGGACGCATCCTTGGCGGCAAGAGGTCCAGCCAGAAAGAGCGTCAGAAACGTCAAAAAAAACATCCGAGACGACGCGTAGCGCAACATAAGACTCCAAAACTTCTTCAAAGAGTTAAAACATCCCCCGGCTTCGGGTCCTCACCCGAAACCTGGCTAAAGCTAAAACTTCCCCGTGCTCCTGCGGAACAGGAGTATGAAAGTCCAACACTATATCTTTAATGCGATCAGGAAGTGCATGCACCCAGCCCGGGGTGGCAATCACTTATGTGATTGTCTTCACACAAGAGCGGAATATAGGGCGGCTGAATTGATGATACAAGATAAAATTTCGGCATTTGGCGTTGGGCCCGGGCCGGAACCGGGACGTTTTTCGGGCGCTTAACCCACCTCCAGAAAATCGTCCACATCGGAAAGGCGCAGGATTCCTTCGATGCGTTCCCCCTTCACCACCGGCAGGTAACTCAGCCCGGAGCTGTCGAAGAGGGTCATGGCGCGCTCCAGGTGATCCTCGGGGGAAACCACCGGGAACTGCCGCCGCATCAGGTCCTCCAGCAAGCGCCCTTCCCGCCCTCCCAGAACCAGATTCTGCACGTCGGTTTCGC
>JAGRBF010000242.1 GCA_020434205.1 Calditrichota bacterium | reverse complement strand
GCTCCATTCAGAAAGCCTGGAGGGACTATCAGGCGATGCCGCTGGAGGCAACATTTTCCGTAAACGACACCGATATCGGACTGGACGCTACGATAGGAGATATATTTCCCCTGTCAGCCTTTAAGGGAAAAGTGTGGGTGAAAGGACCGGATCCGGCTCGTTTAGGCGATGCCTTAGGTATTCCCCTGCCGCATCTTCCCCCTTTTAAGTTAGAAGCTCTGCTTCACCGGAAGCAAGGGCCGGAAAACCGACAAACGGTCTCTCTGCAGAACCTGAGCGGAACGGTGGGAGACAGCGATGTCGCCGGCACCCTGCAGGTTATGACAGGCAGCGACCGTCCCATGGTCTCGACTCGCCTTCACTCACGCAAACTGGATTTCGATGATCTGGCCGGGCTGATCGGTGCACCGCCGGATCCTGAGGAAACCGCTTCAAAGGCACAGAAAGCCCGCGCCGAGGAAGCCGAAAATCGTCAGACGGTGTTACCGGAAAAACCCATGGATTTCACCCAACTCCGGAAACTGGATGCAGAAGTTGAATATGTGGCGACGGATGTTAAGGCACCGGACCTTCCGCTCAATGATTTTGCCCTGAATTTGACGATTGAAGACGGACATCTACAGATGGATCGACTGGATTTCGGCGTGGCTACCGGAACCGTGTCCATGCAACTTGAGGTAAATGCCCGTGAAGATCCCATCCAGGCGAAACTGCATACGGATGTTGATCATGTGAACCTCAGCCGACTGCTTGCCCGCTTCGACGTGGCTGATGATTCGTTTGGCAACATCGGCGGACGGGCGAAATTGTGGATGCGCGGAGAATCGTTGGCGGAGTGGTTGGGCTCTGCGGACGGCGGTCTGTTTTTAACCATGACCGGAGGGAAAATTGATGCCCTGCTCGTGGAGTTGGCCGGAATGGACTTCAGCGAAGCAGCGGCAGTACTCCTGAGCACGGATACGCGTGTCAAGATAGAGTGTGCCTATACCGACTTGCAGGCCCGCAGTGGTATTGTAACCATCCATCCCTTCTTACTGGATACCCAAGACACCAAATTCAAAGGTCACGGCTCGATCGATCTTCGCCAGGAAAAATTAAATCTGACCGTAGAGCCATATCCTAAGGACTTTACCATCATGAGTTCACGGGGCCCCTTACATGTCACGGGCACCTTTTCGAATCCGGAATTTTCTGTCGAACCCACTTTTCCCTCTCCAGAGTTTGGAATGGCTGACGATAGTGCCCGGTGTAGGGGGATGGTGGACGCGCTCCAGAACGCCCGAAAGAAGCAACTGGCAAACACAAACTGAGTCTGCTGTCCTATTTACCACCTACAATGTGAAATTGAACAGTGCTATCCCACCGTACCCCACATAACTAAGCATCAGGTGATGGGGAGAAAAGACTTCAGGGAAATTAACAGGTTTCTACGCAAATTTTCCGTGTTACGCTGAAAATTATATTTGGGCAGCCGTCCATCTCTGAGCCATCGAAAGGGACCCCATGTCAATCACCACAAACGATCTACAGGATCTCCTTGAACAAAAAGAAAGTCCATGTGTGTCCTTATACATGCCGACCCATCCCGCAGGTCCGGAAATCCGACAAGACCCGATCCGCTTGAAAAATCTTCTCAAAAAGACTGAACAGCAATTGACGGACCAGGGCATCAGGAACACAGACGCTCGGACCTGGCTGGCCCCTCTCTCAAAGCTCCTGGAGGATGAGCAATTCTGGCGGCATCAGGATCAGGGGCTGGCTATGTATGTGGCGAAGGATTGGTACCGTGTCTTTCATCTGCCTCTCAGTCTTCCCGAACTCACGATGGTGGAATCCCGGTTTTATCTGAAGCCCATCCTGCCCGTGTTCATGTATGGAGGAACGTTTTATCTTCTCGCGCTCAGTCAGAACCATATCCGGTTCTTCCAGGGTTCACAGGATGGCTTGCAGGAATTGTGCATACCAAACATTCCCCTCAGTATGGAGGAAGCCAAGCAAACCGAAGGCGGGGAGCAATCGTTGCAATGGCATACCAAAGCTCCCATTGCCGGCGACCAGCGGGCCGCCATGTTTCATGGACAGGGCGGTGGGGATGACGAAGCTAAATCCCGCATTACCAAATTTTTCCAACAGGTGGCAAAAGGTCTTCATGAGTTCCTTCACGATGCGCAGGCACGGTTATATTTGACGGGGGTGGAATATTTGATTCCGATTTACAAAGCTGCCAATACCTACCCTCATATCAAAGAGGAAGGGGTCACGGGCAATGCTGATGAAAAAAACCTTCATGAATTGCACCGGCAGGTCTTGCCCGTCGTGAAAGCGGATGCCGATCACGGCATAGAAGAGGCTAAAATCAAGTGTGAAGAGTTTTTGGGTACGACCAAAGCTTCCGATGATCTGAAAACCGTGGTTTTAGCAGCCCACGAGGGAAAAATCGATACCTTGTTCGTCGCCCGGGGAATTCAACAATGGGGGCGTATCGACGTCATGCAAAACCGGGTGGAAACGCAACCGAGAAAGTCCGCTGAATCACTGGAAATCTTAGATTTTGCGGTGGTGCAGACGTTACTTAAAAAAGGCACGGTTTATGCCCTCCCCCAGGAAAAGATGCCAGGCCGCACGTCGTTGGCAGCCATTTTTCGTTATGAATGAATTCCGCCGTTTCAAAATTTGTTGGGGCGGCGTCTCTAGATTCCCGCGGGTCATGGGATAGTAAAGCCGGTTGGGTTTTCTTTATTAGCCGGTCAGTCTGTAACACATACCAGGAATCTGTAGCGTTTTTCCCTGCGGCCGCATTCTCGCTCAGTCGGCAGAAGTCTTTTCAAGACTCCTCCAAGTGTCCTTAGAGCCGCACGCACTACTCTGAGGGCACCCTCGATATTTCGCGAAAATTAAGGGTTGTTGACAGTTCACGACTTCCTTCCTGTTGTTTATAAGTTATCGGCTGGGCTGCAGATGACTGCTGGAGTTGATAATTCGAGAGAATTTTTTAATGGAAGGAGACCGGGATGGCAAATGACATAAGAGAAAAAGCGAAAGAGATAGGGAAACAGGTTCAAAAAAAAGCGAATGAAGTGGGAGAGCGGGTTCGAACGCAAAGCACCGAATTGGCGAACCAGGCTCAAGATAAAGTAAAGAGCACACTCGAAAGCCGGAAACAAAAGGGTGTCGGGGAACTCAGCGGGCTGGCGGAAGCCGTCCGACAAACGAGTCATACCCTGCGGAAGCAACAGAAGGAGAGTGTCGCCCAATATGTCGAGCGGGCGGCGGAACAAATGGACCGGATGGCGCAATATTTCGATTCCCGTGATGTC
>JAGRBF010000241.1:580-13479 GCA_020434205.1 Calditrichota bacterium | reverse complement strand
TGCAAACCGCCGCCGGTCTGCACGTTGATGTCCTCAAAGCTGTTGGTCACAAAGGTGAAGAGCGGGTTGTTCTGGCCATCCAGACCCAAACCCTGATAGTAGGTGACAAAGCCGGTGGTGCGCCCCAGAAAGAGGTCGATGGTGCCGTTGCAGTCGATATCCGCCCAATCCGGCACGCTGAAGCCGTCCACCTCGATGAGGTTGCCGGCAGTATCGCGCAGGGTATCCACCGCCACCTCGAAGCTGGGGTTTTCCGGGGAGCCGGTATTGCGGTAGTAGCGGATCAGGCTGAAGGGATTTTCCGCGAAAAGGTCGAAGTCCCCATCGCCATCCATATCGATGAACTTAAACCAGGCCCCGGTGGCCAGATCGGCAAAAAAATCGGTCTGCCAGTTGAACTGATATTGGGTCGGGGTGCCGTCGTTGCGGTAAAAGGTCAGTTGGTCGGCGCGGTCCTGGACAAAAAGATCCGGATCCCCGTCGTTGTCGATGTCCACCAACTGCAGGGTGGGGGCGTTGGTGCCGCCGGTAAAGGGTTGAACCCAAACGGTGCCGTCCAGATCGGCCACCCGGAAGGGATTGACCTGCTGTTGGAAATCGGCGGATTGGGCCCGGGTGCTGCCCCACAGCATTAAAATCGGAAAAGCCAGGGGGCCCGCCAGGCGAAAGAAGCTGATCCTTAACAAGTTTATCTCCGTTTGAAGGGTTTAACAACGTGTGAGAGCGTATTTCTCCAACCCTCCAATAATAGCGTCTGGGCCGGGAAAACCCAAGATGGCTTTCACATTGCCTGACCTGCCTTCCTCATGCAAAACGTCCGCCAGAAGTTAACTTCCCGGGGAAATCATTTGGATTTTGGTCCGTTTCTTGCAATTATGGTCACCGAATCTGTAACCTGGAAACTATTTTAATGCTGGAAAAACGCTTCGGAACAAACATAACCTGCACTATTGCGCTGTTTAGGGCCTGTTTCCCGGCCGTGGCATTGTGTCTGTGCCTGATGGTGGCCGGGGTTCCGGAGCTGCTGACTGTGCAAATTTTGGCCAGCGACGCCACCACTCACCGCTGCGGATGCAGTACCGAAAAAGGGGAGGCCTGCTGCTGCGAACCGGGTGTGTGCGGAATTGCCGGCGCTCCCGGGCAACCGGGCGGGTGTTCGATCGAAAAAGAACCCTGCGGACGGGATACCCTGGTGCGCATCGAAGCGCTGACCTACAAAATTTTGCCAGTCTCCTCACAACTGCCGGAAACGGTGGTTGGGGAAATAACCTTCGTTTTCCTGCCAAACAGTCTTAGAGAATTCCACCCGGATTCCTCGCCCAAACCCCCGCCCTTTCTCCGTTCCCACAGCTGAGCCTGCATCTTCCTTACCTGGATTTTCCGGGAAGGGTCGCGTTCTATTGCGAAAAATGGCCCACCGGGCCAGGGCATTATTGTGCCCTCTGCTCGCGCAGTGATGCAGCGTATTCCCTATAAAAAACCGGTTCCTGTCGCGGATGACGGCCCCTCCGGGTAAGGCAAATGCCCCTGGCTGCCATTCGTCAGGCGATTTTCCCCCGAAATTTTGGGGATGGAAATCCTGTGCCCGGCCGGAACCATTTTGCAGCGTGTTAACACCAAATTTTGAACGGAGAAATACATGAAAAGGTTATTTGTCGTTTTGTTTCTGGCAATGGGGATGTTCGCTTGTAGCGATTCCGGGACCGGCCCGGAGGAAAACAATCCGGATTACAGCAAACTCGCCGAAGGTTTTGCCGCGGGAGCAAAGGTTATTTTATACGGCGAAAAAAATCCGGAGGTAGGATATAACCGCCTGTTCGTAGCCCTGCAGGATTCCATCACCGGGGAGGCCCTGGACGATGCCCACGTTTCCCTGGAACCCCTTATGGAAATGCCCACGATGACCCATTCCGCGCCGGTGGAAAATCCGGCCGGGAGCACCCCGGTGGCAGGTTACTGGCCCGGGGCGGTGGTGTTTCTGATGTCCGGTGACTGGCACGTCGAAGTACACGTCCACAACCACGCGACCAATGTCCACGGGCATGCCGCCTTTCATCTGGACGTGGCGCCCGGCTCCGACGTTCAGGTGGCTACCGGCGCCGACGGGGCCCTTTATTTCCTCACCAAAATTTCCCCCGCAGAGCCGAAAGTCGGGATGAACGCCTTTGAGGTGGCCATCCACAAACGGGAAAATATGATGTCCCATCCGGCTGTTTCGGGACTCAGCCTGGAGATGACCCCTACCATGCCTTCCATGGGGCACGGCTCTCCCAATAACGTCAACCCCGTCCATCAACAGGATGGGCATTACCAGGGTGAGGTCAATTTCACCATGAGCGGGGATTGGGATATTGCCCTCGGGTTTGCCTCCGCCCAGGATTCCCTCGGAACGGTGAATTTCCAATTGACGGTCCAATAAACAGCGCCGGCCCGGCGGTATCGCCGGGCCTTTTGAGAGGAAATACCTTATGACAACGCGCCATACCTGGGCGATCCTGTTGATGGTGATTGCCCTGATTTACCCCGCCCGGGGCGAGGAAATCCGGGGCCGGGTGGTGGAAGCCGGTAGCGGAGCCCCGGTTCCTTTCGCCGCAGTTTCTCTTTTGCCAACCGGGGATGGGGTTCATGCCGATTCCCTGGGCCACTTCCGCCTGACCGCCCCGGCCGGCAAGGTGTATCTGCAAGTGCAATCCCTGGGCTTCCGGGACCATTCCCTGACCTGGGATCCGGAGAAGCACCTTCATCACTTTCTGACCGTCATTCTGGAACCGCTTCCCATCCCCCTCAAGGAGGCCGTTCTTGTGCAAGCCGGGCAAAGCCCGGAACGGACATGGTTAAACGCCACCGAGGATGTCCTGAAATCCCGCAATGGGGTGCGCCTGGTAAAACGCGGTAATTTTGCGTTGGAACCGGTGGTCCGGGGGCAGGGAGACGGCCGGGTGAACCTGATGGTGGACGGGATGCGGGTCTTCAGCGCCTGCGTGGATAAAATGGACCCGGTGAGCGCCTACGTCGAGGTCGAAAACCTGGCCGAAGTTTCCCTGGCCCGGGGGAATTCCGACCTGACTTACGGCGGGGGAGCAGGGGGAAGCATCGATCTGGTTACCGAGAAAGCCACTCTGGACAAACCTTTTGCCCTGGCTGCGGAAAGCGGGTTCGAGAGTGCCGCCGGGTTAATGCGATTTCGCGGGGTGAGTAATGTGGCCGGTAAGAACAGGGCGCTACGACTTTCCCTGTCCCTGAAATCCGCCGGGGATTTTGCCGCCGGCGGCGGCAAAACCATCCCACTGTCGGGTTTCCACAAAGCCAACGCCAAGATCGATTTTTTGCAGAAGCTGGGTGCGGGGAACCTGCGAATGGCCTACATCCGGGACGAAGCCCGGGAGGTGGGTTACCCCTCTCTGCTGATGGACGCCACCCGGGCTACTGCCAACCTTCTCCAGATACGCTATCGGTTGTCCCGGCCCGGAAAGACCTTTGGGGACCTGGAAACCCAGGTCTATGCCAACACGGTGGACCACTGGATGGACGATTACCAGCGGGACGTTTCTACTCGCGAGGTTATGCCCAACATGTACATGCCTATGTTCGGCAAAACCCGCACCACGGGGTTCGATCTGCGCGGAAGCCTGGCAACGGCAGGTGGAATGCTGAACCTCAGCCTCCAGGGACACCGGATGAACGCTCTGGCGGACATGAGGATGCAGAGCCTGGACCCCACGGTTTCCGAAGCTTTTTTGCTGAATCTCGGTGATATTGCCGAAACTCAGGGCGCCGCGGTGCTCAGTTATGAACGTTTTTTTTCGGGCCGGTTGGTTTTGCGAAGCAATTTTCGGGGGGAATGGCGGCGCAGCAGCCTTTCCGACGAGCGCGGACGCCGCCAGATGCTCGGCTTCTGGGAAGATCCGGAATTTGAGCCGGAAAATATGGCCCTGGGGGGAAGCCTTAACCTGCTATGGCGTTGGGCACCGCAATGGATGGGCCGGACGGGGCTATCCGCCAGCGAGCGGATTCCCACCCACGTGGAGCGCTTCGGCTATTTCCTGTACAATCCCCACGACGGCTATTTCTACACCGGAAACCCGGGCTTGAAGAAAGAAAGGACCCTGCAGTTTGAGGTGGAATTACAACGTAGTTTTTCCCGGGGAGAATGGTCTCTCACCGCGTTTGGCACCCGCATTCAAAACTACATCAGCGGGGTCTGGCAGAGCGAGGAATTTAAGGTGTGGCGCAATTTTTCCGGGGCGGATCTGGTTGGGGTGGAAGTATCCGGCCGCTTTTCCCCGGGTAAATCCCTGGCCCTGAGCTTCCAGGGGGATTACCTCTATGGGGTTAACCGCGCCGAAAAGGAGCCGCTTCCGCTGATTCCGCCCCTTTCGGCAGCCTGGGGTATATTGTTCAATCAAGGGCGTGTTGCGACCAAACTGGAACAGGTATTGAATGCCAGACAGACCCGGGTGGCCCGTCTGGCCGCCGCAGAAGCAGCAAGTCCGGCTTATACGCTGGTCAACTTTCGGCAGGAAGCCCGTTTTTCGGAGAACTGGACCCTCAAATGGGGGGTGGAAAATTTGTCGGACGTTTTTTACCGGGACCACCTCAGTATCGGGAGACTGCCGGGAACCGGCCGAAATTTTTATCTGGGAGCGACCATCAGTCGGTAGCGAGGCCGGAATGCCGGCCAACGGGTTCGGGCCCGGCATTCCGGAAGAGTTGCTTCGCTTCGCTTTTGGTTTTTTTTAGGTTGCAGCCCGCCTTATATTATTCAATCAATTTTCAACAAATTTGTAATTACCCAATTCTACCAGCATTAAAGGTGTTCAAATGATCTTAAGCAAAACGGCTAAGAAAGCGGCCTTGCTATCCGCGATTGTGATTTCCCTGTTGGCCATCAGCGCCTGCCATTTGGTGAACAGCTCCCCGGTCAAAAAAAATCCCACCTTGCGGGATCACGTTACCTTCCTGGCCGATCCCCGTCTGGAAGGACGCAACAGCGGCACCCCGGGCAATGAGGAAGCCGCCGATTACGAAGTCAGCTATTTCAAAGCCTTCGGTCTCAAACCGCTGGGCAATTCCTACAAACAGACTTTCGAGATCGCCACGGGCGTGCGCCTTCTGGAAAACAACACCCTCACCCTTACCCACAACGGGACCGCCCAAACCCTGGAAGTTAACAAGGACTTTGTGCCCCTGGGCCTTTCCGGCAATACCACGGACCTGCAAGGCGAGTTGTTGTTCACCGGCTTCGGCATTACCCAGAAAAACGGCGATTACGACGATTATCGCGGTGTGGATCCCGCCGGTAAAATCGTGGTGATGTTCCGCGGCACCATCGACAGCGAAAATCCCCATAGCAAATACACGGATTACGCCCCGCTGCGCTACAAGCTCAGCAATGCCCGCGCTCAGGAAGCCGCCGCGGTGATTGTGGTAAGCCCGGCCGCCATGACCGACACCCTGATGGAACTGAACCTGCCTATTGGCGGGGTCAACCTCGGGATCCCCGCCCTCCACGTGCGCCGTGCGGTTGTGGAAAGCCTGCTGCCGGAGGGGACCAGCCTGGATGAGATCGAAACCCTGATCAATCAGCAGCGCCAGCCCCAGAAGATCGCCCTGAACGCCACGGCTAAATTGTCTGTTAACCTTGAGTTTATCTTCAAAAAAACAGCTAACGTCATCGGCGTGGTAGAGGGAACCAATCCCGAGCTGGCCAATGAATACATCGTGGTCGGGGCCCACTTCGACCATATCGGCTTCGGCGAGTTTGGCTCCCGCTACAACGGCAACGAGCATCTGGTCCATCCCGGAGCCGATGACAACGCATCCGGCAGCGCCGGCATGCTGGAGATCGCCCGCCGCATTTCCCGCTCCCCGCTGCCCCGCCCCGTTATTTTTATGGGCTTTTCCGGAGAGGAGAGGGGGCTTTTGGGTTCCGCGCATTATACCCGGGAGCCGTTGGTGCCCCTGGCGGAAACCGTTACCATGATCAACATGGACATGATTGGCCGCCTGCGCGAAAAATCCCTGACCATCACCGGGACCGGCACCTCCAGCAAATGGGAGAGCCTGGTCGATTCTCTGGGTGCGGTTTACGGGCTGAAGATTTCCAAATCTTCCGGGGGATACGGCTCCAGCGACCACTCCTCCTTTTTCTCGCAGGACATTCCGGTCATCAACTTTTTCACGGGGCTGCACGACCAGTATCACCATCCGGACGACAAGATCGGGACCCTCAACTACGCCGGGATGGACACCATTGTCAACATGGTGGAAGCCACCCTCAATTACGTCGGGCACATGGGCGAAAAGCCGGACTTTATCAAACCCAAGGAAGATCCGGGCGGACGGCGAATGGCCTTCCGGGTAACGGTGGGCACCATTCCCGATTATGCGGATAACCCCAAGGGCATGCGCATTACCGGGGTGAAAAGCGATAGCCCCGCCGAAAAAGGGGGCCTGGTGGGGGGAGACATCATCACCCAATTCGGCAAACAGAAGATTGCCAATATTTATGATTACACCTATGCGCTGGGCGTTTACAGTCCCGGCGACACGGTGGTGGTGAAGGTGCTGCGCGGGGAAACGGATACCCCGATGGATTTGACCCTGGTCCTGGAAGGTCGCCAGAATTCCGGGCAGTAAAGGACTTTTGATCGCGCCGCGGTCTGCAGGTAGCGCGAAGCGAAAAATAACCTGAAATTGCGGTAATTTCGACCGATATTGGTTAACAGCCCGGCCGGTGCCGGGCTGGCTGTCTCAAGGCGCGAGGCCATTTTTACAACCATTCGTCAGGAGAGATTTTTGCCGGTAAATGAGGGAACAATCAGGGCGCTACGTTCCGCCCTGGCGCAGAATCCGGAGAACCTGGATCTGAGGAAGCACCTCGGAGAATTGTTGCTTATGCTGGGTCGTTACCCGGAAGCGGAGCAGGAATTCCGGGAGGCTCTCACCCGCGCCCCCGAAGATCCCGACATTAAAGTCAGCCTCGCGGAAGTTTTTTTTCAGGAGGATAAGTTCTCCGAAGCCCTGGTCATTATCGAAGCCCTGCTTACCCAGCCTACCCCGCCCCCGGGCGCCCATCGCCTGGCCGCCCACCTTTACCTGCACAGCGGAGACATGGCCTCCTCGGAAACCCATTATCGCCTGGGCCTGGAAAAGGACCCGGAGCTCTACGACAGCAATCTGGAAGAGCGCCTGGGCATCGATACCGATCGGGAAAACCCGGATGAGGATTTTGAGGAAGCTGAGGAGGGCGGCTCCGAAGAAGAATTCGATTCCTTTCCCGCTCCGGAGGATATGTTTCTGGAGGAAGGCCCTTTTCGCCAGGGTTTGGGTCGGGATGGCGATGCCGAGATTGAAAATCCTTCCCTGACCTTTGCCGATGTGGGCGGCATGGAGAACCTCAAGGAAGAGATTCGCATGAAGATCATCCACCCACTGCAACATCCTGAAATATTTGAGGCTTACGGCAAGAAACCCGGCGGGGGAATCCTGATGTACGGCCCTCCTGGCTGCGGCAAAACCTTTATTGCCCGGGCCACCGCCGGCGAGGTGAAATCCAGTTTTATTGCCATCGGCCTTCAGGATGTGTTGAACATGTATGTCGGGGAAAGCGAACGATCCCTCCACCACCTGTTTGAACTGGCGCGCAATTACGCACCCTGCGTCCTCTTTTTTGACGAAGTGGACGCCCTGGCCGCCAGCCGCTCCGATTTTCGCAACGCCGCCACCCGCCAGGTCATTAACCAGTTTCTGGCGGAGCTGGACGGCATCACCGGCAATAACAGCGGGGTGCTGGTCCTGGCGGCCACCAACGCCCCCTGGCATCTGGACCCGGCTTTCCGCCGCCCCGGGCGCTTCGATCGCCAGGTTTTTGTGCCGCCCCCGGATCCGGGCGCCCGCGGAGAAATTCTGCAGATTGCCCTGGCCGGCAAACCGGCCGACAAAATTGACTACGCCAAGTTAGCCAAAAAAACCGAGGGTTTTTCCGGGGCGGATCTGATGAGCGTGGTGGATATCGCCATCGAAGCCAAACTACGCGAAGCAATGGCCAAAGGGGCGCCCTCGGCCATTACCACCAAATCCCTGCTGACCTCTATCAAAGACGTTAGACCCTCCACCCGGGAGTGGTTTAACACCGCCCGCAACTATCTCCTGTACGCCAATCAAAGTGGCATTTACGACGCTATCCGGGATTACCTGGAACGTTAACACCTTCGGGATAAGATGGAATTTTCCACAACGCCTTCACCTTCCGTGAACGTGATCCAAAAAGCGCAATTTCTTCTGGAACAGCAGCGCCACGGCGATGCCGAAAACCTGCTGCGCGAGGGACTGGGACGGGATCCCGAAAACCCGCTCTTAATGGTGATGCTGGCGGTTGCCCTGCTGGGACGCGAGTTGCCCGGCGCAGCGGAAGCGGCCCTCCTCAGCGCCCTGGATCTGGATGCGGAGATGCCTTACGCCTATTACGTGCTTTCCCTGGTCCAACTGCATCGCGGGGAGAGCGATGCCGCCCTGAACAGCATCATCAAGGCAATTTCCCTGGATCCGGTGGCGCCGGAGTTTTACGCCCTGCGGGCCAGTATCCAGCTGGAAAAGGGGCAGTGGCAACTGGCCGAAGAAAGCGCCCGTCGCGGGTTAGCCCTCAATCCCCGGCATGTGGGATGCCTGAATGTCCTGGGAATGGCCCTCAACGCCAGCGGGCAGCCGGAGTCCGCCGAAACGGTGATGCGCAGCGCCCTCTCTCACAATCCCTTGCACGCGGAAAGCCACGCGAATTTCGGATGGACCCAGTTGCGCGCCAACCAGCCGCGGGCCGCCCTGGCCAGTTTTCAGGAGGCATTGCGCATCAATCCCAATTCGGAAAATGCCCGGACCGGACTGCTGCAGGCCCTCAACGCCCGCAATCCCCTTTACCGGATGCTGCTGCGCTACTTTTTTAGCATGACGGGCCTGACCCTTCGCCGCCGTTGGATTTTGGTGCTGGTCGCCCTGGGACTGGTTCAGCTGCTGTGGGCGGTGCAAAAAATATCCCCGGTGCTGGCCCCCTGGGCTCTGGGAGCCCTGGTTTTTTACGGGCTGTTTCTGATCCTCAGCTGGAGCGGGGGAGAGCTGTTTAACCTCACCCTGATGTTCCATCCCTTGGGGAAACATGCCCTGAGCCGGGAGGAACGGCGCCTGAGCCTTGTTATCGGGTTGCTGTTCCTGGGAGGTGTCCTCCTGACCGGGGCAGGCCTGTGGTGGGAGCATTATGCGCTGACGCTGAGCGGGATTGGACTGGTGATGATGATGATGCCCGTTTCCGGGGCCTCGCGGGTTACCCGGCCCGGCAAACGGCGGGTATTGGGTTTTCTGTTGGGATTGGCCGCCCTGCTGTGGACGGTGGGCCTTGCCGCCGGTATCCTGATTTCCGACCAGGCGATCAGCGGTGTTTATGTTCCATTTCTGACCCTTTTTCTGGCGGTCATGTGGTTGAACAGCCTGTGGAACGGGTGAGGAAAGACGGAAAGACTTGATCCCGGGAGGGATATGATCCTTAGAAGGAAAGACTTGATCCTAAGATCCTAAGGGAAAAACTTCTTTGAGGATCAAAGGATCAAAGGATCAAAGGATCAAAGGATCAAAGGATCAAAGGATCAAAGGATCAAAGGATCAAAGGATCAAAGGATCGCGTCCCTACATCACCGTATGAATAAACGGGGTCAGCAGGCTGTCTTCATACAAGCTGCGGCCTTCTCCGCCGGCAGGTGCGCCGAGGCTGTCCGCCAGGGACTGACCACCCGGAGCCTGGAATGCTGCGGGCCAGTTGCCGCGTTGGGGAGGGCGCTGCAGCCCGGTCCATCCCGCATAGCTGAGCAGCACCAGGAAAAAAGCCACCAAAGCCAGGGCCTGATAAACCGGAATCCGCCAGGTCAGCAGTTGTTCCGTTTTATGCCACCACCGCCCGGAAAGCGGCGCGGTTTCCGGCTGTTTGAGTTGGCCCTTTAAGGCCTCCCAAACCCGGGGATCGGGGGCTTGAAGGTCTTCTGAAAGCGATTCCTGGAAAAAGGCGCTGTTTTGCCGGTCCTCAAAGGGCAGGGGATCGGGCAGGGAATGGTTTCTGGGGCGCAGAGGATTCATCAGATCGCTTCCTTTCCTGATGGGGTAAAAGCCTGCAAATATGGGCTCAATTTTTTGTTGAGATAAAAAAGCCGCGATTTGGTGGTGCCTTCCGGACAATCCAGAATGGCGCTGATCTCCGAAATGCTCATCTGCTCCTGATAACGCAGCACAAAGGTGGCCCGATGGGCAGGGTCCAGGGTCTGCAGGCAACGCCGCACCGCCTCGCGAAAACGGGCCGCATCCAGGCGCTGTTCGGGATTGCCGCTGTCCTGATCGCCAATGCTGTCCCAGTCCTGCCGGGCCAGGGTATCCCGCCGCACCGCCATTCGCCGGTATTCGTTTTTGCACATATTGCTGGCAATGGTGTAGATCCAGGCCCGAAAGCGATGGCGTGGGTCAAAGTTCGGCCCGCTGTCGATTACCTTCATGAATAAATCCTGCAGAAAATCCCGGGCCTTTTCGCCATCGTTGCCCAGCATCCGCCGGAAAAAGGCCAACATGCGGGCGGCGTAGCGGTCGTACAACTCGCGGAAAGCCGGCTCGTCTCCCCGGCAGGCCAGCGGCAGCAGTTGCTCGTCGCTGGTGTGTTGGTGGTGTCGGTTCAAATTGAACTTTCGGAATAAAGGGAGTGTATAGTTCCGTTTCGCTAATCGCGAACCGCGCCTTCTTTGATATACGATTTCAAATCCCCCTCGATCCCTCCGTCCTGGGCCAATTGCAGGGCAAAATCCTGCCAGAAGGCCGCTTTCTGAGAATCTCCCCGCGCCTCAAACGCCTCGGAAATCATGACGAAAGGGGCGATGTAGTTGAGCTTCAGTGGGGTCAGAATGTGTTCCCGGGCGATGTGCTCCTCACTATACCAGTCGTAACGCAGGTAATCCAGGCGGGCAGAGGGCATAAAGCGATTCAGCAAATCGCTGACGTTGTCATAGCGGTTTTGCGAATATCGGAACGCCAGGCCGGTCAGGTAGAGGTCCTTGCGGAAAATTTCATACTGGCTTTTCTCCACGGTAAGGGCCAGGTAAAGGGGAGCCGCAGGTGCCTGGCGCTGCAGAAGCTGGCAAAGGTGGGCCAGAAATGCGGGATCCTCGCGCCCGGGAAGGGTCTCCTTATCCACAGATATGCCGTGCCGGGCCAGCTGGCGGGTCAGATACTCCGGGACAAAACGAGCCAGGTGAATATTGAGCAGCAGAACGTCCCGGCGCACCCCTTTGGCCCCCTGCAGCACCCAAACCGGATAGGTATCATTGTCCCCGTTGCTGAAAATAATCGCCCCCGGTTCCAGGGACATCAGCACGTTGTAATTGTAGTTGAGCAAACCTTCCGGGATTTCCCGGGTGCGGTACAAACTTTTGGCATGGCGTTCGAAAGCGGCGGTATCCCCGCCGATCTGGGCTTTGGTAAGAAACTCGAAATAGGGTTCGGGATGATTGGGATTGAGGTCGTGGGCGCGGTTGAGAGCGGCTTCGTCGTGGGAAAAGCGGGCCCGGACCAGGTAGTATTCGAAGGCATCGGGGACCTGCTTCTCCATCCGGCCAACCAGTTCGCTGAGGGTTTGCTCTTGTTGCTCCCGGGGAAGGAGGCCCTGGCGAAAGCTGTATTCGGTCGCCAGGAAATAATTGAACCAGGCCGCGGCATTGTGCGGCTCCCGACCCACCGTTTTTTCCCAGTCGCGGGATTGCTGCAGATACCATTCTCCCGGAAGCACGCCGGACTGGCGGATAAAGGGGACTGCCTGGGGTTCTCCGGAATTCCCAATGCCGAACATCACCATGAAGGTGCAAAGCAGCAACAATCCGCCGGACAGGAAGCGACCGCGTTTAACGAGGGGCATGATGGTTCTCCACTGGTTTTACCGCTTCATACAACCATCTCCCCGAAAGGTTGAAAGAAATTTCATTTTTGGGTCAGAATTTCGAGGGAGTCCCGGTAGCGGTCCGCCAGGCGCTGTTCCTGGTAGTAAAAAGCCCGGTGAATGCTGGACAAATTGCGATAATTGGAGATGATGCCCTCCGTGCCTTTGGTGAACATCGCCTCGTAGATCAGGCTGCCGGTGCTCAGAGATTGTTGCAGGTAGACCTCCTGCTGCTGGTAAATGGCGGAAATCTCCCGGACGGTTTGATAGGGGATATCGCTGACCACATTGGTGGCTTTGGCCGCCTCCCAGGCGGTGCTTTGCAGGGTGGCGGGATGGACGAAACCCCGATTGAAAATGCGGATATCGGCCCGCTCCAATCCCTTTCGCGAGAGGACCTGAAGGGTATCGATCAGCATCCGGTGATAATCCAGCGATTCCTGGAGGGCCTTTTGATTGGTTTGAATCTCCTCGAGGATGCCGCTTAAGGCCACCTGAACCTGTTTCTGGCGATTGCTGTTTTCCCGGTATTCGTTGGCGCCGAAGGCGATAACCACCCCCAGAACCACCATAAAGGCTTCCAGAAAAATTTGTTTGACGTCCATAACGGTTTATCCTCTGCTCGAATAGAGCGTTTTGTCATCCCGGGCTACGGCACCCACCGGGGGAGAGCGATACCCTTGGGGTTAATCCCGGAGAACCCTGTGCCTGTCGCGGCTAATTAAACGCAAAAATGCGAAGAATTAGAGGGTCCGATCCTTCCGGTTTCAGTTTTCGCGATTTCGGGATTTCGCGGTTAATGGGCCGGAAATGGCTTCTTACACGTAACGTCAGTTTCTAATGGTCTGCACGTTATGGTGAACCGCCAAGTGTGGTATGTCCTGTTCGTTATCCCGGTATGTTTTAGGGCGTGTTGATAATCATCTAAATTATCGAATTTTGG
>JAGRBF010000241.1:0-441 GCA_020434205.1 Calditrichota bacterium | reverse complement strand
TTCTAATTATCAACACGCCCTGGGCCGGGACCGGGGTTACGGTAAAGAGGTCGCAAGTAAATTTTGCACGCTTGACGCTCTATTGGCACTGGTCATCAAGTAAATAAACAAATCCCGGGCAAAAGAAACAATTTTCCCCTTTGCACAAAAAAAACTTTACATTTTCGGCCTTTTGATTTATGTTTTTCAGGCAAAGCTAATTCCAATACGGAGATTATGATGAAACCCTTAGCCGTTCCTCCCCGACGGGTCGTTTTCCAAACAGCTTCCCAGCTAGCCCTTTTCTCCGCCGCTTTGCCGCATCTGCATCATCCCCATCATCATTCTCATTAATACCCTTTTAACATATTGGTCGTAGCACCCCGGTTTTTTAAACCGGTTGGTCCGGTATATCACCCGGGTTGGTAAAAGCCGGGGAGCGTCGGTAAAAAATGACTTTTT
>JAGRBF010000240.1:14154-14300 GCA_020434205.1 Calditrichota bacterium | reverse complement strand
CCCTTTGAGCAGGGCATGTTTACCCCCGCTCTCTACAGCATGCGCATGAACGCCCTGGCCCTGGCGATTGAGGAGAAACGCCCCGTCATCGTCACCACCCCGACCGCTCTGCTGCGCCGGGTTCCCCCGCCGGAGACCTTCCGCAA
>JAGRBF010000240.1:4111-14069 GCA_020434205.1 Calditrichota bacterium | reverse complement strand
ATCATCGAAGAAATCGGGCAGTTTAGCGTGCGCGGTGGGATTCTGGACGTCTTTTCCTTCGAATCCGAGGTTCCCAATCGCCTGGAGTTTTTCGGCGATACCATCGAATCGATCCGGGAGTTCGACATTCTCTCCCAGCTTTCCGATCAACAGGTTCAGCAGGTGCGCCTGCTCGGCAAAGCCCCGGGGCAAAAGGACGAAGCGGCCCTGTTCGACTACCTCCCGGCCAACACGGTGATCTTCTGGGACAACCACGCCCGCAGCCTCAAACAGGTCGAAGACTGGCTTTTGGAAGCGGAAGAACGCTTTGCCGCCAAAAAAGAGCAGCTTCATATCGAGACGATTCACGATCATTACCTGCCCATGGCGGATCTGGAAAAGGGCCTGAGCCGCTTCCGGTTTGTCCTGAACACCCACTTCGGGGCCAAAGAAAGCACCGATATCGACTTCGGTTCCGGTCCCCCGCCGGCCTTCCAGGGCAACATGAAACTTTTTACCGAGTTTTTGCGCAAGGAACTGATCGCCCCCAAGGGACCGGATCGCTCCAAAGTGTTTATTCTGCACGACGGCAAATCGACCCGGGAACGCCTCGAGGAAATTATCGAGGCGGAGATGGGGATTGTCCCGGGCATTCAATTCCTGGACGGAGAACTCCACCACGGCTTTGCCCTCTCCCGCCACAACACCCTGATCCTGACCTATCACGAGATTTTCAACCGCTTGCGCATGCGCAAGCGCAAGAAGCGCATCCGGGTTTCCGGCAGCCTGATCCGCAGCCTGCAAACCCTGGAGTACGGGGACATCGTGGTGCACATCGACTACGGGGTGGCGCGTTATCAGGGCACAGAAAGGCTCTCCATTGCCGGTCTGGAAAAGGAAGTAATCCGCCTGGTTTACGAGGATGACGACATCCTGTATGTTTCCCTGGACAAGCTCAACCGCATTCAGCGTTTCGTCAGCGAGGAAGGGTATCAACCCAAACTGACCAAGCTGGGCACTGCGGAATGGGAACGGGTCAAAAAGCGCACCCGCACCTCGGTGGAAAAAATCGCCCGGGATCTGGTGGAGCTGTACGCCAAACGGCTTTCCCAGGAGGGCCACGCCTTTGCCGAGGACAACCTGTGGCAGCGGGAGATGGAGGAATCTTTTCCCTTTGAGGATACCCCGGACCAGGCCAAAGCCACTCAGGACGTCAAAAAGGACATGGAGTCCAGCAAAAGCATGGATCGCCTGATCTGCGGGGACGTCGGCTATGGCAAAACGGAGATCGCGGTGCGGGCCGCTTTTAAGGCGGTGATGGACGGCAAACAGGTGGCGGTTCTGGTGCCCACCACCATTCTGGCCCAACAGCATTTTAATACCTTCAGCGAACGCACCGCCAATTTTCCGGTGCGGGTGGATATGGTTTCCCGCTTCCGCAGCCGGGCCGAACAAAACGCCACCCTGGATGCGGTTGCCAAGGGGGAGGTGGACATCCTCATCGGCACCCATCGCCTGCTTTCCAAGGACATTCAGTTTAAGGATTTAGGTCTGCTGGTGGTGGACGAGGAGCAGCGCTTCGGGGTTACCCACAAAGAAAAACTCAAGCAGCTCAAGGTTACGGTGGACACCATCACCCTCACCGCCACCCCCATTCCCCGCACCTTGCACCTTTCCCTGATGGGCGCCCGCGATCTGTCTCTGGTGGATACCGCTCCCACCAACCGCCTGCCCATCCTCACCGAGATCACCACCTGGGACAACCAGCTCATTTACAAGGCTCTCACCTTCGAAATGGAGCGCGGCGGCCAGGTTTTTTTCGTGCACAACCGGGTGCAGACCATCCACGCCATGGCGGCCAGCCTCAAAAACATCGTGCCCAAAGCCCGCATAGCGGTGGCCCACGGGCAGATGAAAGAAAACGAGCTGGAAGACATCATGAACGATTTCCACGCCCGCAAATACGACGTGCTGCTGGCCACCATGATTATCGAAAACGGGGTGGACATTCCCAATTGCAACACCATTATCGTGGACCGGGCCGATCGCTTCGGGCTGGCCCAGCTTTATCAACTGCGGGGACGGGTGGGACGCTCGGACCGCCAGGCTTTTGCCTATCTGATTATCCCGCCCCAGGAACGGCTCAGCGATGTGGCGGTTAAACGGCTGTATGCCATCGAGGAATTCGCCGAGCTGGGCTCCGGGCTGAAAATCGCCATGCGGGACCTGGAAATCCGCGGGGCCGGCAATCTGCTGGGGCATAAACAAAGCGGGTTCATCAATGCGGTGGGCTACGACCTCTACCAGAGCATTCTCCAGGAAGCGGTGGAAGATCTGCAGAACGCCACCCTGCCCGAGGAACACCTGGGCGACCGGATGCCGCGGGTGGATGCAGCCGTGGAGATCGACGCCGAGATGTATTTCCCGGATGAATACATCGGTTCGCCCAACGAAAAAGTGGTGATCTATCATCGCCTGCTCAATCTGGAGAACAGCGAGGCGATCGACAGCCTGGTTCGCGAGCTTCGCGACCGGTTTGGTCCCCTGCCGGAACCGGCGGCCCGCCTCATCGAGATGGTCAAGATCAAAAAAACCGCCTCCAAACTGTACATCAAGCAGGTGAAAATCAGCAAACACAAGATGGTCCTGGTTTTTGACGAAAAAGCCACCGAAAGGGACGTCTTTGTCGACCGGGAACTGCCGCGCTACATCAACCAGACCATGACCACCCTGAAGTTCAAACAAGAAAAGCAGTTAAGGGCAATCGTGGACCTGAAGGGCAATAATCAGGACGACCGGATCAGCTATGCAAAATTTTTCCTGCTCAACTTGTAAGGATGGCGGCGGGGGCATAGATTGGTGCAGGTGGCAGGCGGCGGGTCAATCGGGAGAGATGTTCGTAATTATCTGATTTGAATTGTTTTATACCGGAGATCGTATCCATGCGTAAAGTTTTTCTGTTAATCAGTACTACCGCCATCCTGTTGTTTCTGATCAGCAGTTGCGGGAATCCCGAAACAACCGCGGTGGCCAAAGTCGGTGATACGGAAATCGGCAAGGAGCAGGTGATCGAGGCGATCAAAGCCCGCTTCGGCAAAAACAAATCCCTCAGCGAAATAACCCCGGAGCAGCGTCAGGAGGTATTGGACGATCTGGTAACCCAGGAAAAAAAGCGCCAGTATGCCCGCCAGGCCGGGATTACCGGGGATTCCCTGTACGTGGCGGAATCGCAGCGCTACCTCAACCGCACCATCGCCTTAAAGATGTATGAGGATCAGGTTACCGGCCATCTGATCGGCCAGGAGCGCCTGAAACGCTACCTCAAATGGGATGAAAAAGACATTGAGGTCGTCTACATCCAGATTGCCCATCAGGAGTCCATTCATTTGCGCATGAAGCGCACCCGCGCCGAAGCAGCAGAGCTCGCCAAAAAATACCGGGCCGCTCTTGCGGAAGCGCCGGATCCGGTTGCTTATGCCAAATCGGTTACCGATCAGCCCCGCAAACTGGTCGAGGTGGGGCGTTATTTTCCGGGACGCTTCAATTATCAGGCGGACAGCCTGGTTTACACCGGTCAGGCCGGGCAAACCATTGACCCGCTGGATACCCAATTCGGATTTGTGATCATTAAAATTATCAATATTGCGCCTGCCGCCAATCCCACCGGCAAAAGCGACGAGCAGCGCTTTGCGGATCTGCGCAACAGCCTGAGGCCCTACATCAGGGATGTGGAACAAAATTATTTTGATGAACTCTCCAGGAAATACCGCACCGAGGCCAATTTTGCCTTCCATGACGAGGAGGCGGCCGCGTTTGTGGAAAATCTGCAGCGCTGGGGCAGGCGTCCCGGACACACCTTCGCCGATCTGGACAGCAGCAAATACAGTCGCATGGCGCTGGCCGGGTATAATGGCTACACCTTTTATTCCGGTGAAATGATTCAACTGATCGGGCCCCGGATTTTGCGGGACTGGGCCAAAATCGGCAACGTTAAAACGTTGCTGGATGCCTACGTTCTCCCGCACGTCAACCTGGAAGTGTGGGCGGCGGAAGGGCGCAAAATGGGTCTGGCGGAGCGGGCGGATGTCCGCCAGGAAATGGCCGAATATGATAAAAAGGTCTTGCCCCAGCTTCTGGATAAAGTGCGCATTGAGGACAAGCTGAGTTCGGAGATTAGTCCGGAGGAGCTGGAGCGCTTTTTCGCCGAGCACCAAAGCGAGTTCCGCGACCCCGAGAAATACCGGGTATACCGGGTTCTGGTGGATTCCCGCCAAAAAGCGGAAACGGTTGCCGCTCAGGCCAAAAGCGGAGTACCTTTTATCGATTTATACAACCAGCACAAAAATCCCGAGAGCCGGCCGCGCTTTGACCTGGGTTATCTTACCGACCGCTCCCGCTTCCCGCGATTGCTCGAGGAAGCCAAAAAAATCGGCCCCAAAGCCACCAGCGATCCCATGGAATTCGGCGAGGAATTTTGCGTTATCCAAACCGGGGACTTTATCCCCGCCAAAGACCGCAGTCTGGATGAGGTCCGGGACCTGGTTCAGCACCGGCTGCTACAGGAACGCCGCCAGGCGCTTTCCGACCAGCTCTCCGAGGAGATTAACCGGGCCATTTCTCATACCGAGAACAAAAAGCTTTTACAGGAGCTTGGCTGATGCGCAAAAGTCTGATCCGATTTTATATGATTCCCCTGCTGGGCCTGATGGTATGCCTGGGCGCATGCGACAACGAGCCCGATGAGGAAGAGGTTGTGGCCCGCGTTGGGGACCATGTTCTGACCCGCCAGGTGGTTTTCCAGCTGATCCCGGAAGACGTGCGCGGCAGTGAGCGGGAGGGCCTGATTCGCCGCATCGTGGACCAGTGGGTCAACAACCTGACCATTGCCGAGGTGGCGCGGCGGGAGGGCATCAGCCTCACCCCTTCCGAGGAATGGCATATCGAAAACCTGGAAAGCGAAATGCTGGCCAGTAAGTATTTTCAGAGCAAATCCCGTTTCGACCTGCCGGTTACCGATCAGGAAATCCTCGATTTCTACAACACCCACAAGGAAGAATTTGTGCGCAACCAGGACGAGGTGCGGCTGGTTCACCTGTTTCTGGAAAAGCTCGACAATGCCCTGGTAAAGGAAGTGCGCGCCAGTAAATCCCTGCTGGAAGTGATCGAAAAAAACAAGCCGATCGCCGGACAGCTGGAAGAACCCAACGGAGACCTGGGATACGTACCGGTAACCCAGCTACGCTCCGAGTTCCAGAAAGCCATTCGCGGAGAAAAAAGCGGCACCATTTATGGCCCCGTAAAAACCAAGGATGGCCATCATTTTCTGCAGATTCTGGACCGCAAGGAAAGCGGGACCGTTATGGAATTGGCCCTGGTGAAAGAAGATATCGCCCGGCGCCTGAAATTCGAGAAACGCCAGGAGCAGTTCCGTCAGCTCACCGAAAAAGCGCGGAAAGAATTTGGGGCGGAAACTTTTTACGAAAAAATCTTTTAAAGAAGTGGCTTTGCCGAAAAGTTTGTTACCTTTGGCGTTTTGAAGCGCGACATTCACATTTTTAACCGGGAATAACCTTAATATGCGTATGTTCAAGTTTTTGATGTTTTTTGCGGTGCTGATGTCCCTGTCCGGGCTCCAGGCCCAAATGGTGGTCGACCGCATTGCCGCAATTGTCGGAAATGAGATTATTCTCGAGTCCGACCTTCAGACCATGCTCTCCCAATACGGCTTTCAGAATCGGGTGGATGTTTTCCGCGATCCGGTCCTGCGCAAAAAGCTCAGCACCGAGTTTTTGCAGCGGATGATCGACGACAAGGTTCTGCTGATCAAGGCCGATGAAGATACCATCAAAGCGGACGACGACCGGGTGGACCAATACCTGGAACAGCAGATCAACATGTTTATCCAGCAGGCCAACGGTTCCGTGGAAACCCTGGAGAAATACTACGGGATGCCCCTGGCCAAAATCCGCAAGGAAATGCGCAAGCAGATCTCCGGCCGCATGCGGGTAGAAACCCTGCGCCAGGTAAATTTCGGCAGTGTTACCGCTTCCCGCCGGGAGGTGGAAAAGTTCTTTCAGGAATATGCCGACAGCCTTCCCAACCAGCAGGAACAGGTGGACATCTCCCATATTCTGATGCAGGTTACCCCCAGCGAAGAAGCCGCCAAAACCGCCTTTGAGAAAATCGAAGCCCTTCGGGAGCGGGTGGTAAACGGGGAAGATTTTGCCAGCGTGGCCCGCCAATTTTCCGAGGACCCTTCCGCAAAAAGCAACAGCGGCAACCTGGGGTTTGTGAGCCGCGGGGACCTGGTAAAAGAATTCGAGGAAGTGGCCTTCAACATGGAAGAAGGCAAGATCTCCGAACCGGTCCAAACCCAGTTCGGCTTTCACATTATCCAACTGCTGGAGCGCCAGGGCGAGCGCATCAATGTTCGCCACATTCTGATTCAGCTCCAGCCCACCGAGGCCGATGAGCAGCGCACCGTTCAGGCCCTGCAGGAAATCCGCGAAAAAATTCTCTCCGGGGAAGCCGCCTTCGAGGATATGGCCCTGGAATATTCCGACGACCCCAATGTGCAGACCGACAAGGGTCACCTGGGTCTCTTTGCCACGGACAATTTCCAGGTTCAGGCATTTGCCACTACGGTAGAGGACATGCAGCCCGGGGAAATTTCCCAGCCCTTTCGCACCGATTTCGGATACCACATTCTGATGCTGAACGACCGCATTTCCGCCCGGACCCTTTCCCTGCAGAACGATTGGCAGCAAATCGAACAATACGCCCTGGAATACAAGCGCAATCAGGAATTTCAAAAATGGCTGAAAGAACTGCGCGCTGAAATTCCCATTGATGTGAAGATTGAGATTTAGGGCGGTAGCCATATAGCCGTTTAACCATCACCCACTAAAAATACGGCAAATCGACCCTTGATCGAAGCCCTTCAATATCTGCGCCCTTACCTGAAACGCTACCGGGTGAAGTATATTCTGGGGGTGGTATTTATTCTGGCCGCCAACGGATTTCGCATCGCCAATCCCAGAATGGTTCAGGAAGGCATCGATTACCTGAAAGGCGATTTTCAGCTCTCCCATCTCGGGCTGATTGCCGCGGGCGTGGTTTTGCTGACCGTCGGCGACGGCATTTTTACCTTCCTGATGCGGCGCAGCCTGATTGTCGCCTCGCGCGAAATCGAGAACGACCTGCGCAACGACTTTTTCAGCAAACTTCTCGAACAAACCGCCACCTTCTTCCATCGAAATCCAACCGGGGACATCATGTCCCGGGCGACCAACGACCTGAATGCGGTGCGGGCCCTGCTGGGACCGGGCATCGCCTATTCCGTCAATACCCTGTTTGCCTTCTTTTTTGTTATTCCCATGATGGTGGGCATCAGCCCCTCGCTTACCCTGTACGCCCTGCTGCCCATTCCGGTGGTTGCGGTGCTGGTGAACCGATTCGGAAAGATCATTTACAAACGCTTTAACCGGATTCAGGAGCAGTTGGCGGTGCTCAGCAACCGTGCTCAGGAAAACATTTCCGGCGTTACCACCATTCGCTGGATGGCCGCCGAGCAGGAGGAAAAAAGCCTGTTCCGGGAGGCCAACCGGGAATACATGGAGCGCAATATCGACTATGCCAAAGTCCAGGCGGCCTTTCACCCTTCCCTGCAAATGACCATCGGTTTTTCCACAGTGGTCATCATCTGGATCGGGGGCGCTCAGGTGATCAGCGGCGGGATTTCCCTGGGGCAATTCACCGCGTTTCTGATGTACACCGGCATCCTCAGCTGGCCGGCCATTGCCCTGGGTTGGGTCATCGGCACTTTCCAGCAGGGAGCGGCCGCCCTCAACCGCATGCGCAAAATTCTCGAAGCGGTTCCCGAGATCCCCGCCAACCCGGAGGGTTATGCCCCGGAGCGCATCGAAGGGGATATTGCCTTTCGCAACCTGAACTTCAGTTATCTGCCCGGCCAGCCGGTTTTGCAGGACCTCAATCTGAACCTTCCCCCGCGCAGCACCGTCGGATTAATTGGCCCCACGGGATGCGGCAAAAGCACCTTCATCCGCCTGCTGATGCACCAGCACACCCTGCCGACCGGCGCCCTGCTGATTGACGGGCGGGACATCAACGACTTCCAGCTCCAGGCCCTGCGGCGGCGCATCGGCTACGTTCCTCAGGAGACCTTCCTCTTTTCCGACACCATCGCCAACAACATCGCTTACGGCGTTCCGGATGCCACCCGGGAAAAGATCGAATGGGCGGCCCGAATGGCGGACATCCATGAGCAGATCGTGGAATTCCCGGACGGCTACGACGCCATGCTGGGAGAAAAGGGCATCAACCTCAGCGGGGGGCAGAAACAGCGGGTCAGCATTGCCCGGGCCCTGCTTCGCGAGCCGGACATCCTGATCCTGGACGATGCCTTCTCCGCCCTGGACACCAACACCGAACACCGCATTCTGGAAAACCTTCGCGAGGTCCTTCCGGGCCGCACCGTAATTTTGGTATCCCACCGCGTTTCCACCCTTCAGGAGGCGGATCTGGTTCTGGTGATGGAGGACGGCCGCATCACCGATTCCGGTCGCCACGAAGCGCTGATCGCCCGGGAAGGGCTCTACGCCTGGACCCATCAGCGTCAGTTGCTGGAAGCGGAATTGGCGGAGAGTTAGTCGGGTTACAGGGTTATTCGGCTGCGCCGAATGGATATCGGCGTGTCGAAGTATCGGGGGAGCCCCGACACGCGCCAGAGCACATTGTTCTCAGGATCTTAGGATCCAAGGATCTCAAACTGTCCCACGGTCCATCAGTCCTCCAGTCCCTCCTTCACTCCTCCACCAAAACCGGTGAGGCCAATGCCACCCCGATAACCTTTCCCGCCCCGTTTTGTTTCAGTATTCGGGCGCATTCGTTCAGGGTGGCCCCGGTGGTGACCACGTCGTCCACCAGCAACACCACCCGATCCCGGAAAACCGCCAGATTGTCAATCTGAAAAGCTCCGCTGACGTTGCCAATCCGGGCCCGCCGGTCCAAGCGGGTTTGGGTGCCGGTTTGCCGTCCGCGGGTGAGCAGATCGCAGCGCAGTCGGTTGAGATGTTGGGCGAACATGCCCCGCGCCAAGCGCTCGCTTTGGTTGTAGGTGCGTTCCCGTTCCCGCCCGGGATGCAGGGGGATGGGGACGATCACAAATTCTTCCCCCAGGCCCTCCAGCTGTTCGGCGAATTCGGAAGCGGCAATTTCCCCAACCCGGCAACCCAGGTTTCCCATTTTCCGGTATTTGACGCAGTGGACCAGTTGGCGGATTAATTCGCTGAATTCGAAGGCAATCCACAGATCGTCAAGGTAGCAGGGCGAGATACGGCCCAGCAAATGGCGTTGGATATAAGCCCGGGACATGGGTCTGAGGGTGGCCAGGCACTCGGGGCACACCTGCTCCAGGCGGCTTCCCGGGCGAACCACCAGGATTTGGCACTGCAGGCAAAGCGGGGGAAAGAGGAGGTCGCGAACCCCGCGGAGGATACTGAAGATCCAATCGGTAAAAAACATGACGGCGATGCACTCCGTTTATTAATAGAGATGCATCGCCGTCGAAATTTCCATAAAAAAATTACATGCAGCCGATCAAAAGAGACTTTTAAAAGCGGTAGCGGAAGGAGATTCTCGGCTCAATCCGCTCGATCCGGGTATAAACACCGGGTTGATCGGGGCTTTCCACCCAGTTCCAGCGGTAAATAGTGGTGAGCAGCAGAAAGCTGTTCAGCTGGTAGCCGACCTCGGCGGTCAGCACCGAAAGGGGGTCCAGGGTGCGGAAATCCCGGAAGGTTTCGACGCGGGATTTGTCGTAATAGGCGGCCAACTCAAATTTGGGAACCAGATCGGGGGCGGAGGCTTCCAGGTGGATAATGCCGGAGCGTTTTATCCCGTTAAGGCGCTGGTAATTCCCGATCAGGCGTACTTTATTGATCAGGTGGCCGGACAATTC
>JAGRBF010000240.1:0-4028 GCA_020434205.1 Calditrichota bacterium | reverse complement strand
CGCTCCAGTTCGTAAACCGGGCCGAAGAGACTGGGAATAAACTGATCCTGGATAAACCGTTTTTCGAAGCGGGCGCCCAGGGCAAAAAGTCCGATAAAATCCGGAAAGGTAGCGCTGATCCCCACTGCGGTTCCGCTGCCGTAGTCGGTGCCGGTTCCCCCGGAGAACTTGGCAAAATCGCTGTAGATGGCACTTTTGAGGATGGGCAGATCCAGCCAGCGGAAGTCCGCACCTACCCCAAAGGCGGTCAGGTCCGCGGAAGAATCCGGGTTGGCGGTGGCGACCTTATTATCGCGAACCAAAGTGGAATACAGGCGAATGCGCTTCAGAATACCGGACTCGCTGCCGGCCAGCTCGAAGGGGCGCACAAAAACGTTGTAGCCCATCAGGTCGCCATCCCCCAGGGAACCGATCACCGATTCGATACCGACCCCACCGAAATCCAGATCTGCGACCAAACCGACGTTGCGTTTATCGTAGTTGGAGCCGTTGTTGTAATTCCAGAGCAGGAAACCATTGCCCAGGATGGCGCGGTCCAGCATCCCGATCCGGGCATAATAAGCATCGTATTTTTGTCCGTAGCGCAGATACCGGATGGCCCGGAGAATTCCGGCCCCGCCCTTGTATTCGTCTTCCCGGAGTTTCCAGTTGTTATTGTTGTCCAGCAATAATTGCAGATAAACCCCGACGCCGATTTTTCCAAAGGCAAAATCCGGGGCCAGGGTAAAGGTGGTATAGGGTTGACCGTCTACCCAGGTCATCCCCAAACCCCCGAGGAAGACGTTTTCCTCCGGATAGCGATAGGGATCGGGAAATGCCGACTGGGCGAGGACGGGGCTTAGCAGCAGCCATCCCGCGAGGAGAATCAGCAGTAATCGCAGCATAAATGCTCCTTTCTGGAAGCGCAGGAACTGTTTGAGGGTTAAGGCAAAAAATGCTTACCGTCAATTCATAAAGCAAGTTTTTTTTCGGCTTTACACCATGGGGAACCCGCCGATGATGGTTAGTGGGAATCCGCAAAAAGGTACGGTTTTTAAAGACGCTCCGTTTACGGACAGATCACATTTTGCCCGCCGGAACCGAAAAGGCGGAAATCTTTTAACAAAGATAGATTCCCCAGGGCTATTGCCTTATATTATAAGACTAAAAGCTGTAACGCATGCCGGAGACAATATGAATCTGACCGAAGCCTTAAAACCTGACCTTATCAAAATCCCGCTCACCGGAAAAGGAAAAACCGGAGTTATTACGGAACTCCTGGAATGGTTGTCCCAACACCATTCCCTGGAAGATTCCCAGAAAGTCCTGGCCCAAATTCTGGAGCGGGAAGAGATTATGACCACCGGCGTGGGTAACGGGGTGGCCATTCCGCACTGTAAGACCAACACCGTAACGGATTTCGTGATTGCTCTGGGCATTCACCCGGGCGGGGTGGCTTTTAAAAGCCTGGACGGAAAACCGGCCCACATCATTTTTATGCTGGTAGGTCCGGATTCCCAACCCGGGGCCCACATTCGCTTGTTGAGCCGCATTTCCCGCATTATTTCGGACAACGCCACCCGCGAGGCCATTCTGAGCTGCGACAGCCCGGAAGAAATCTATAAGCTGCTGGCCGAGAAGGAAAGATTACTGCTGGAAGTCATTTCCTGATTTCCCCGGACAAAGTGCCTTCTTTTTCCATGACCACCCGGAATGGCTTTCCGGAAAAAAATCACCCGATTTTTTTCCGGCCCTTGTTCCATTTCCCCACCCCGTTTATATTCAAACAACATCAGGAGCTTAAATGAGCCAGATTGAGGGTTGGAAAGCGGTGCAGGTTCAGGGAACACTGGAGGCAGAAATGCTCTCCGAGGCATTGGAGAATGCCGATATTCCCTGCCGGGTCAGCAAGGACTGGTTCGGCGCCGCTTATGGGATTGCCGGTTTGAACACCGTCGGTCACCGGGGGAAGGTGCTCGTACCTGAGGAGCGTTTTGAGGAGGCGCTGGCGCTCGCCAAAGAGATATTCGGCGACAGCGAAATTTCCTGATTTTTCCATACAGATCCCCAAATCTATTTCCCGCCACCCAATTTCCCAATCTGACCCGGACCGGCATTTTCGGTTCTTTTCAACAATAGGCATGTGCGTGCTGACGGAGCGTCTATTATGATGCGCCCTTAGCAGTCTACGAGCACTGACAAACGACCAGAAACGCATTACTAACCTGCAACTGTAAACCAACCGCAGATCGGCATCGCCAAACCGGTGATCTCGTTTTTTGCGGCATATCCTGTGGAGGAGAGAGATAATGTTTACGCGTCGGATTCTGATGATCTGTTTGTGTTTAAGCGCCTTCGGAGCGTTTGCTCAGGACGAACTGCCCAAATTCGGCAAGGTGGATCAAGAGATACTGGCAATGACCGCTATCGTGGAGGATCCCGAGGCCGACGGGGTCATTTTGTTTGACGATTGCGACATGGAGATCGGCGAAGACCTTCGCCTGAATATCCGTCGCCGTAAACGCATCAAAATTTTCACCGAAAACGGCAAGGAAAACTACGGGACCATCGTGGTTCGCTATCACGACGACGAGCGGGTAACCAACATCAAGGCGGAAACCATTCTGCCGGACGGCAAGAAGGTCAAACTCAACAAAAAGGATATTCAGGAAGAAGAAGGCAACGGCTGGAAAAGCTATATTTTTCCGGCTCCCGGTCTGACCCCCGGCGCGGTTATCGAATACCAGTACGATCTGGAAAGCAAACGTCTGGCCAATCTTCCCGCCTGGTATTTCCAGAATGAAGATTTCACCATGATGAGCCGGCTTGCCGTAACGGTGGCTCCCGGTTATGCCTATAACGTCTTTTTCAACAACACCCCGGAAATCGAAGCGCAGGAAGAGCGGGTGCTGAGGTCCAACGGGGTGCGCTTTACCAAATACAGCTGGACCCTCAACAACCTGCTGCCGATCCGCGAGGAGCCCAACATGAGCTCGCGCCAGGATTACCTGGCCACCCTGAGCTTTCAGCTGATCCATTACCGCGATTCCTACAATTTTTTCCGCTACATCCGCAGTTGGTCGGAGGTGGTCAAAAACCTGTGGGAAGACCGGGGCTACAAGGACTACCTCAAAAAAAATTCCGACGTGGAAAAGCGGGTGGCGAGCCTGCTTTCCGATTCCATGAACACCCAAACCAAACTGCGCACCCTGTATAATTTTGTGCGGGATCAGATCCAGTTTGATCAGGGATATGTGCTGACCACCGAAGAGAATCCCGGCAAGGTCCTCAAAGAAGGCAAGGGTGGTGTGGTCGAACAAAACCTCTTGCTGGTCAGCATGTTGCGGGCGGCCGGTTTCGAAGCCCATCCGGTGCTGATCAGCACCCGCTCCAACGGGAAATTCAGCTTCAATCAGCCCAATTTGCGGGACTTCAACCGGGTACTGGCCTTCTGCATCGCCGACCGGAAGCCTTACGTCTTCGACCCTGCCCAGGGCACAAGCCCCTATCATTTGCTGCCGACCTTCGACCTGGTTGAGGCCGGGTTGCTCGTCGAAGATTTGCCGGAGGAACAGGAACCCAAATTTATCCGCATTCCCCTGCCCAAAACGGTAAATACCCAGTTTGCCCAAACCAAAGGTACCATAGACCCGGAGGGCAATCTTTCCGCCGAAACCCATTTGCGCCTGGACGACTATCGCGGGTTATTTTCCCGCAACAAGCTGAACGATTTCGACACCGAGGAAGAATACGTGCGGGACCTGCTCCAGGATCGCTTTGGCGAGGTCACCATCGATTCCTTCAAGATCGGAAACGCCAAAGCCCCGGACCTGCCGCTGGAGATCTCCCTGCATTACCGGGTGGCCAATTTTGCCACGGTAGCAGACGACAAGATGTATCTGGCTGCCCCAAACCTGCAGTATTACAATGAGAATCCCTTTAAGCGGGAAAATCGCTATTTCCCGGTGGAATACGCCTATCCCATTTCCTCCACGGACGACATGATCCTGACCCTTCCGGACGGCTACCGGATCGAGGAACTGCCCGCT
>JAGRBF010000239.1 GCA_020434205.1 Calditrichota bacterium | reverse complement strand
CCGGCCATTTCCGGCTGTTTTATGATGCTGCGCCGCGAGGTCCTGGAACACACCGGCGGCTTCGACGAGCGTTTTTTTATGTATTGTGAGGATATCGACCTCTGCCATCGCATCAACGAAGCCGGGTTCAACATCTGGTACGTGCCGACCACCCAGATCATCCACTACAAGGGCGAAAGCACCAAAAAAAACAACGTCGATTACGTGGTCACCTTCAACAAGGCCCTCTACCAGTTTTTTGAAAAATACTACGCCGGGGGCAGCCTCTTTATCTTTCGCTGGCTGATCGTGGCCGGGATCATCACCCGCGGGGTGGTTATCTACGCCCGCAATTTTTTGCGCGAGAACTTCCCGCTGATCCTGGACACCATCATCCTCAATGCGATGGTGATGGGCTCCTTTATCCTGCGGCTGTCCCTGAAGGACGGGTTTCTGTGGGAGAACTACTTCCACCAGTATTGGGTGATCAACCTCATCTCCACCCTGATCTTCTGGGGGGCCGCCTATTACGCCGAGGTGTATCCCCACCATCGCCTTTCCATCCAGGGCATCATCAAGGCCAATCTGTGGACCTTTCTGCTGCTGGCCTCTCTGACCTTTTTCCTGAAACAATTCGCCTTTTCGCGTATGGTGGTGCTGATCGCCGCATTCATCTCGCCCCTGGCCATGATCGCCTGGCGCTCCCTCCTCAAACGCCGTTATCAGGGAGACGGATCGGTGTGGGGACGCGATCTGTTCAGCAAGCCGACCATTCTGGTGGGGGATGCCGGCAGCGTGGCCACCCTGTATCGCAAAATTCGCGAAAAGCGCGATTTCAGCTACGATTTGCTGGGGGTGGTAACGGTTAACGCGGGGGATGGGGAACTGGAAAAGCTCCAGATTCCCGTCCTCGGGGATCTGGAAAACCTGGATCAGCTGATCCTGATGCACCGCGCCCGCCAGGTCATTTTTTCCTCGGAACTGCTCAGCTACGAAAAAATCCTGCGCACCATGAGTCAGATGGGCATGCCGCAGCTGGAATACAAAATCGCCCCGTCCAACCAGGAAGTGATGATCGGGAAATCTTCCATTGAGCGCTTGGACGATTACCCGTTGGTGGATGTGGAATACGCCATCGGCAAACCCTTTAACCGGGTCAGCAAACGCGTGACCGACGTGCTGTTGGCCCTGCCGATGTGGCTGGTTCTCCTGCCGTTGGCGGGACCCTTTCTGCTGGCGCGGGTCCGGAAGTTAGCCGCCTGGGAGATCTTCGACCGGCGTGGCAAAGCCATGGTGCTGTGGCGGGACCCGGCCCGTCGTCTGCGTCACCCCTTAAACCTCTTTTTGCTGATCGGGGCGGTCCTGCGCGGCAAGCTGTCCCTGGTGGGGGCTCCCATGCTGGGCATCGCCACCGGATTTTCCCCCTCCAACTACTGGTATCAGCCGGGCCTCACCGGGCTGGTGCAGATCAACCGCCGCAAGATCCTGGCCCCGGACGATCTTGAGAAATACCACCTCTTTTACCTCAAGAACCAGTCTCTGCTGCTGGACGGGGAGATTTTGCTGAAATCTGTGTTTGTGCGCCAACCCGCATCGTGACCCCAATCAATGTTTGCCCGGCGAATTTGACCCACATTGCCAGTATACCGGGAATTTTTCGATTTCCTCTGAAACAATCTGCCCTTCTGCCTACGTTATTCCTCCAACCGGCAGTTTATTCCGGATTGCAGAGGAATGCAGCCGGGTTACAAGACTGTATTGGTCACCAACTTCAAGGAGAAAATATGAAAGCTTTGCGATGGACCCTTTTTTTGACACTGATGATCTGGAGCGGCGCCTGGGCGCAGATCACTATTACTGCCGGCGATTACGATCTTGGCATTGGCACCACCCGCACCCATTATGAGCTGAGCAGCTTCGACGGCAGCGGCTTTAGCGTCAATGTGGGCACCACCGGCGGCCCGCAAACCTGGATCTTCAACGAAAGCACCTATCCGGGCGGAGAGTCTCTGAGTCTGGATGTGCTCGACCCGGCGGCCACCCCTTTTGCCTCGGAGTTTCCCAATGCCAATCACAGCTGGTTCTTCGGCAGCGATTCGGCGGACCTCTATACCTTTTTGGAGGCCAACAGCAACGGTGTTTATTCGCAAGGTTTTGCCGCTGTTACCGATAGCGGCAATTACGTCGAGCCCAGCGTTCCCGCCGAACAGGTTTTTAAATTTCCGGCCTCGCTGAACGATACCTGGAACTCGGTTACCGTAGAGCGCTTTAGTGTCCCCGGGTTCGAAATTGTGGATTCGACGGTGATCGACCACACCATCGACGCCTGGGGAACCGTGGAATTGCCGGCAGGCAGCTTTCCGGCGCTCAGGGCCCGTTTAAATGAAACCAGCTACTCGCTGACTATCGTTAACGGCACCGTGATTTTTGCGGATACCACGGTGAGCATTACCTACGACTTTTTTACCAATCAGGGTCCGGGTTTCCTGGGTTCCGTCAGCTCTTTGAATGGGGAAACCAATCCCAATTTCACCACGGGCGAATACCTGGCCTTTCTCACCAATATTCAAACCACCGGAATCGAGAACCAGGGGCGGGTGCTGGCCTCGGGATTCGAGCTGTCCCAGAACTACCCCAATCCCTTCAACCCCTCCACCCGGATCGCCTACACCCTGCCCGCTGCGGCGGAGGTGGAGCTGAGTGTTTACAACCTGGCCGGACAGTTGGTGAGCACCCTGGTTGCCGGCCGCCAGAGCGCCGGGACCCACGAGGTGAGTTTTGCCGCGGATAACCTGCCTTCCGGGGTTTATTTCTACCGTTTGCACAGCGGGGCGGTGGAGCTGACCCAGAAAATGATTTTATTGCGATAATTTGAAATGACGCTGGGCGGGTTTGAAACCCGCCTGCCGTTTGCGGGGCAGGTTGGAAACCCGCTCCGGCAAGCGATACCGGAATTCCCACAGGGAATTCCGGTATCGCTTGCATTTATCCGGGGCGGAAAATATATTATGCCGCTATCTTGATCCGAACCGGAAATTGGAGATTTTCATGATTGCGCAACGATTAATAATGTTGGTTCTGCTCGCCCTGATGGTCGGTCTGGCCGCCTGTTCCAAAGAGAAAGACGAGAAGCAGTTTTTTGCCGAAGCTCAGGGTTATATGGACTCCCAACAGTGGCAAAAAGCAGCGGATACCTTCACGGCGATGTACAATAAATTCCCCAATGGCGTTTTTGCCGCCAAATCCCTCTTTATGATCGGCTACATCAACGCCAATCACCTCAACGATCTGGAAGCGGCTCGCCAGCATTACGCGACCTTTGTGGAAAAATTCCCGGATCACGAGCTGGTAACCGCCGCCAAATACGAGATGGACCATCTGGGCAAAGCGCCGGACGAGCTGCCTTTCCTGATGGATCTGGAAAATTCGGACAGCGCCGGGGAAGCCAAAGGCGCCGACAAAAACTAGTATCGCCGAACAACGATCTGAAAAAGGGTGCTGGCCTCGTCCGTCACCCTTTTTTTATTCCACCCCGGTTCCCGGGCCTTTTAACCAGAATCAGCCATGCCAAACCGCTTGCCCAAACTGCTTCTTGTCCTTTTCGGCGCGCTGCTGCTACCGGTTCCGGAGCATGCCGCGGATGCCCCGGTGCAGGCCGGCAACGATGGCATCGTGGTGCGCGGTTGGGTGGAGGACAGCACCCTTACCCAGGATAAGCCCCTGCTTTACACGGTGGTGCTGTCCTGGCCCGGGCCGCTCAACCGCTTTCAGGTGCTCCGCATTCCCGAGCCGGAACTGGTGAACCTGGAACTGACCGGCAGCGGCTCCAGCAATCGCCTGGAAGAACAACCCGACGGCGGGCTGCAATCCTTTAAAACCCTGACCTTTCAACTGCGCCCGGTGCACACCGGCCAGGCCCTGATCCGGGAAATCACCATCTCCTACAGCGAAGGGGAGCCGGCCCGCAGCGGGAGCCTGACCCTGCCCGCGGTGGCGGTCTGGATTGATCCCCCTTCCCTGACCTCCCGCATGAGCAGCTCCACCACTTATGTGATCCTGTTGGCGATTTTCGGCCTGACCCTGCTGTATTTTGCCATCCAATACCTGCGCAAGAGGCGCAGTAAACCCGGAGAAACCGCCCAGGAAACGCTCCCGCTGCCGGAAGCCTTCCGGAAAAGGCTTTATCAGGAAATAGACCCCAAAAGCGGCAATCTTAACGACGCTGCCCAAAAGCTGAAGGCCCTTTTCCTGACTTTTCTGGCGGAACGATACGGCGCCGCACCCGCGCCGGGTGAGCTGCGGGAAAAACTCGCCGAGGCGGGAGCCGACGACAAAACGATCTGCGACAGCGTTAAGCTGATGGAAAAATACGAGCTGATGGAATTTGGCGGCGCTCGGGTCGACCCGGCCACCTTTCAGGAGCTATACGGGATTGTGGAAGGCATTTTTCTTCATCAAAAACTCACCTGAGTTGATTTTCTTCATAAAAATTTCATGATACGGCCCTATGTTTCGGCTTTTCAGGAGGCAAAATGACAGTTGACATCCAGGCGATAAACGCCAAGATACAGAAGGAAAGCACCTTTGTCGATGCCGTGCTCGGCGAGGTCGGCAAGGTGATTGTCGGCCAGCGCTATATGGTGGAAAGGCTGCTGATCGGGCTGCTGGCCAACGGCCACGTGCTCCTCGAAGGGGTGCCGGGGCTGGCCAAAACCACCACCGTTAATGCCCTGGCCCAAAGCATCGACTGCGTATTTCAGCGCATTCAGTTTACCCCGGACCTGCTCCCGGCGGACCTGCTGGGAACCCTGATCTACAATCAGAAAACCGGGGAGTTTACCACCCACCGCGGTCCCATCTTCGCCAACCTGATCCTGGCCGACGAGATCAACCGCTCCCCGGCCAAGGTGCAAAGCGCCCTGCTGGAAGCCATGCAGGAGCGGCAGGTCACCATTGGGGACAAAACCTTTCCCCTGGAAAATCCCTTCCTGGTGCTGGCCACCCAGAACCCTATCGAACAGGAAGGCACCTACCCTCTGCCGGAAGCCCAGGTAGACCGATTTATGCTCAAACTCAGCGTGGGATATCCCACCCGCGAGGAAGAGCTGCAGATTATCCGCCGGGTAAACGCCCCGGAAGCCCAGCAGCCCCGGGCCATCATCAAACCGGCCCACATCCTGAAGGCCCGCGAGGCGGTAAAAGAAGTTTACATGGACGAAAAAATCGAACGGTACATTATCGATATCGTCTTCGCCACCCGCGAACCGGAGCAGTACAACCTGCCCGACCTCAAGCCGCTGATCTCCTTCGGGGCCTCGCCGCGTGCCTCCATCAACCTGAAAATTGCCGCCAAAGCCCACGCTTTTCTGCAGCGCCGCGGCTACGTAACCCCGGAGGACGTCAAGGCGATCGGGATGGACGTGCTGCGCCACCGGGTGATCGTCACCTACGAAGCAGAAGCGGAAAACGTGCAGTCGGAAGACCTGGTGCGCCGCATTCTCAACCAGGTGGAAGTGCCCTAAGGATTCCCCATGGATACCAAAGAACTGCTGAAAAAGGTTCGCCAGATCGAACTGAGCATCCGGGGCGTGGTCAATGAGGTTTTCGCCGGAGAATACCACTCCGTCTTTAAGGGACGGGGGATGGAGTTCGCCGAGGTGCGGGAATACCAGCCCGGCGACGACGTGCGCACCATCGACTGGAACGTCTCCGCACGCATGAATCATCCCTTTGTCAAGGTCTTTGACGAGGAACGGGAACTGACGGTGATGATCCTTTTCGACTGCAGCGGTTCCAAGATGTTCGGGTCCTCCGGTCAGCAAAAGGCCGATCTGGCCACCGAAATCGCCGCCCTGTTTGCCTCCTCGGCCATCAAAAACAACGACAAGGTGGGGCTGATCATGTTCTCGGACCGGGTGGAGAAGTTTGTGGCCCCCCGCAAAGGCCGCCAGCACGTGCTGCGGGTGATCCGGGAACTGCTTTTCGTGGATGATCCGGAAAACCGCGGCCGCCATCGCCAAACCGACATCGCCTCGGCCCTGGCCTACCTCAACCGGGTGGTGAAACGCAAGGCCACCGTTTTTCTGATCAGCGATTTCTACGACGAAGCCTACGAGCAGGACCTGAGGATCGCCAACAAACGCCACGACCTGGTGGCCGTGCACATTGTCGACCCCCTGGAAGAACAAATTCCCGGGGTGGGTCTGCTGGAGGTCCGGGACCTGGAAAGCGGGGAAACGGTGGTGGTCGATACCTCCCGCAGGGGGGTGCGCGAAGCGTATGCCGGAGCGGTGCAATCCGAAAAAAATCGCCTGTCCCGCTTTTTCAAGACCATCGGGATCGACTATATCGACCTTTACACCAACCGCAGCTATCAGATTCCCCTGACGCGCTTTTTCAAGATCCGGGCCAGGAGGGTGCGGTGAGTCTGTCCGGAAATTGGAAAACGGCCTGGGCCGCAACCGTCCTGCGATTGGCCGGCCTGTTTTGGCTGGGGTTGATGGGGACCGGGCTCCTGTTCGGGCAAAATGCCCTGATCGACGTCGGGGCCAGTGTGGATCGCAACCGCATTACCGTGGGCGACCGCATCACCTACACCCTGACGGTGCGCCACCAGCCCGGAATCGAGGTCCACGCCCCCGGGCAAATGCCGGGGATCGGCGAGCTCAGCGTGGTGGCCTTCAAAACCCTGCCCCCCCGCCAGGACGACCAGGGCATTCACCTGGGTTTCCAATACACCGTAACCGCTTTTGACACCGGGACCTTTGCCATTCCCGCCTTTCCCATCGCCTGGCGGGACTCCGCCGGAGCGCCCTTTCAGTTTGCCGATTCCCCGACCCTGACGGTAACGGTGGAAAGCGTTCTGAACGCCGAAGACCAAGACCTGCGCGATATTCGCCCCCCGTACGGGCTATCCCCGGATTGGCAGCGCTGGCTGCTGTGGGGGGGCATTTTGCTCCTGCTTCTGGCCCTGGCTTATTACCTGTGGCGGCGCTGGCGCGGCCGCGAGGTGCCGCGGATTATCCGGCGCAAAGAGGTGATCCGCCCAGCCCACGAAGTGGCCCTGGAAGCCATCGAGGCCCTGATGGGGGAGGCCCTGCCCGAGCGGGGCGAATTCAAAACCTTCTTTACCCGCCTATCGGAAATCATGCGCCATTATCTGGAGCAGCGCTACTACATCAAAGCGATGGAGGAAACCTCCTCGGAAATTCTGCTCTCCCTGGCCGATAGCGGGCTCAACGACGATCTGCGCAGCCTCATCAAGGGCATCTTCCACAACTGTGACCTGGTGAAATTTGCCCGGGTGATCCCCGGCCTGGAAGAAAGCCGGGCAACGGTGGCCTACTGCCGGGAATTTATCGGCAAAACTCGCCTGGAATTCGAGCGGGTGGAGCGGGAAATCGTCGAGACGGAACCGTCCGGGGAGGGGGAAGCCTGATGCTGCGCTTTGCCAATCCCGAATATCTGTATCTCCTGTTGCTGCTGCCCCTGCTGGGTTACTACCTGTGGCGGGGACGGGTACTGCGCCGCGGGCAAATGGGTTTTTCCACGGTGCGTTTCCTGCAGCAGATTCCCCGCTCCTGGCGCGGGATTCTCAGCCGCCATTTGTATGTGCTGCGCCTGCTGAGCGCCGCCCTGCTGGTGGTGGCCCTGGCCCGTCCTCAATCCGGCAGCAAGGAGCAGGAAGTTACCACCGAAGGCATCGACATTATGCTGGTGGTGGACGTTTCCTCTTCCATGCAGGCGGAGGACTTCAAACCCAAAAATCGCCTGGGGGCCGCCAAAACGGTGGCCACCGAGTTTATCGACGGGCGCCAGAACGACCCTATCGGGCTGGTGGTGTTTGCCGGAGAAGCCTTCAGCCAGTGTCCCCTCACCCTGGATTATCAGGTGCTGCGGGATATCCTCGACGATACCAAAATCGCCCCGCGGGAATGGGACGGCACCGCCATCGGCAACGGCCTGGCCTCCGCGGTGGCGCGCCTGCGGGACAGCAAGGCGGAAAGCAAGGTGGTCATTTTGTTGACCGACGGGGAGAACAACGCCGGGGAGGTCGACCCGATGACCGCCGCGCAGGTGGCCCGCACCTTCGACATCCGGGTCTATACCATCGGGGCGGGCACCCGCGGCACCGCCATGTTCCCCATCGACGATCCCCTCTTCGGGCGGCAGTACAAACCCATTCAGGTGGAAATTGATGAAGAATTGCTGACCAATATCGCCAATGTTACCGGCGGCCGGTATTTTCGGGCCACCAATACCGAAATGCTGCGCGACATTTACGGCGAAATTGGCGAATTGGAAAAAACGCGCATCGAGGTCAAGGAATTTACCCGCTACACGGAACTGTTCTGGTATTTCGCCGGAGCGGGACTGGCTTTGTTGCTGCTGCAGCTGATTTTAGAGAATACCGCGCTGCGGCGTTTGCCGTAGGAGCGAAAAGCGAAAAGCGAAAAGCGAAAAGCGAAAAGCGAAAAGCGAAAAGCGAAAAGCGAAAAGCGAAAAGCGAAAAGCGAAAAGCGATTGATTAGATTTCGCT
>JAGRBF010000028.1 GCA_020434205.1 Calditrichota bacterium | reverse complement strand
GGGAATGGGGGATCGAATTATTTCACCCCTGGCATGCCAGCCATTTGCAGGCGCGCCTTGCACAACTCGCCGGGGTGGGGCAGCCGCCCCTTCTGTTGGGGGTATCCACCCGCCTGATCAAAGATCCGGAGACAGCCGCACTGCTGGAAAATTCCCCTTACTTCAGCCTGTACGGTTTTACCTTCCGGGACATTCCGGCGGTTGGCAAAATCAAACCGCTGCTGGAGCACCTGCTGGCCGCTCTTCCGTGAAAGAATGAAGGCGTATAATAGTTGAATGGTTGGATGGTTATTCGGCTTTGCCGAATGATTGTTTGGACCTTTCCCTCGCTGCAAGCGGTAACCATTGAGGTCCGGCAACAGGAGGGTGCCAGTCCAGATGAGCACCGCAGGTGCGGACATCGCGATCCATCAATCGATCAAATGCAGGGTCAGGCCGTGGTAGGTGGGTGGGGTGCTTTCCGGCGATTGAAACAGCCAGCGCAGCAGCTCCCGGTAAAAGCCGAAGAGGGGAATTTGTTGTGAGATTTGCTGGCGGATTTGTTCCCGGTGGGCGCGGAAACTGTCGTGACTCTCCCGGGTGAGCAGCTCGCGCTCCCGCAGGAAATTGCGGAGGGGTTGGATCTGTATTTCGAAGGTTTTGTCGCCCCAGTGGACCACCGATTTGAGGGCCTCCCAGCCGCTTTGTTTGCGGGTTTCCCGGGAAAGGTAGTCCTTTTTCTCCACCATGGTCATCCGTTTGCAGTCCGGAATTTTATCCAGCTTGAATTTTTTGAGGGTGGCTTCCTCCCAGGCGAGGTTCTCCAGAAAATCCTGCAGACGGTGCACATCGCTTTGGTTGCCCACCACCAGTTTGATGCCGAAGATATCCTTAACATAACGGCTGAGGTGGCAGAGCGTTTTATCCCGCTTCACCAGATTGTCCAGATCGAAGATCTCATCCACGACCTTGTTCCAGATCTCTTCCTCGGCCTTAATGCGGCTGATGATGCGATGGATGTTGAAAGGATTGGACTGGGTGGGCAGGTACTCCACCACATTGGCCACCAGGCCGGCCCCGCTCCAGGTGCGTCCGTCGAAAAAACGCAGCTTGCCCAACTGCCGGTTGCCCAGATCCAGGTCGGTGGAGGCGTATAGTTCCTTTTCGGAAATATTCTGGGAGATGGAGAAACGCTCCCCGGTGGTGTCGATCTCCCCGATCACCACGCTTTCCATCTGATAATGCTGCAGGAGGGATTGCCCCAGCAGGCCGGAGAGCTGATGCAGGCGTTCTTCGCCGCGGCGGATGGTTTCCCAGAAGGCCTGGCGCACCTCGCTGACCCGGCTGCGCGAGAAAAACAGTTCCCGGTGTAAATCCGGCATGTCGATCAGTTCGTTCTGGAGCAGTTTTAACTCGCCGATCAACTCGTTAACCAATGGTTCGCGGGCCACCAGCCAGAGCGGTGAGAAGGAATGGGTATGGACAGTGCTTTGCCGGGATGCGGTGGATTTTTTAGCGGGTTGCTGTCGTTTGAAGGGCGGTTTGACAGAAAAAATCGACGTTTGCGAGCGCTGCAAATCTTCGTCTCCGGGTTAAAGCGAATTCAAAATTCTTATCTACGAAAATTTTGCCCACAAACAGTACTGATAGTCGGCACAGAAGGCCCGAGCTTCAGCCGTTTTTCAATATAACAAAATTTCCAACCGAGTAAAAATTTATCTGCAAAAAACAGGAAGAAATATCAGAAAAAGGCAATTGGGTATTGTAATTGCTAACGGCGGGCCTTACGGGTCAGGGAAATCCAGCGGCGTTGACTGTCCTTGTAATATTCCGGCGAGTTTTTGACGTTGCGCTCAAGTTCGTCAAAAACCTGATTGGCAGCCTGGGTATTGCCGCTTTCTTTCAGCAAAAGGCCGTAGCGATAGCGGGCCTCTTCCCCCGGATAGATGCCGGCAATGGCCTGGTAGATCTCCAGGGCCTGATCGGTATCGCCCAATGCCTGATGGGTGCGGGCCTTGAGCAGGTCGATCTGATGCTGACGGTTGTTGCCGCGGGCCCCCTGGTAACGTTCGATGAGGGCAAGGGTCTCCGCATAATCCCCGGCGAGGAAGCTGGCAATCGCATACCCGTATAAGATGGCCGGGTCGTTGTCGTAAATGCCTTCCAGGCAGCTGCGATAAAGGTCTATGGCAGCCCGGTAATTGCCCTGCTGGACCAGGGCATCGGCCAGGTTCTTTTTATTCTGGACACTGGGGTTGATCTCCACCTGCTCTTCCAGCATGCGCACCACTTTGGGTGAGGCGGGGATTTGATTGGGGCTGATCTCTTCGGTCAATACGTCTTTGTCGCTGCGCATATCGGGTCCCAACGCCCGGAACAGATAGGCGGTCAGAGCGAAAAAGGGAAAGAGGATGATCGCCAGCGCCCAGAGGTCTTTGCCTTTTTTGAGGGCGTGGGCCGCTCCGGCGAGGTGGATGATAACCAGTACCAAACCCGGAATCATGAGATTTATCTCCACAATTTTAACAGCAGCATAATTCCCGCAACCAGAGCGGCCTGCAGGATGCTGGATCTTTCGGCGCGCAGGGTTTCTTTCCAGGAAAGGCGATAGACTTCATCCTTCCCCTTTCCCCGGGAAATTCGCGGTTGCCAGGCCGGAACGCCATGGCAATAAGCCTGATAAAGGGATCCGAATTGTTGCTGCAGAAATTTTTCTTCTACCAAAACAATAAAGTAATACTGAACGGCAAAATAAACCAGAGTTGCGGGCAGGACAAGGGGCGCCACATTGGCCTGCAGCACGGTTCCCCCGTACATCACCAGATTGGAGAGGTAGATGGGGTTGCGCACCCGGGCGAAAGGACCTTCGGTGATCAGCCGCGGGGCGTTTAGAAAAGCCGTTCGGGTGGCTCTGCCGCTAAAAGCCGCTGCGCTTAAGCGGCCCCATTCACCCAAAACAATAAAGGCGGTGCCCCACAGCAGGGAAGCTGTGGTGGGGCGGGCCTGCCAGAAAAGGAAAAGCAGAATGGGAAGCGGGGTCCAGCCCCGCAGGCGAAAAAAAAGATGGCCCAGGCGCTCTCCCGGTGATGAGGCAGCTTGCCAAAAGGGATGGGCATCCGGAACGGCAGCAGAATACGGCTCTTTGGGGGTCATCAGATGGGCCAGTGCTGGCGCACCAGCCGGGTATGGGCGTTGATTTTTTCCAGAATCAGGCCGGCTACCGCCAGGGCGCGACGTCCGTCCTCCCCGGTAACCGGCGGAGTCCGATCGTGAAGAATGGCCTGGCAGAATTGCTGAAGTTCGTGGCGCAGGGGATTGATGTCCGCTTTTTCCATCCGGGAATAGCGGATTTCCTTTTTCTCCGCGCCCCTCTCGATTTCCCCCAGGGAAAAGGCCAGGTTCTCCCGGGAGCTGTCCAAACCGGGGATATCGATGTGATAGACCTCGGAAATGCCGTCCAGAAAGTCTACCGAAATATAGGCATTGGGCTGGAAGAAACGCATTTTGCGCATGTTGCGGGCCGAGATGCGGGAGGCGGTTACGTTGGCCACGCAGCCGTTTTCAAAAAGGATGCGACAGTTGGCCATATCCTCCGTGGCGGAAATAACCGACATGCCGCTGGCATGGACCTCCAGAACCGGGCTTTTCACGAAACTGAGGATCAGGTCGATGTCGTGGATCATCAGGTCCATCACCACCGCCACGTCCGTTCCGCGAGGGTTAAAATTGGCCATGCGGTGCGCTTCGATAAAAAGCGGGTTGATCCGGAGATGCTCCAGGGACATGATTGCCGGGTTGAAGCGCTCGATATGCCCGATCTGGATTTTCAGGTCCTTTTCCTTGCTCAGCGCCAGCAGCTGGTCGGCTTCCGCCAGGGTGGTGGTAAACGGCTTTTCGATGAAAACGTGGCGCCCCGCGGCCAGGGCCATCCGGGCAATCTCGAAGTGATGGGTGGTCGGGGTAACGATGCTGAGGGCATCGCTTTGTTCGATCAGATCTTCGATCCGCTCAAAAGCCGGGACCTCAAATTCCCCGGCAATGCCGGCCAGTCGCTGCGGGTCGCTGTCGTATATGCCGGTAAAACGGGCCTCGGGGATTTGCTTCAATTGCATGGTGTGCAGGCGACCCAGATGCCCAACCCCAATTACCCCAATGCGAACGGACTCGTTCATCTTTAATTGACCTCGGTAGCGTCGATCAGTTTGTATTCGCGGCGACCATCCACCGCCAGAAAGGTGTAAACCAACTGTTTGCCGTCCCGGGCGTAAATCCAGCGCAGGTAGGGATCCGGACCGGGGTCCAGACTGTGATCTTCCACCTGATCGGGCGGTCCCATGGCGATATAAATTTTGCCGGGATCGGTATCCCATCCCTGCTTGCGACGGTTGGAATAGCGGATCAGGGTGGTGTCTACCCGGGCGTAAAACTCCCGTTGAAGCTCGTTGTAAGGGGTCTCCGGAGTGCGGTCCATGCTTTTCCAGAAAGCCTTGAATTTACTCTCCTGAGCCCCCTGGTTTCCCTCTGCCAAGGTCTGGTAATCCCCTTCCGAAAGGATGTGCCGAAGCGGCCAGATGCTCAGGTTGCGGTCCCACAAACTTTTGGGTTTGTTGAACCAAACCACCTTAAACGGCACAATGCTGCGGGTGGAGTCCTCACCGTGATAATAGATCACCTTGAGGCGATGGGATGCTTCCTGCAGTTTTTCGGCGGGGATAACCAAAGACAGGGTGACCACCGGACCGCGAAGATCGCGCTGATCGTCCTCAAAAATTTTTTCCCGGGTATCGGTATTCATCAAGGTGGCGCGAACCCGAACGGCCATGCTGTCGGCGGCAAGTTGGCAGCGCAAATAAATGCCCAGATCCCGGTTAAAATCCCAGTGTCCCTGCAGGGGGGAAACGTTGGCCGCGGGAGGGCCGGAGAAAAGGTCTTCCCCGTGAGTCGGGTAAAAAAACAGGGGCGGAGAATCGAAACTTCCGCTCCGTTCCGGCAACTGGAGCTTGCGGGTGTAGGCGAGCTGGCGCTGACCGTTCAAATCCTGGTAGTTTACCAGAAACTCATAATTTCCCGGCGGCAGGATCAGGGAATCCAGGGAGGTATGGGAAATATTGGGATCGGTGGTGTCCCGGAAACGGGTGGTGGTGGTTTCGGTATTCCAGATCCGGCTTTTCCCGAAACCGTCGCTCCCGTTGCGCACCATTACCTCCAGGCGGGCCCTGGCGATATAGTGGTCCCCCTCCCGGATAAACTGCAGGAAGTTGTGGCCGATTTCGCCGATCAGATACACCTTGTAGAGGCTGTCTCCCTCGGGAACGGACCAAGGGCGGAACAACACCGGCACTTTTTGGGGATACTGATTGTCCAGAAACTGCTTTTCGTAGGTTTCTTTATACAGCGTTTGGGACAATAAGGGCAGGGAAAGACAAAACAATAAAAGGCAAAGGCGAACCATAAAAATCTCCCGATAAGCGACCACAATATAAGACCCGGCAATTCGATCTTCAAGAAAAGGATGATCCCGGACCCCCGGCATAATTGCCTAACGCGCTGCGGGTGGGGAAAGTTCGGGGAAAGCGCGATTTTGCCCGGCATAAAAAAAGGGCGATCCCGAGGGACCGCCCTTTGGTTGGTTACCAGTGGGGCTGGTGGGGTGTGCTTAATTGTTCTCGACCAGTTCTCCGCTCTCCAGATCGGACACGTAAGTTTTGCCGTCAACTTCCATGCTGGCGGTGCCGTTGCTGAGGTCGATCAGGAAGGTGCGGGTGATGTTGCGTTCCCGGTAGCCGCTGCCGCTGGTGAAGGTGGCGGTGGCGGTGTAGGTGCCGCTGATGGTCCCGCTGATCATTTCGCTGATATTGCCGCGGGAGCCGCGCAGACCGCGGGGGCCGCGAACGTCGGTGAGGGTGAGGGCGATGCTGTGGTCCAGGGTGCGCACCGCCTGGCGGGTGGTCAGGGTGTCTACCGCGCTGCGCTGATAATTACCGTTCAGGGTAATCCAGTCCGTGTTGGTGCCGGTGGCCAGGAAGCTGCCGCTCAAAGAGGTGAGCTCCTGGGAAATCCGGAAGTTGCGGTGGCGACCAACGCCTTCCACAATATCAAAGGAAATGCTGGCGGCGGTATCGGCGCCGGTAATGTAATATTGCTGGGGCTGGCCCTGAGCGTTGCGGAACTGGTACTGGTATACCCGGCGAATGTAGGCGTAAGCTGCGCCGACCGTCGAACCGCGCTCGCGTTCCAGGGTGAGGGTCCAGATGCCGGTAGCGGGGTCGTAGGTTTTGGAAACCTGCTGGGTGCCGTCGGTTTTGCTGGAGGCGTCGAGTCCGGTAGTGGTAGCGATTTCCATGACGTCGGCAATCTGATCGGTAATCCCGCCGTTATCCTCGGCAAGGTCGCTGGCCATGGATTCTGCGGCATCCTGAGTGGCGCTCAGAGATGTGTCGTCTCCGGGATCGGTGGTGCTTTTTTCACAACCGAAAACCAACAGTGCGGCGGACAGGGAAATCAGCCAGAACATCGGGGTAAAACGTTTCATGAACTTCATAACAAACCTCTCTTTAAATAATTTGAATTGGATGATTTTTGGCCTCGTTAATGTTCCTCAAAGTGTTCGAATCAGTTTAAGGCAAGCCCCGTGCCAGAAAGAGAGGGAGTTCTTTAAGTTGTTATGAAACAAAGGTTTGTAGAAAAATGATTTTGACGGGTGAGCGGCGGGGGAAAGGGTGGTGTACCGTACGGTACGGTGGGCGTACCCCATTTGGGACGCCAGGGCGGGGAATTAGATCCTAAGAGGCTTAGATCCGAAGATCCAAAGATCCGAAGTGCCTTGGCTACAAGGATGATCATTGTATCTAAGCCTCTTAGGATCTTCGGATCTTCGGATCTCCTACTCCCCCCAGGGCGGTAGCGGAATGAGGGCGGTGGTATCTATCGCGAAGTTCTTTTCCCGAATCAGCTGCTTCAGCAGCCGGACCCGATCCGGCGAGGTGGGATGGGAGGCCAGATAACGTCTGGCCAGGTTCTGGCTCTGGTCGTCCAGATGTTCGAAGAAAGCGGTGCTGCCCCCGGCCTGCCCGTAAGCGCACTGGAGTACGTTCAGCCCGAAAGCATCCGCCGCCCGTTCCTGCCTGCGGGAAAAGCTCAGCGAAGAAACCTCCATCGAACCGGAAATGAAGCCGCTGAGAGAGTTGTCGGTTCCCAGGACCAGGGTGCTCAGGGCGGCGAATATCAGTCCCCTTCCCAGAGAACGCAGATGGTCCCGGTTTCGAAAATGCCCCAGTTCGTGTCCCAGGACGAAAGCCAATTCATTTTCCGACTTCAGTTTCTCCAGAAGCCCCCGGTTGATCACGATATGGCCGCCCGGCAGGGCAAAGGCGTTTACCACTTCGGAACTGCTGTAATGGACCTGCACCGGGAGGGTGTAGGAAAAGCAGCGATCGTCGGCCAACCGGGCCAGTACGGTGTTGAGATAGGCGCTGGAGGAACTGTCTTCCTGTTCCGGCAGATAACTGTTGGAAATCAGAACCCCCAGCTTCTTCTCCAGTTCCGGGGAAATGCGCGGAGCAACCAGATCCACCATCCAGCCCAGGACAAAATAGACAGCCACCAAAAATCCCAGAACCCCGCCAAGCAGCACGAAAAATTCACGCAGGGGATTCTGTTCGGAGACGTTAACGTTGCCCTCGGGCTGTTTAGGAACGTATTTCATGCCCGGCTTTCAGTTTGACCGCGGTGCCATAAGCCAGAACTTCCACGCTGCCCAGATTGCCCTGCTGGGCGGACATGCCGATGGCGGCGTTTTCCAGGCGGACGTTGATGATCATGCTGGCGTCCGGGGCGGATTCCTTCATCCGAAGCAGGGCCTCTCTGCGGGCCCGGTCCAACAGGGATTCATAAGCCGAAATTCGTCCCCCCACCAGATTGCGCAGGCCGGCCAGCAGGCGTTTGAAGTAATCGATTGAAATAACCGCGCTGCCCTGAACCAGATAGGCCGACTCCACCTGCTCCGGCGCCATATCCAGGGTTTTGGCGGTTAGCAGGGGCAAGTGCAGGCTGTCGCGCTCCCGGATTTCGATCTCCCGGAAATGGCGGCGCTCCTGCCAGCTTCCCACAAAAAAGCCCAGGGCCAGCAGGATAATCAGGAAAAAAAGGTTGATAATAACCGGTATGTAATCCATCATGAGCTCCCTATTCGACCTTGACGGCGGTGCCGTATGCGTACAGTTCGGAAGCGCCCTGGGCCACCGAAGAGGTGGAAAAACGAATGTTGATAATGGCGTTGGCGCCCAGATTGTAGGCCTGTTCGGTCATGCGGTTTACCGCTTCTTCCCGCGCTTCCGAGAGCAACTCGGTATACCCTTTCAGCTCCCCGCCGACGATGTTTTTGAGTCCGGCCATAATGTCTTTGCCGATGTGTTTGGCGCGGATGGTGTTGCCGGAAACCAGACCGTAATGCTCCACGATGGTTTTCCCGGGGATGGATTCGATATTGGTTAAGATCATGATGGGTTCCTTTG
>JAGRBF010000238.1 GCA_020434205.1 Calditrichota bacterium | reverse complement strand
CCTAAAGATTGCCGGGATGACGAAGTAGCCACATTACAATTGACTGGCTACCAAGCGTTTTGATAATTTGAAAGTTGAGTTAATTTTCGGGGATTGAAATGATTGTCAACAGGCCCTTAGACATGCAGAATGCCCCGAACATGGACTTTCTTTCCCAAACCAGATGATTACCTTGTCTGGTGTCCAGGAGTACCGCCTTAAAAGACCGGACCGCGAAGAGGCGAAGAATTTATGTATTCAGTCCTTGCCAAACACAGAATGGATCCCGGCCTCAAGATTGCCGGGATGAGGAAAGGGTTCGTGTGATGATTCCCATCAACCTGTGGAGCCTGTTATTCGGCTTCAGCGCCCTCCAGGGCCTCTTTTTTTCGCTGATTTTGTTATCCCAGAAAAAGGGCCGGCCGGCCGCCAACCGTCTGCTCGGCATTTTGTTGATGCTGAACGGCCACTTCCTGCTGGTGGAAGTTTTGCGCAATTCCCAGCAACTGGCGCTGCTCCCCCACCTCGCCGGCACCAACTGGCCTTACTGGTTCCTGCTGGGACCGCTGTTCTTTTTGTACGTGCGCACCCAGCTGCGGGAGAATTTTTCCGGCCGGCAGCTTTTGCATTTACTCCCGGCAGTGTGGTATATCTGGCGACTGTGGCCGTTTTACCGCCTTCCCGGGCCGGAGAAGGTGGAGATCGTCCAGCAACCCTGGGCCGGCGGTTTCAGCTGGATTTTGGTGATGATGGGCCTCTCCGCGGTCATTTACCTGGGGCTCACCTATTTTTCCCTGCGGAAGTGGCGGCGGGCCCATGCCAATACCCGGCAGCCCGGAAATACCTTCCTGTGGCTGGAGCGCATTGTATTCACTTTCTGGCTGTATCTGATGTTCGATTTCCTGGCGGGCAATTTCCTGCCCCTGCTGGGCTGGCCGGTGGAACCGCTGGTGCGCACCAGCACCCTGCTGATCTCCCTCTTCGTGCAGTTGGTGGCTTTTACCGCGGTTCGTTCCCCGGAGCGGGTTTTCTTCAACATAAATTCTGAAGAAGACTTGACGGTCGAGGAAAACCCGGCCGCCAAATACCACCATTCCGCCCTTTCCGAAGGCGATATCCAAAATTATGTCCGGCACATCGAAGCGCTGATGACGCGGGAGAAGCCGCATTTGGACAGCGAACTGCAGCTGAGCGGCCTGGCGGAACGGGCCGGTTTGAGTCCCCATAACCTGTCCCAGGTGCTCAACCAGGGATTCGGGCGAAATTTCTACGACTTCGTCAACCATTACCGCCTGGAGGAGGTGATGGAGCGGTTGCCGGACCCCCACTACCGGCATCAAACCATTTTGGGCATCGCCCTGGATTGCGGGTTCAACAGTAAAACCGCATTCAATCGTTTTTTCAAAAAACACACCGGCGAAACCCCCAGCAGCTATCTCAAATCCCACCGTCCTTTGCTGCAGCGCGCCAGCGCCTGAGTTCCCCCCAAGAGGTCCCTCTCCATCGGGAGGGACGATTTCCCGCCCAAAAAGTCCTTTTTTCCTCCCGTGAGCCGGAAAAGAACATCAACCTAGCGGAGGATTTATGAACAAACTCAAAATGATGATCATGGCACTGGGATTGGGGCTGGGGGCTTCCGCCGCCCTGGGCCAGACCGTCAGCACCTTGTGGGGCCCTAACATCAACATCGACGATTGTTTGACCATGGACGGACAGGGCAATTTATACGGCTCCCATTACAACGGCAGCGCGGTCTACAAGATCACCCCCTCCGGGGAGCGCACGGTATACATGGGCGGATTTACCACGCCCAACGGATTGGCCCTGGACGGCAGCGGAAATTTGTTTGTGGCGGACAATCGCGGCAATCAGGTTTATCGGGTAACCCCGGACAGCCAGAAAATCGCCTTCGGCCCCCGCATCACCTCCCCCAGCGGGCTGATTTTCGATCCCCACAGCGATACTTTGTACGTTACCACCTACACCACCAACACCATCCTCAAACTTTCTCCGGATGGGGTTTACACCCCGTTTCTCAGCGGAGCGCCGCTCAACGGGCCGGTGGGTTTGGCCTGGGATGATCAGCATAATCTCTATATCGCCAATTTTAATGCGGGGGAAATTCTGCGGGTGGTGGCCCCGGACAGCCTGGTGGAAATCGCCCGGATTCCCGGCACCAGCTTTGGGGCAAACGGCTTTCTGGCCTATCTGGACGGAAATCTGTATACCACCGGGATTGGGGTTCACCGGATCTACCGGATCGGCCTGGACGGGAACACCACCGTATTTGCCGGCACCGGGGAAGCGGGCCTTACCGACGGACCTGCCGATTCGGCGCGTTTTAATCGCCCCAACGGCATTTATGCGGATGCGGTTAATCACCGCCTGTTGATCTCCGATTACGGGACCCGCACCATCCGGGAAATCAGCGGCATTGCCACCGGGATTCACGGGGATGCCCGCCCTCTCCCGCAAGGGTATCGTTTGCAGCAGAACTTTCCCAATCCCTTTAACCCGGAAACGGTGATTCGCTATCACCTCTCCCAAAACGCCCGGGTATCCCTGCGCGTTTTTGATCTCAGCGGTCGGGAGGTGGCGGTTTTGGCGGATGGCGAGCAGGGCGCCGGGGAACACGCGGTCCGTTTCGACGGGAGCGCGGTGGCCTCGGGGGTTTATTTCTATCGCCTGGAAAGCGGGGCAAGCGCGGAAACCCGCAAGATGGTTCTGCTGCGCTAAGGGATTACGAGTCATAAAAAAACGCCTCACCGCATTCCGGCGAGGCGTTTTTTGTTTAGGTCAGAGTTCGGTTCAGGAAACCACCACGGCAGTCCCGCAGACGCTCACCATCATCATCCCTCCCTGGGCGCCCACCGTTTCGTAGTCGATATCGATGCCCACCACCGCGTTGGCCCCCAGGCGGCTGGCTTCGTTCTGCATTTCCCCAAAAGCAATTTCCCGGGCCCGGCGCAGCTCGCCCTCATAAGCAGCTGAGCGGCCGCCCACGATATCGCGGATGCCGGCAAAAAAGTCCTTGAAAATATTGGCGCCGAGGATGGCTTCACCGGTTACCACACCGGCATATTTGGTGATCGTTTTACCCTCAATGGTGGGGGTGGTGGATAAAATCATATTCAATTCTCCTTAGGAATAAGCGTGATCGGTTTCCATGGATTATACGGGCCGACGGCCGGGAGGTTGCGGAAGACGGTGTCGAAGTGTCGAAGTGTCGAAGTAGTTTAAACCAATACCCCGATACCCTGATACTTCGACACCTTTCACCGCACCAGCAGCATTTTGCGGCTTTCCCGGTAATCCGGGGTGCTGAGGTGGTAAATATAGATCCCGGAGCTGACCGCCCGGCCCTGGTCGTCCCGGCCATCCCAGCGTGTGTTATGTTCTCCGGCCGGCTGGGTTTGGGAAACCAGGGTGCGCACCCGCTGCCCCAGGACGGTGAAGATGGTCAGGGTTACCGGCGCGCTCTCCGGCAGGTGGTAGCGAATAACGGTAGAAGGATTAAAGGGGTTGGGATAGTTGGGCGCCAGCAGCCAGCGACGGGGCCGGGAGAGAGGTTGGCTGTTATCCAGACCGACAATGCCCCCGGAGGTGGTGCGCAGAATGGTGCCCCCGGCCCCCACCACAATTCCCCGGGTTTCGCTACCGAAGGCGATCCCGTTGAAGGTGCCTCCGAAGCGCCCCGGGCTGCGCTGCCAGGTGAGCCCGTCATCTTCGCTGCTCAGGACGGTCGAGGCAACGCCCACCACCACAATGCGGCCGGGCGCCGGGTAAGCGATGTCGAACAGATCGTTTTCCGTGCCGCTGTTGATCGCACTCCAGGAAAGTCCGCCGTCGGTGGTTCGGAACATCACCCCGTCCCATCCCACGATCAGACCGTTATTTTCGTCCCGGAAGGCCACATCCTGAAAGTGGAGGCCGCTGCCCAGGAAATCGTCCGCCCAGGTATTGCCGCCGTCCGCGGTGCGCAGGAAAGCCCCGTTTTGTCCCACCACAACCCCGCTGTTGGCGCTGGTAAAATAAACGCTGTTGAATTCCCCGTTAACCGGAATATTTTGCGGGGTCCAGGTAGCCCCGCTGTCCGGGGAATGCAGGATCAGGTTGTCCGCCACCAGCCAGCCGTCCCGGTCGTTGGGAAAATGGAGCTGCCCCAGAAACTCGGTGGTGCCGGGATCCAGGCTCACCCAATTGGCGCCCCCGTCCGTGGTGCGCAGCAGGGTGCCCTGGCTGCCGACCACAACCCCGGTTTGTTGATCGACAAAATGCACATCACTGAGCAGACTGGTGCTGTTGCTGCTCTGCGGGGTCCAGGTGCTCCCGCCGTCGCTGGTGCGGAGAATGGTCCCGTTTTGCCCGACAATGGTGCCGGTGTTTTCGTCGCTGAAGAAGACCTTGCGCAGGTTTTCCCCGGAAACCGACGAAAAGTGATCCTCCCGGGTGGCCCAATTATCGCTTGATGAAAAAATGGCCAGACTGCCCACCGCAAAGATCCTGCCGCTCGGTAAAACCGTCCCGCCGAAAAAATTGAGGTTGCTGAAGGGTGTGAGGGTGGTCCAGGTGTTGCCCCCGTCGGTGGTTTGGGAAATGGTGCCCCGTTCCCCGAAAGCCCAGCCGGAATCCGGGCCTGTAAAGGTCAGGGCCTCAAAACGGGCCGACTCCCCGGTGGTGATGGTAGTCCAGGTGTTGCCTCCGTCCGTGGTGCGCAGCATGGTGCCGTTTCGCCCGCCCACCAGCCCGGTGTTGCCATCAAAAAAGTAAGCGCAGTAAAGGGTGTTGGTGGTGTTGGTAGGTTGGGATTGCCAGGTAGTGCCGCCGTCAGCGGTGTGATAAATCCGCCCCCCGGCCCCGAAGACCCAGCCGCTATCCGGGGAAACGAAAAAGACCGATTCCAGAAAGGCGGCGGTGCTCTGGGTGCTTTGGGCTGTCCAGGAATTCCCCCCGTCGGTGGTGCGATATATTTGATCCGACCAGCCGGCGATGACCCCCACATTGGCATCGACAAAATGGACCCCGTAGAGGGGGGCCGGATTTCCGGTGAGCTGGGAATCCCAGCTGAACCCGTCGTTGGTGCTGCGAAAGATCCTCCCGGAATCCCCCACCGCAATCCAGGTGGATGCCCCGGCGTATTCGATATCGTGAAAATTATGGCCCTCGGCCGTGGAATAAGTCGACCAGGTGGCCCCGCCATCGTTGGTTTTGATAATGGTGCCGTAAGCGCCGGCGGCTATGCCGATGGAATTGTTTTTGAAGGCAATGCCCTCAAAGGCGGTGCCGGCCGGCAGGGGGTTCTGCCAGAACCAGCCCGATTGGGCCCACAAAGCGGTGCACAACAGCAGGGTTGATATGAACACGGACAGGGTCTGGACTTTCATAACGGTTGGCTCCCGGGGGTGAGGTGAGAATCCTTTAAAAAAGGGCCGGGAGGCGGGAATTCCAAATGTTACTTTGCCGGCGGGGATTTTGGTGGATGGGTGGCAGACGGCGGACGGCCAACGGCATACGGGTGGTTGGGTGGTTGGGTGGTTGGGTGGATGGGTGGATAGGTGGTTGGGTGGTTGGGTGGATGGGTGGCAGACGGCGGACGGCCAACGGCAGACGGCAGACGGCAGACGGCATACGGGTGGTTGGGTGGTT
>JAGRBF010000237.1 GCA_020434205.1 Calditrichota bacterium | reverse complement strand
AGCCCTGGCGATTTGTTTACGCCCTGCGGGAGGAAGCGGAGCATTTCGGAAACCTGCTCGATTGCCTGGAGGAAGGCAATCAGGTTTGGGCCAAAGATGCGCCGCTTTTGGTCGCCGTGTTGGCCCGACCTAATCTTCTGCGCAATGAACGTCCCAATAAACATTTTGCTTACGATACCGGGGCCGCCGTGGCCTACTTCACCCTCAAGGCCACCGCGGAAGGTTTGTTTGTGCACCAGATGGGTGGATTTTCCGAAGAGAGGGCACGAAAAAACCTCAAGATTCCGGAAGATATCCAACCACTGGCTTTTATGGCGGTGGGGTTTGAGGGAGATCCCGCGGCCTTGCCTGAGAACCTGCAAAAAAGGCATAACAACAAAACCCCTCGCAAGGATGTTGGGGAGTTTGTTTTCCGGGGTGCTTTTGGGGAATCCCACCACTTGGACCGCTAATACCAGCACCCTGAATTTTAAAATCCGGAGGGCAATCAGTTGGCAAATTCCGATTTCGACATCCACCACATCACTGCCATTGCCGGGGACGTGGGTAAGAATGTTCGGTTTTACCGGGACCTGTTAGGGCTTCGCCTGGTCAAAAAGACGGTCAACTTTGACGATCCCGGCACGTATCATCTTTATTATGGCAACGAAAGCGGGGATCCCGGCACGATCCTGACCTTTTTCCCCTGGTCGGACCGCGGGCTGAAAGGGCGCCCGGGAACGGGACAGGTAACCGGCATTGCCTTTGCCGTGCCGGAAAACGCCCTCGATTTCTGGTCCGGGCGCCTGGGGGAGGCCGGCCTTAGTCCCAGCGAACCTTACCGGCGATTTGAGGAGACCTTAATCTGTTTTGAAGATCCGGACGGGATTTCCCTGGAACTGGTTGCCGTTCCCGGCGAGCAGAGACCCGGATGGGATAACGGGAAGATTCCCGCCGAAATGGCCATTCGCGGTTTTTACGGGGTGGCGATGTCCCTGCCCTTTACCGATGGGGCAGAGTCGCTCCTCGCAGAACGTCTGGGTTATCGCGTTACCGGCGAAAGTGCCAATCGACGCCGCATGCTCTCCCCAAGCGGGCAAACCCGGGTGGACCTGATTGCCGACTCCCGCATTCCCCGGGGGAGTATGGGGGTGGGGGCGGTACACCATATTGCCTGGCGCATCGGCGATGCCGGTGGGCAATCCGCCCTGCGCGAGAAGCTCCTGGAAATCGGATATCAGGTATCGCCGGTTATGGACCGCAATTATTTCCAGTCTATTTATTTTCGCGAGCCCGGGGGCGTATTGTTCGAAATTGCCACAGACCCACCGGGTTTTACGGTAGATGAGCCTCTGGAAGCTCTGGGTAAAAACCTTCGGTTGCCCCCCTGGTTGGAGTCCCGGCGGCGCGAAATTGAAGATCATTTGCCTAAAATTGATTAATAATGGCTGTTAAGCCACACAAGAAAATTCTCGGTATTTCACCGCGAAAGCACGAAAAACTGCCGGGTAAAGGGATAATCATAAAATGCACGACCGCATCGACGGCCCTCACCAGGGCAATAACCCCGTCCTGAGCGGAGCACCTCTTGGGGAAGCCGCCGGGGCGGTGATTCTGATCCATGGCCGCGGGGCCAATGCCCACGATCTGTTGCCCCTGGAAGGGGAGTTTGATATTCCGTCCCTGGCTTATGTCGCCCTGCAGGCCAGTGGAAACAGTTGGTATCCCCTGAGCTTTTTAGCGCCGGTTGCCCAAAACGAACCCTACCTGACCTCTGCCCTGCAACTGGTGGGGGATACCGTCGGGATGCTCGCCGAAAATGGCCTGAAGCGAGAGAAAATTGCTTTACTGGGGTTTTCTCAGGGAGCGTGTTTGTCCCTGGAATTCGCGGCTCGTCACCCGGAGCGGATCGGCGCCGTAATCGCCTTTAGCGGCGGGTTGATCGGCGCGCCCGGCTCGCTTTTCGAGCCAGACGGCACTTTGGAGAACGTCCCGGTGTTTCTGGGTTGCAGCGATGTGGATCCCCACATACCCGAAGAGCGGGTCCGGGAAAGCGCGGCCCTTTTCCAGCAAATGGGGGCAGCCGTGACCCTGCGCCTTTACCCGGGGATGGGCCATACCCTCAACCGTGATGAAATCGATA
>JAGRBF010000236.1 GCA_020434205.1 Calditrichota bacterium | reverse complement strand
AGGGCGTAAACAAATCGCCAGGGCTGTTCATTGAAGGCGGAAGGGGCCGTTTTGGCCGCATCAAAGAGGTCTTTGAGCAGGTCCTGGGGAACAGGTTTCCCGGCAAAGGCCATGATACTGCGACGGCGGGCGATACTATTATCTACCTGGTGAAAATCTGCAGCGGAGGGAATTTGGGGCATCAGTCATCCTTTCTTTAAGCTTCGTGTTTTAGATGACTTACGCCTCAAAATGTTACAGAAAAACACCCGAAGTTGTCTGAGCCGGAGGGATCTAATTGGCGTAGGATTTTCGTCCGGTGATCTCGACTTTCACCTCAATAATCCCGGCCTGAATTGCGTCCAGTTCCTCCGCGGCAGCCCGGGAAAGATCCAGAACCCGTCCCATGGAAGCGCTGCAGCGATCATTTATGCGCACCTGTACAGTTCGCCCGTTGAGCAGGTTGGTTACCACACACAAGGTATTGAAGGGCAGGGAAGGATGGGCGGCGGTATATTCGTTGGGATCGTAGCGCTCCCCACTGGCGGTAACTTTGCCTTTGAGGCCGCTGCTGTAATAGGCGGCCTTGCCGTAAAGGACGTCGGAACGGGCGTCTACGGGAGCGGGCGGAGCGGTTTTTTGGGGTGTTTCACTCCGGGTCGGTTTCACTTTTTGAACGCTGGGACTACCGGCCGGGTCGATTTCCCGGGGAGAAACCCCGCCCGATTGGGCCGCACAACCCGCCAGAAACAGCGCCAGACTAAAGAGGGTCAAACGCAAATACACTGATGACATCATCCTTATCTCCTTTTTTCCCGGGGTGCCGGAAAGGTATCGCAGACGCCTCTGACTTGGGGATTTCTAAAAATACGGCGCAGGGAAATTAAGAAAAGTGACCCCCGACAATGCGCCGGCCGGTATTGCCGGTCATGCCGGAATTTCGCGGGGAAGGCTCACGGTAAAGGCCGTATTTCCGGGTTGGGATGCCACCCGGATATCGCCATGATGATGTTTGACGATTTTTTGAACAATATCCAGGCCCAGCCCCGTTCCCTCTCCGACCGGCTTGGTGGTAAAAAAAAGGTCAAAAATCCGCTCCCGTATTTCCGGGGGAATTCCCGGACCGTTATCGCGAATTTCAACTTCTACCCGCTCACCGACCACAGCCCCGGAGATGAACAGTTTTCCCCCGGGTGGCAGAGCATCCGCGGCATTGTCGATCAGATTGGTCCAAACCTGGTTTAGTTCCCCCGGATACTGGGGCACGGACGGGAAATCCGGCGGAAAAGTCAGCTTTACCTCAATCCGCTTCGCCTTAATCTTGTGATTCAGCAGGGTGAGGGTGCTGCGCAAACCATCCGGGATAAAAGCGGGCTGCGGATCTCCCGCGGGTCCCATACGGGTAAAGGACTTCACCGATTGCACCAGTTTCCCGATGCGATCGGCCGCTTCCCCGATTTCCCCGGTGAGCTTCTCGGTAACCAGGTGATCACAAACCCAGCCCAGAACGCCTTCCAACTTAGAGGAATCCACCTTTTTTGCCAGCAGGGCCAGATCCTCATCCGAAAATGAAAAATCTACCAGCAGGGCGGCTTTTTCATCAGCATGCTGAACATGATGGGCATTCATCCAGGCCACCAGTGAGGCTTTCGGAATGCGCTTATCTCCCTTCCCTCCCCGATCCGGGGAAGTTGTCGCGCGACGGGTCAGGAATTCGGAGACCGCCTGGAACTCCGGCGCGGACAACTGCAAATCAAACAAAACCGTCATTTGCCGGGGCGCATTTTTGAGGTGCTTTTTCAGCACCCGCGAACTGCTCAGAATCGCGGCAGCGGGATTGTTCAACTCATGGGCAAGTCCCGCTGCGAGTTTCCCCATGGCCAGAAGTTTTTCGAACTGATGGGTTTGTTCGGTAAACTGGCGAACCCTGTCCAGCATCTGGTGCACCAGCCCGGCCACCAGTTTATGCTGGTGGCTGATCATTTCCCCAAAATGTTTTCCGGGGACGATCAACACAATGGCTTCCTCCGAAAAAATCCCGGCGGACTGGGCCTTGCCGGCCCGGGAATAGGGCAACAGCCCCACCATTCCCGGTGCTTCAATGGCGGTCAGTTCTTTAAACTGCCCCATCTGTTCCAGCCTCAGACTCAAATGTCCCTCCAGAATCAGACAAAGGTTTTCTATCGGATCACCGGTGTGGAACAGATATTCACCCTCGCTAAACCGGCGAATTTCCCCGTGGGCCAGGAGCCAGTTGAGTTCGGCCTCGGGAACGTCCCGGAGGTTTTCAAAACTTTTGAGGATGTTGAGGTAATCCCGCATGGTGATTTACCGCTTGAAGGTCCGTGTTTTCGGGACTTATTGAACGTCAATCACGTCGCCCTCCGGCATCTCACCGGAGATTTCTTTGCGCCCAAGGATCCGGTTGAACAGGCGTTTTGCGGTGCCTTGGGTTGCCTGAAAAGAGGGGCTCTGGCGTTCGAATCCCCGCACTTCCCCGGGATTCTCTCCCGGCACCAGCCTGAAGCGAAAAACGTAATCCGCCTGGCTGCCCATCCAGAAATCGGCACGGCCAAATCGCAAATCATTGAAATATAATTGACCGTCGCGGGTGGTAATAGTATAAAATCCACGAGAAAACCACAAAAGGCGACGGATAGCAGCCTCATCAAGGGAAGCGGCGATCAAATGGGCGTTTTTAGGGATGGGGCGGAAACGGATGACCTCATCATCGTCCAGCAGGGAATAATGGGTTACCCAAAGGGTGTCGCCGGCTTCGGCCATGCCAAACCACAATAGGGTGTTGAAGGGGCCGGGGTTGGAATACAGGCGCTGTGGGGTAATTCCGGCTGCGCGAAGCCCATCTTCCATCCGGCTCTCCACCACCTGTTTAAGTCCCAAGCCCAATAACAAATACGCAGAACTGATTCCCAGAGTTACCATATTAATGGTTCGCCGGGTGGGGTTTTCCCGCGCCAGCCGCCAGCTCAGGATTAACCCGATTATCAGGGGAAGGGTATACAGTGGGTCTATCACAAAAACGGAGGAAAAAGCAACCGGATAATTGCTGAAAGGCAAAAAGAGCTGGGTTCCGTATGTGGTAAAGGCGTCCAGTATGGGATGTGTAAAAACGCTCCAGAAGGCCAGGTTAAACCACTGATGCCAGCGGACTTCCCTGGCGGGGTGATATTTACGGAGCAGATAGGCGGCGATGGGCGCCAGCACAAAGGCAAACAGCAAGGAATGAGAATATCCGCGATGAATCCCCAGTGCGGCGGTTTCGGAAAAAAACGGGGTAATCAGAATATCCAGATCGGGAATAATGCCCCCGATTGCGCCGTAGACCATGGCCCGGTTTCCGATTTTGCGGCCGAGGGCCAGTTCGCCAACCGCAGCACCCAGGGCAATCTGGGTTACAGTATCCATAAAACCCCATTATGTTGGTTAATCTTCTTTGTGAGGGAGGTAATGGGTAACCCGGAAGGCCGTCCCTTCCTCCTCAAATAAATCGCAAATAAAGGTGCCTACCTGTTCCGCGGAAACCCATCCTTCCCGGGCATTTTCCGCATTTTGGCGGGTAATTACCGGTGTCTGGATCACCACCGAATGGACCCTAACTCCCTCCCCGTGATTTTCCATGGCAAAGGATCGGGCCATCATGGATTGGGCGGCGGCCACCACCGAGATTGGCGCGGACCCGGGCACCACCGTTTCCGAAGCTGCTCCGTTGACCATCACATACATGCCCTGATGCTGCTGGAGAAAGATCGACAAGAAGGTCTTCCCGGCAATAAAATGAGAGGTCAGGTTATTGCTGAGGATACTCTCCCAATCATCCAGATTTACCTCATGAAGCTTTCGGCCTTTCCACCAGCCCCCCAGGGAAGCAACGGCAAGGTCGATCCGGGAGAATTTTCGCAGCAGCTCATTGCGGAAAAGGGCGGCGCTTTCGGCATTGCTCAGATCCCCATCTATCAGCACCAGACGTTTGTCCGGCAGGGAATCAAGATAACCGGCCAACTGATTCGCCGCATTTTTGCTGCGGACGGGAACAATTACCGTTGCTCCCGCCTGGATCAATCGTTTGACGATACCCTCCCCAACCTGACCGGTTCCACCGGCGACAACAGCAATTTTACCATCCAGTTGGCTCATCGTTCCTCCCTTTTGTTTTTAGGCCGGGGTTTCATTTCCAAAAAGTCGCTCATTTTCCTCCTGCGCAAAACAGGATCGCGACGCAAATAACCCGTATCAACAGGAATTAATAACGAATATTGCCTTTTTTGAAATGGCAATTGCCACAAAAACAACTTCCGAATTTAAATTGCTCCCGGCACAATTCCGGGTTAAGCAAAGAGAAGGTTAGGAATCCCCCGAATTAATCGGCGAACCGGGGTGGTCATCAGCTAAAAAAAGAGCGGCCATAGCCGCTCTTGGAAGGTGCTGACCTTCAGATTCTTCGGAAACTCAGCACCCTTTGGAAAAACTGTCGTATACGGGCGGTTTAGCCTTTGGAACCAACCAGATTGATCTCCAGGTGAAAATCGTCGTAGATCAGCTTGTCACCGAGGTTGTCAAAGAAAGACCCGGAGCCGTAGCGAATATCCCAGCGGGAGCGATCGATGCTGGTCGTGGCTTTGGCGCTGAAGGAATCGCCGTCCATAGTGATCATCGCCGGGAAGGAAATTTCATGGGTAATCCCTTTGATGGTCAGGTTTCCGGTTACCTTGTAGTTGGCCTCTTCTCCGTCCTTGGCTTTGTAAGGCACTACTTTGGTGATCTCGAATTTGGCTTCCGGATGGTCTGCCACGCTGAAGAAATCCGGGCTTTTGAGGTGACCGGTCAGCTTGCCGTTGTATTCGTTATCCATGGGAATATCTTTCACCACGATGCTGGTCATGTCCACGGTAAAGTTCCCGGACATTTTGTCGCCTTCAACACTGAAGACACCGTCTTTGAGGCTGATAACACCGTTGTGCTT
>JAGRBF010000235.1 GCA_020434205.1 Calditrichota bacterium | reverse complement strand
CCCATCCTGCTCTTCGACGATATTTTCGGGGAACTGGACGGCAACCGGATCCGCCTGATGCTGGCCCAGTTGAGCGACATCGGACAGGTTTTCGTGACCACCACCTCCCGCAATTTTTTCGACAAGGTCAGCGATTTCGAAACGCCCACCCACTACTACGAGGTGTCGGGCAAGGGGAGGATTTCGCCGGTAACCGTTCATTAGCGGGAATAAACAGGAAACTTTCATGACCCAGCGCCAGCGCACCGCCCACCGGGGCCCGCAGCATATCCGCCAGACCATCGCCGCCTTTCTGAAGGCCGCCGGGCTGAAGGAGCGCTTCGATGAAAATATGGCCATCGCCTTTTGGGACAGCACGGTTGGGGAAACCATCGCCAAATTTACCGAGCCCCGCAAGGTGGAGAAGGGCATGCTGATGGTCAAGGTTACGGACAACGCCTGGCGCACCGAGCTAATGTTTCATAAGTTTAGAATAATTAAAGAATTGAATGAGAAGGTTGGCAAAGCCGCCATCAAGGACATTAAATTTTATTGAGGATATTCCTATGGCAGAGAACAACAAGGGAAGCAGCAGCTATTCCGCCTCAAACATCCAGGTCCTGAAGGGTCTGGAGGCGGTGCGCAAGCGCCCCGCCATGTACATTGGGGACATTACCAGCCGTGGTTTGCACCACCTGGTCTACGAGATTGTGGACAACAGTATCGACGAAGCCCTGGCCGGCTTTGCCACCAAGGTCCACGTCACCATTCACGAAGGCGAAATGATCACCGTTGAGGACGACGGTCGCGGTATTCCGGTGGACATCCACCCGGAGACCAAAAAATCCGCTCTGGAAGTGATCATGACCGTTCTGCACGCCGGCGGCAAGTTCGACAAGGATACCTACAAGGTTTCCGGGGGTCTGCACGGGGTGGGGGCATCGGTGGTCAACGCCCTTTCGGAATGGTGCAAGGTCCACGTGTACCGCGACGGGGAAGTTTGGGAGCAAAGCTACAAGCGCGGGGTGCCGGACGATCAGGTTAAGCCGGTGGGCAAGTCCAAGAAGAACGGGACCAAGGTCACCTTTTTACCCGATTCGGAAATTTTCAAAAAGGTGCAATACAACTTCGAGACCCTGGCCAACCGCCTGCGCGATCTGGCCTTCCTGAACAAAGGGCTGCACATCACCCTCAAGGATGAGCGCGAGGAAGGTCGGGAAACGGTCTTCCACTACAAGGGCGGTCTGGTGGAGTTCGTCAAATACATCGACGAAACCCGCATTGCCCTGCACAAGCCCATTGCCGTGGAAGAGGAACGGGAAGGGGTAGCGGTAGAGATCGCCTTCGAATACAACAACGGGTTCAGCGAGAACGTCTTTACCTATTGTAACAACGTCAACACCATCGAAGGGGGAACCCACCTGAGCGGTTTCAAATCCGCCCTCACCCGCACCCTGAACAACTACGGCTCCCGCAACAATCTGCTCAAGAAGGTGGTCATCCAGGGAGAGGATACCCGGGAAGGGTTAACCGCGGTGATCAGCGTCAAGGTTGCCGAACCCCAGTTTGAGGGGCAGACCAAAACCAAGCTGGGTAACGGGGAGGTGAAGGGGATTGTCGAATCGGTGGTCAACGAGAAGCTGGCCGAGTTCCTGGAGCAAAACCCCTCCATCGGGCGGCGCATTATCGACAAGTGCGTCAGCTCCGCCGAAGCCCGCGAGGCCGCCAAAAAGGCCCGGGAACTGACCCGCCGTAAAAGCGCTCTGGAGAACAGCACCCTGCCCGGCAAACTGGCGGATTGTTCCATCAACGATCCCGCCCAGTGCGAAATTTACCTGGTGGAGGGCGATTCAGCCGGTGGTTCCGCTAAACAAGGCCGGGACCGGCGCTTTCAGGCCATTCTGCCGCTTAAGGGCAAGATCCTCAACGTGGAGAAAGCCCGGCTCAACAAAATTCTGGCCAACGACGAGATCAAAACCATCATCACCGCCCTGGGAACCGGGGTCGGGGAAGGCGATTTCGACGTGGAGAAGCTGCGCTACGGCAAGATCATCATCATGACCGACGCCGACGTGGACGGCTCCCACATCCGCACCCTGCTGCTGACCTTTTTCTTCCGCTATATGAAAGAGCTGATCGAGTTCGGCAACGTTTACATCGCCCAGCCGCC
>JAGRBF010000234.1:4169-4723 GCA_020434205.1 Calditrichota bacterium | reverse complement strand
CAAAAGCATACCGGGGTGACGGTTAAGAGGTCCCAAATAGTCTAAGCACACTTGACGCCCTAACGACTCACACGACATCGGGAATACTTATGCACCGGATGAAAATCAAACGCCCCAAATTAGCAAGCCTTCTGTTTTGGATAACCCTTTTTATGGTTCCCGCGATTGCCCAGGACACCTTTTCCATTGTCGCCGTGGATACCCTGACCGGCGAAATCGGCAGTGCCGGGGCATCCTGCGTGGGGCCGATCAACGGGGTGGGCGCCTTTATCCTCAGCGATGTGCTGGAAGGCATCGGGGCCATTCACACCCAATCCTTCTGGGACCCCACCAACCAGCAAAACGCCCGGGCCCGAATGCTGCTCGGAGATTCCCCGCAGGAAATTATCGATTGGCTGGTGGCCAACGATGTGGCCGGGAATCCCTCCCAGCGCCAGTACGGGATTGTGGACCTTTCCCGCGATGGGGAAAGCGCGGCGTTTACCGGGGTCAACTGCTTTGATTACAAAGGCCAGCATAACGGGCCGGGTTTTTCCGTCCAGGGCAATATTTTA
>JAGRBF010000234.1:0-4053 GCA_020434205.1 Calditrichota bacterium | reverse complement strand
AAAATTATCGGGGCGGATACCCGCTGCGCCTCCCGCAATACCTCATCCCAATCATCCTTCATCAAGGTGGTTCGCATCGGGGACGGCAACACCCCCTACCTGCAGGAAATCGTTCCCGATTCTCCGGTTAACGTGGACCCCATAGACCTGCTGCGCATCCAGTTTGATCAGTGGAAAACGGGGCTTTACGGCACGCCGGACCCTTTTCTGTCCCAGGTTGTCGCGGATGTCGATTCCCTTCCCGCCGGGGACAGCCTGGCAGCCACCATCACCATTATTCCCAGAAACAATTCCGATAGCCTGCTAACCAATTCGCCAATCGTGCGGGTCCGCAACAGTGGCGATGGCCTGGTGGGAACGGTAGAGGATCTCGGCAACGGCACTTTTCAGGTCCCCCTTACCCCACCCGCTTCCCCGGGCAGGGACACCCTGACCGTTTCGGTGGTAACTGCCAACGACAGCGTGGTTTTGGCCACCCGGCCGGTTATTCACTTTTTTCTGACCACCGGCATAAAAACCGCCGGGTTTTATCCAACCGAATTTCAATTGTTGCCGAACTATCCCAATCCCTTCAACCCTGAAACGCGGGTCCGATTCCGCCTGAAAAAAAACGCGGCGGTAAACCTGGTTATTCGCGATATTCAGGGAAAGCGCATTCGGGATTTGGCCGACCGGGAGTGGTATCCCGCCGGAGACCATCAAATTGTTTGGGATGGAAAAAATGAGCGTGGATTTTCCGCGAGCAGTGGCGTATATATGATAGAGATGACGGTAGACGGCCGGCGTCTGGCACAACGAATGGTGTTGATCCGGTAGTTGCTTCAGCCGCATGAAGTCCGGTGGGCAGGCCTGCCGGGCAACCCGTAACTCAAGATAAAACGTTATGAAGATTCCATCGCTGTTAGCAGTTTTGATGTTTCTGAGCATCCTCCCCTCCGCTTGCGACAAGGAAGATCCCGAAGATCTGTCGGCCTGTTTTGCCGGGCGCGAAGGTACCATTGTCATTTACGACGAATACGCCGACCGCTATTTCGTGCACAATCCCCAGCGCAGCGAACAGCGCTTCAGCCCGTTTTCCACCTTCAAAATTCCCAATTCCCTGATCGCCCTGGAAACCGGGGTGGTGCACGGTATTGAGGATACCCTCTTCTGGAACCGCTCCCGCTACCCGGCCGAGGACTGGTGGCCGGCGGTGTGGAAAACCCCGCAAACTCTTCCGGAAGCCTTCCAAAATTCCACCGTCCCGCTTTACCGCCAGATAGCCCGGGACGTGGGCGAAGCGCAAATGCAAAAATATCTGGATCAGTTTTCCTACGGCAATATGGATATCTCCTCCGGGCTGGATGATTTCTGGCTGAACGGCAGCCTGCAGATTTCCGCGGTAGAGCAAATACGCTTTTTGCGAAGCCTGTGCGACAAACGATTGGGCATTTCCCGGCAAACCGGGGACCTGATGGTCGAGGTGATGGTCCTGGAGAAAAAAACCAATTACACCTTAAGTGCCAAAACCGGGGGCGGCTATCTCGATGCCAAACAGGAGCAGGCCCTGGGGTGGTATGTCGGCTATGTGGATAAATACGACCGGCGTTATTATTTTGCCCTGAACGTGGACGGCGACTCCTTCGAAGCGGTGCGCAAATCGCGGGTTTCCATCGCCAAATGCGCCCTTCGCAAGCTCAACATTCTGCCCCGCCCCAAGAAAGACTGAGGACCACCCCCTCGCCATGTCCCTCTCCCTTCATCAGCAACTGGACGCCATCTGGGATTCTCCGCAAACCCCGCTCCTGCCCACCCTGGACCGCCGCTATTTTATCCTGAGCGACCTGCACATGGGTAACCGCGGCCGGGCGGACGATTTCCGCCATAACGAAAAGCTGGTGATCCATGCCCTGGAGCAGTATCGGGAGAAGGGTTTTAGCCTGATCCTCCTGGGCGATGTTGAGGAATTCTGGCAGTTCAGTCTGGACAGCATCCGCCGCCACTACGAAAAGACGGTTTACCGGGCGATTCGCGACTACCCGGAGGATCAGGTGTACCGCATCATCGGCAATCACGATATCGATTGGCAAATCAAGTTCAAGCTGGATCCCATCCGCATCGGCCGCGGCGAATCCCGCCCCCCGCTGGAAGGTCTGAAGCTGGCTGACGGGCAGGGCATTCCCCGAATTCTTCTGTGCCACGGGCATCAGGGCACGGTGGATTCGGACCACCTGACCTGGTTTACCCGCCCGGCGGTTTGGCTTTACGGGCGCATCATCGAACCCCTTTTCGACTTCGACGCCCCTCCCTCCGCCACCCTGTCCATGATTCCCGATGATTTTGAGCGCGAGCGCCATGAATGGGCTCAAAAAAACGAGCGCATCTTTATTTGCGGGCACTCCCACCGGGCCATTTTCGCCTCCAAATCCTGGGCGCAGATTGTAGAGGGGGATATTTTTCGCCTGAAGGCCGACCTGCGCGATGCCCCGGCGGGGCCCAACAAAACCAGCCTGGAACACACCCTGAAGCTCAAGGAAGCCGCCCTTGCCCAGGAAAAAGAGATGAAGCGGGACATCGTGCCCATGGGTCCCAGCCCCAAACCCTGTTACTTCAATTCCGGCTGCGCCCTATACCAGAGCGGCATCACCGGCATCGAAATCGCCGACAGCAGCATCCGCCTGGTGAAATGGGAATACGGGGCAGATAAACAACCCCTTTACGATGTCTACGGGCAGGATACCCTGGAGAAGTTGGTGGGAGAAATTCTGGGCTGATGGATAGGAGGACAAGAGGACTGATGGACTGATGGACTGATGGACTGATGGACTGAAATAAATATTCCCCTTTTTTCAAAAATTCCTCCCCACACCGCTATTGTTGAAAATGATCGCCCGGCCAACCCGCCGGATTCGCAGATCATTCCGGAGCAGATTTTTTCCACATCTCAATCGGTGCAAACATGATGGGAGGACTTATGTTGCGCACTTTCGGACAGATCGCCCTGATCCTGTTTTTCGCGGTGCCAGCCCTGGCAGCCGATGGATATACCTTTGAATTTGCAATCGGCAACGCTCACCCCAGGGGCAATTTCCACAACCTGGCCACCAAAGGGAAAGGCTTCCGGGTATCGGTATTTTTTCGAAACAATCCCCGCATGCAGGTGAGTCTGAGGGGATGCTTTTCAGCAACCTCAGCGTGAGCGGTTTTTACCAGTTTAATCTGCTCGCCGGGGGGCGGGAGTTTTCCGGCGTTTCAGTAGGCTACAATTTTCGCTTTTAAGCGGGTCTGAAAATGGCCACATGACGCCCATCGTTCAATAACCCCCAAAAAAAGGAACCTGTTGACAGGCCTTGCAAATGGCAGAATATTGAGAGGTAACCATAAATGGGAGGATTTATGTTGCGCACCGTTTTTGTTTTTGTGGCCATCCTGATGATGCCCGCTCTGGGTCAGGAGAACTTCACCTTCGAACTGGCCCTGGGAAACGCAATTCCCAAAGGGGAATTTGCCGATCAGGTGGCCAACGGAAGGGGCTTCCGGGGCACGGTTTTCTACCGGCACAGTCCCCGCATGTTACTGAGCCTGGAATCCGGCTACTACCGGTTTAACGTGCTGGGCACCTTTGTTGGTCCCAATTTCTACCGGCCTCAGGTGGTGGGGCTCAGCGCGGTCCCGATAACGCTCGGCACACGTCTCCGCTTAACCCGGCACGCCTTTCGCGGGATAACCCCGGTGGGGGGAATCAACATCGGGATCATCAAGTTCTATTCGGATATCGAGGGGGGTGGTTACACCTACCTTGCCACCAGCGACGGCCGTCTGCAACCGGTTGAGACCATATTGTCCACCATGGACATGGTTGTTACCCCGCATGCCGGCCTGCTGTATCGCAATCTCAGCCTGACCGGCTTTTTTGCGGCCAACATCAGCTCGATCGGCCGCAAGTATATGGGATTTTCTCTGGGATATAATTTTCGCTTTTAGCTGACGTTGCGTGCCAGAAGCGATTTCCGGCCCATTAACCGCGAAATCACGAAATTGCGAAAACCGAAACCGGACGGATCTGACCCTGCA
>JAGRBF010000233.1 GCA_020434205.1 Calditrichota bacterium | reverse complement strand
ACTTCTGTTGCGCAACAATTGACCAAAAGCCTTTTAGTAGACTGTCAATTATAGTAAGTCCTGTTCGTCATCCCGGCAATCTTTAGGCCAGGATCCATCGGGACGTTGGGTATGTACCCCGGCCCAAAAGCATACCGGGGTGACGGTCAAGTGGTTCCAAATAGTCTAAGCACACTTGACGCCCTAACGTTTCAGGGCCGCTTTGGAGAAACGCGACGCCGGGATGTCCACGTCAAAGGCCACTTCTTCGATAATAAAGAGGGTCCCCTCCCCGCTTTTCAGCATATCCTTAAAGCGCACCTGGCTGACCACCCAACGCTCATCGACCCGCATCACCCCTTCCACCTCGGTGCGTTTCAGCAACTTGCCGCCGGAGGCAAAACGCTCCTCGCGCAGGGCCAGATATCGTTCGCGATCCACCCAAACGCGCCGGCGCGCATAGGAGACATCCTTGCCCCGGGCAGTCAACTCCAGCACCCACACGGGACGCTCTCCCAGAGTGGTATCGGCAATAACTTCGGCCTGGTAAGCGTCGCTGAGCAGATCTGCCTCCATCATGTCCTCATAAGAAAGATCCGACCCCATGACCGACTGGCGCAGCATGTGGCCGGAAATGCGGATGGTGCGATCGGTGGCGGGGGTGTAGGTCCACAGCTCATCCTCCAGCTTCAGCATTTTGGTCCCTTTTTCCCGGGCCGGGGACAGGTATTCGGTAAAGGACCGTTTGTCCCCTTCCGCCCAGGTTTTGGAGACGATGGTGCGGTTGCCACGCCGCCCCCCAATCACCATTTTGGCGGTTACCACCCGGTTGCGGGCGCGGATATTTTCGTCTACCTTGCGCAAAATTTCCTGCCCGTCGGGAAAATCCCCGGCCAGCAGCCCCGCCGCCCATCCCAGCAGCGCCAAAAAAATCACCGATTTTCGCATCATACTTCCAGTTCCTTAAACAATTGAGCCGTTTGTCTTTTGAAGATGGTCAATCCCGAAACCGCGCTTCCCAGAACGGTCGCCACCACCCCCGGAAACCAGCCGATCCAGAAGCTGGTGAGGTTGATTTTGGCCCGCATCACCGGGTCGATCATCATCGAGGCGCGCCGCATGATAAACGACAGGTCGATCCCGGTGGTTTCCAGGTAATAGGCAAACGTCAGCCCCACCGCGGTACCCACCACCGAAGCAACCACCCCAACCGCCAGGGATTCGGCCAGCAGGGAGCGGTAGATGGCCCCGTGGGTTTCCCCGATGGCCAGGCGCACCCCAAACTCCCCGTAGCGACGAATGCTGCCCATCAGCCCGGCATTCCACAATACCAGAAACATGATGAAAATGAAGATGAAGATCATCATGGAAAGAGCGGAACGCACCATGGCGATCATATCGGAAAGGCCGCTCTGGGTCTGCAGGGGTCTCATGATCAGGTCAAAGGTATCTCCGCCCTGCCGGGCATTAAAGGCGGCGGCATCGCGGGCGGCGCGTTCCAGGGAAAAACGGTCGTCCCGGTAAAAGCCCAGCACTTCCGCGGCGCCGTCCGCCATATCCAGCGCGGACTGAAGATCCCCTACATCCCCGAGAATCGCCCCGCGATCCATGGCGGTTATCCCGAAGTGCACCGTCCCGGAAATCCGGAAATTGTAAAAGGCCATGCTGCCGTAGAGGGTGCTGCTGATCAGGGTGGCGATATCGCCGGGCTCTACCCCGAGGCGCTGGGCAAAACCGTCGCTGATGAGGATCTCACCAGGTTCCCGGGGAAGCCGTCCCCGCACCAGCGCGCGGGTTAATCCCAGGCGTTCCGTTTCGGCCCGGTACTCCCCCAGCAGTTGGATCCCCATGCCGAAGGCCGGAGCCTGGGCGCGGGTTTCCCCGTTGCCGTCCGGTATGTCCAGCAGCCCCCCGAAGCTGATCCGCGGATACCAGGCAATATCCGGAAAATCCGTTTTCAGGCTTTGGCACAGGGAATCCAGCCCCAGCAGAGAAAGATCGGTGGGCATCTGGTTGGCTTCTTCCGTGTAACCGCGGGTGGTGATCTTCAGGTGCCCGGTCTGGAACCTGGCCGAGGCATCGAGAAAGTTGTTGAAGACGCCGTTCATCCAGGCCTGCATCAAAACGGTCAGGGCCACTCCGGTAGCGCCCACCACAATCGGGAAAAAGCTTCGGGAACGGTCCCGCAGCAGCCCTTTCATGAGAAAGCGGATCATATTCCCCTCCCCCTCAGCGCGTCGGTGGGCAACAATCCGGCGATACGCCGCGCCGGCCAGTAGCTCACCGCCAGCACCGCCAGAAGCACCACCAGGGCGGTTCCCACCACCAGAGTGGCGCTGTAAACAGGATACAGCACATTGCCCAGAGCCAGCCCGTAACTATCGGTGGCCTGCGGCAGAGGAATGCCTTTGCTGGCCACCCATCCCAGCAACGGGGTCCCCAGGGCCAGTCCGGCCAACATGGCCAGAATCCCGTGCAGCCCGCCTTCCAGCGTAAAGAGGTTCACCACGCTGCGGCTGGTCATCCCCAGTGCCACCAGGGTGCCGATTTCCCGACGGCGACGGAAGATAGAAAGGATCTGGGTATCGAAAATGGCGATCAGCGCCAGGGCCAGCAGAATCAGGTAAATGATCCCGGAGGCAATGCTGCGAAAGCGGATCATGGCGGTGAGGTCTTTCAGCAGAAAGGTGGTGGACTTGTGGGGCCAACCCCCGATCTCCGGCGCCTGCGAACCTTCTCCGCCGGCCATCACCACCATCGTGGCGTGACCGTCCATCCCGGTGAGATCGTACAACCGGTCGAGGCTCATCCAGATCTGGGAGGCGTCGATTTCCTGCACCGGGGTATTCATCACCGTGGCCACACGGGCGTCCCGGGCGTCGTAAGTACCGTGAATGTCCCGCCAGCGCAGGGTAAGGGGATCGCCCTCCCGCAAATTGGCGGCGGAGGCCATGCGGCTGCCGATCAGGATGGGGATATCGCCATTGCCCTCCCTGAGGGCTTCCAGCGGCAAATCGAGAATCTTCTGATCCGGATTGATGCCGCGGATCTGCACCGCCATCACCCGCCCCTGGGGATAAACGCTGCCGGGGATAATCAACTCCGGGGTTGCCCGGCCCTCCCGGACCGCGGTGGCCAGCGCCTCGGGCAAGGGCCCGTGCGCGTCTATCAACCCAATCGGGTCGAAGGGATCGTAGCCGGGATGCCAGTACTGGCCGCCCCCGATTTCAAAGGTGATTTTGGCCTGACTCACCTGCTCCAGAATGCCCTGGTTAAACCCCTGCATAAATACGATGGCGATAAACACCAGCGCCAGAACCCCGACGTTAAGCACCGTGCGAATGCCGCCGCGGCGAATATTGCGAAAGGCCAGTTGCCAGATCATTCCTCCCCCTCCCGGGATGGCCGGAAACGTTCGTCCGCGGTTACCCGCCCGTCCTCCAGCTGAATTTTGCGGTGCAGATAACCAATCACCTTTTCGTCGTGGGTGGAAAAAAGGAAGGTGCAGTCCAGATCGCGGTTGAGCCTTTCCATGATCTTCAGGATGATGTGGGAATTTTCGGCATCGAGATTGGCGGTCGGTTCGTCGGCCAGCACCAGGGCGGGATTTTTGACGATGGCCCGGGCAATGGCCACCCGCTGACTCTGACCGCCGGACAGTTGATTGGGGCGGGAATCGTGGCGGTCGGCCAGACCCACCCATTCCAGAGCCTGCATCACCGCCTCGCGGCGCCGGGCCGGCTCAGCCTTTTGCAGCAGAAGTGGAAATTCCACGTTTTCGAACACCGAATACACCGGGAGCAGATTGAAGGTCTGGAAAATAAAGCCGATGTGATGGTTGCGCAGGGCGGCGGCATCCTGGTTGCTGAGGTTGCCGACCTCCTTGCCCAGCACCGTTACCCGTCCCTCGGTGGGCACGTCCAGAGAGCCAACGATGTTGAGCAGGGTGGTTTTCCCGGAGCCGCTGGGACCAACCAGCCCGGCGAACTCCCCGCGCTGAAAAGACAGGTTGATGTTGTCCAGCGCGGTCAGGCTGTTCTCCCCCATCGGGAAACGTTTTACCAGATTCTCAATGCGAATAAGCGGGTCGGGCATGTTTGGGTCCCTTGTGGTTAGA
>JAGRBF010000232.1 GCA_020434205.1 Calditrichota bacterium | reverse complement strand
CAACGTCCCGATGGATCCCGGCCTAAAGATTGCCGGGATGACGAACAGGACTTACTATAATTGACAGTCTACTAGGGAAAATGGTTGGATAGGTGGATGGTTGTTCGGCTTCGCCGAATGACGTAAGTGAAGAGCGTTATGCCTTTCGTCTTTAAGAAAGGGGAACCATCATCATATTGTATCGACCACCATCAACCCCAAATGTAACGCCATGGGATCGAAATCGCGGTCTGCGTGGAGTAGCGGGATCTGGTTTTCAATACAAAATGTTCCGATGAGAACGTCAATCGTTTTACGGACCGTGATCCCTTTGCGGCGAAGGGCCCGAAAGTTCCGGGCACTGGCCAAAGCAATTTCAGGTCCTCCATGGGTTACACATTCCAGGTTGCTCAAGGCTTCCCGGGCCAGAAGGAAATCCTCTTCCTTACTAAACCCCTGAAGCACTTCGGTTAAGATGAGGTCCCCCATCAGGACGATTTCTTCATTGAGCAGGTTGTCCAGAAGCCGGGTTTGTGGAGTGTTTTCCCCGTTGAAGTAGGCGATCCAGACGGACGAATCGACCAGGGTCATTGATCACGCCTCATTGCCTCCAGATCGCCTTCCCAGGTGAGGCGCCCTTTCAAACGACGAATAGAGACCTGTTGCTTCATTTTGACCAATAGTGCAAGGGCCTCTTCCACCACCGCCTTTTTGGTTTTCTTATCCGACAATTCCAGGGCCCGGCGCATCAGATTGTCATTGATGACAATATTGGTTCTCATACTATCTCCATACACATTTTTTCTCAAAATATACACAAACCAGGTCGTTTGCAACGGAAAAGGTGGGCAAAATGGGGCGATAGCGGGGAACGGGAAGAAGGACCGTTGGACTTATGGACTTGAGGACAGAAGGACAGAAGGACCATAGGACTAAAGGACTAAAGGACTGAAGGACCAAAAGCGATCCTAGGCCGTGTGTACAATTAGAAAATTTAGTGAATTTTAGTGAATTTTGGGTTCTCTAAAGGCGCTTTTTGAGGGGCGATGCAGCGTATCGGCCGAGAAAAGCAACGAATAGAGAGGCCAAAAGGCCCAAAATTGGGGAATTTAGATAATTGTATACACGGCCTAAGATTATTTGATCCTTTGAGGGTTTCATCATAGGATCTTGGGATCATAGGATCGTCTTTCTGTCTTCCGGTCCAATAGTCTTCCGGGGCGGTTATTCGTAGCGCAGGGCTTCGATGGGGTCCAGTCGGGAGGCCACCACCGCCGGCCAGAAGCCGAAGGAAATGCCCACCGCCGAGCAGAACAGCAGCCCGCCGACCGCCCACTCCATGGGAATGTTGGCGGCAAAGCCGGTAAAAATGGTCACCACGTTACCCAGCCCAAACCCGACAATTACCCCGAAAATCCCGCCGATATTGCAGAGGATAATCGCTTCCATCAGAAATTGAATGAGGATGGTTTTGCGGCGGGCGCCCAGGGATTTGCGAACCCCGATTTCCCGGGTGCGCTCGGTTACCGAAACCAGCATGATGTTCATAATCCCGATGCCGGCGACCACCAGGGCGATAATGCCGATCACAAAAGCCCCCACTTTTACCCCGGCGGTAGCCTGGTTGAAGGAGCGGATCTGGCTGTCGTTGGTGAAAATGGTAAAATCGTCTTCCTCACTGGGGGGGACCTGACGAGCCTGGCGCAGCACCATCCGCACTTCCTCGATGGCGGTGTCGACCAGCTCGGCGGACTTGGCGCGCACCGTGACGTTCACCGAACGCTGATTTCCCCAGCGATCCCGCAGGCCGAACATCCGGGTAAAACGGGTAATGGGCATCAGCAGGTAGTTGTCGTAATTGCCGCCCATGGCCGAGCTCTTTTCGTCGAAAACCCCCACCACCCGAAATTTATACCCGTCGATTTTGATGGTTTTTCCAATCGGGTCGATGTAGGGAAACAGCACCTCGGCAATGTTATATCCGATAACCACCACATTGCGCCCCACCTTGATGTCTTCGTTGGTGATGTTGCGCCCCATATAGAGGTAGTGGGTGTTGTTTTCCGGATATTCCGGGGTGCCGCCGCAAATGGTGGCGATGTTGTCCATCTTTTCCCCGCGGAACTGAACGGTATGCCCGAAGTCCCACAGCTCCGCCCCCACCAGATCCACCGTTTTTACCTTTTCGCGCATGATATCGGCGTTTTCCACGGTTACCGGTTTGCGGCGCTGGATCTTGCGCCAGTCGACATCGTTGTTGAAGCCCCCGGCCGGCCATTTCTGCACCTGAAATACGGTGTTGCCAAGCACGCTCATTTCCTTTTCCATGGTATTCTGGATCACCGAAATGCCGGTCATGATGGCAATGATGGAGGCAACCCCGGCAATAATGCCCACCAGGGTCAGAAAGGAGCGCAGTTTATGGGCCATAATTGCAGACACGGCCATTTTGAAAGCTTCGAATATCAACATAATTGGGTCCTTTTTTAACCGCGAAGGCACCAAGGCGCCAGGAGTTTTAATGATGTTAACTTTGCCAAACCCTTCTTAGGATCCTAGGATCTTAGGATCGTCTTTTGGTCCCCCGGTCCTGTAGTTACTCGTAGCGCAGGGCTTCGATGGGGTTGAGGCGCGAGGCCTTGATGGCTGGAATCAGCCCGGCCAGGATGCCGGTGCCGGCCGCCACCGCCAGGGCCACCACCACGATGGGCATGGAAATGCTGGCCGGCATGAGCAGGTTGTTGATCAAAGCCGTTACCCCCATGGAGAGCAGGATGGCCACCAGCCCGCCGATCAAACAAATAGTGGAAGCTTCAAACAGGAACTGAGCCAAAATGGTGCGGCGCCGGGCCCCGATGGCCTTGCGGATCCCGATTTCCCGGGTGCGCTCGGTTACCGAAACAAACATGATGTTCATAACCCCGATGCCTCCCACAAACAGAGAGACGCTGGTGATCAACAGCCCCACCATCACGATTACCCCCATCACGTTGTTATAGGCATCCAGCAGGGTATTCATCTGGTTGATGGAAAAGTTGTCCTTTTCAGCGGGCTTCAGGCGGCGGATTTTGCGCATTTCGCCCACCAGCTCGTATTCGAAATCTGCCATAGCCTCCTGGGAAGGAGCTTTTACCGCGAAGTTAAAATTGCGGTTGGTGCTGCCGAAAGCCTTAACAAAGGAGGTTACCGGCACAAAAACCTGCATATCGAAGTTAGGTCCGCCGAAAAAGGAAGCGGTACCCTGCTTTTCCATAACCCCGACCACCCGGAAACGGCGGCGGCCGATGCGCATGTCCTGATTAATGGGATTGGCGCTGCCGAACAGGCGGTTTTTGACCTCATGTCCGATCACACAGACGTTCTTGCGGCTTTGCACGTCGAAGGCAGTCAGAAATCGCCCGTATTCCGGCACCGAATTGGAGACCATCATCTGGCGATCGGTGGTTCCGACGATGTTGACGTCCTCGATGGTTTTGGACTGAAACTTAACCTGGCGGTTGGTGCCGGTGGTGGGGTTGACCGCCTGAGCGGAAACCAGCTTGGCGCTGAGCTTTTCACTTTCCTTGAGGTTGAGGTTGGGGCGGTTGCGCAGATCGAAATTGCGCCCCATCTGCACCCAGGGAGAGCGGGACACATACAGCACGTCGGTGCCGATGGCGGAAATACTTTCCCGGAAGGCATTGGCCAGGCCGTTGGCGGCGGTCATGGTGGTTACCACCGCCACGATTCCGATGACGATACCCAGGGTGGTCAGCAGCCCGCGGGCTTTATTGGCGCGCAAGGCGTCGAAGGCGATGCGCAGGGATTCCAGAAATTCTCTGATAAATCGCATAATCCGTTCCGATATCGGGTTGGGAATTTATTGGGCCACCATTGCGCCGACCCGCTCATCACTTTCGATCAGCCCGTCCCGCAACCGCACGATCCGGTGGGCATGGCGGGCAATATCGTCCTCGTGGGTTACCAGAATGATGGTATTTCCGGCCTGATGCAATCCGTCCAGGATGCCCATAATCTCCTCGCCGGTGCGGCTGTCCAGGTTACCGGTCGGCTCGTCCGCCAGGATAATGGAAGGATTGTTGACCAGGGCCCGGGCAATGGCGACGCGCTGGCGCTGTCCCCCGGAAAGTTCGTTGGGCTTGTGGCGAATGCGATCGGCCAGCCCCACCCGCTCAATGGCGGCTTCCGCCAACTCCCGGCGTTTGGACGAGGACAACCCGCCGTAAATGAGGGGCAATTCGACGTTGTGAAAGATGTCCGAACGCGGCAGCAGGTTGAAGGTCTGGAAAACAAACCCGATTTTGCGATTGCGGATATCGGCCAGCTGGTCCTGATCCATTTTGCTTACGTCCTCCCCGTCGAAGAAATATTCGCCGGAGGTGGGGGTGTCCAAACAGCCCACGATGTTCATCATGGTGGATTTTCCCGAGCCGGACGGCCCCATGATGGCCACGTATTCGTTTTTGGCGATGGAGAGGCTAACCCCACGCAGGGCTCGCACTTCTTCCTGCCCCATTTTGTAGATTTTGGTGATGTTTTGAATTTCCAGTGCCATGATAAACCCTTGTGAACGTTGCGATTAAGTTACGGAGATTTGCTATCCCTTTTGAGCCAGAGCCTCTTCATTGCTGCCAGCGCCGGTGGTCACTTCCGCTCCGTCGAAGAGGTCCTTGCTGATGGCCCGGTAATTGCCGACCACCACTTCTTCACCCTCGGCGATCCCGTCCAGGATTTCGATATGGGTTTCGCTCTGGATGCCGGTGGATACCTGCCGTGCTTCCACTTTCCCGCCATTCACCACAAAAACCACCGAGACGAAACCGTCCTTATCCGGGGTAAAGCGGGGTTTGGCCTCTTCGCCCTCAGCGGCCGGTTGGGGAGCGGCAGCCGGGTTAAGCAACTGATCGGGGGTGCGCACCGCCACCGCCTGAATGGGCACGGCGATCGCTTTGTCGCGGGTTTCGGTGACAATTTCGCCGCTGGCGGTCATGCCCGGACGCAATTCCGACTGGGCGGTATTGCCGGCAAATTTGACCTCGGCATTTCCGCTGCTCTGCTTCTGCGCGGTGCTGCCTTCGATATTTTCGATGGCAATTTTCACCTCGAAATCGGTTTTCTGATCGGTGCTGCCTTCCCCGCTGATCTTGGCAGAGTTGGCAATTTCCGACACGATTCCGGTAAAGACCACATTGGGAAGGGCATCGACCTCGATGGTGGCGCGATCTCCCTGGGAAACGGAAACAATGTCGTTTTCATCGACGTCCACCAGGGCCTCCATACCGGAGAGGTTGGAAACCACCATAATTACGTCTTCCTGAAACTGGGAGCCCAGGGCAATTTCCCCGACTTCTTTATTCAGCTGACTCACCGTGCCGGACATGGGGGCAAAAATGCGGGTTTTGGACAAATCGTCGTTGGCCTGTTTGAGGGAGGCTTTGGCCTGCTCAACCTGATCGAGATTGGAGGCATGGCGGGCTTTTTCCACCTCATAAGCGGCCCGCATGGCGTCCAGGGTGGCCTGGGATTCCAGCTTTTGCGCGAAAAGTTCGCTGGTGCGTTGGTAATCCTTTTCAGCCTTGATCATATTTTCCCGGGCCAGTTTGGCGTTGGCCTGGAAAGAGCGCAGGTTGGCTTCGGCGCTTTCCACCGCGGCGCGATGGCGTTCCCCGTCCAGCTCTACCAAAAAATCGCCTTTTTCCACCCAGTCGCCGTCCTTAACCCCCAGGCGCATAATTTTGGCGCTAACGTCCGCGCTGATTTTGACCTGAGTTTTGGGCTGAATACGACCGGTGGTCGAAACGGTTTGAACCAGGGCGTGGCGCTCCACCCTGGCCGTTTCCACGGCGATAGCGCTGCTTTCCTCTCCGGACTTCAGGAATGAGGTGGCGGCGATGGCCACCACAACGACCGCTCCGGCGATAATCAATAGTTTCTTCCTGGACATGGTATACTCCGACGTTTGTTTATGGGACAAGCTTTAATTTTCGGCTTCTAGCAGGTCCCGCTCTCCGGGCCCATGGTCACAAAGACGGGGAAAGTTTGCAGATGTTGCATTTCTCCGGGCGAGAAACTGAAAAAGTGTAAACCACCCTTCCCCCGGCCCCGGCAAATTTTGGGGAAGGGCCTCATTTAATTTCAAGCAGGGACGATAATAAAACCGGTTCAGGGTGTGGGGGAAGGAACCCTCTGACGGCAAAAAAACGAAGCGCGTTTCCGAAACCAGGCAAAGGAGTGACCGGTTATGATGGCTCTGTTCAAGAATCTCAGCATCAAGTATAAAATTCTCTTCGCGGTGCTGTTCAGTAATTTCCTGATTGCTGCAGTGGGGATCTTTTTTCTGATGCCCATGCTCAAGGATCGCATGGTGCTGGATAAAAAAGAGGCATTGAAAAATTATGGCAAAATTGCCGTCGGTATTCTGGAAACGACTTATAAGGACTTTCAGGCGGGGAACCTGAGCCTGGAAGAAGCCCAGATCCAGGCGCGCAACGAAATTCGCCACCTGAGCTACGACCCCAACGGCTATTTTTTCGTGGACAACGACCAATACATCAACATGGTCAATCCCCCCAAGCCGGAAACCGAGCTGAAATACCGCGGCGAGCTGACTGATACCCGCGGCACCAACCTCATCAAAAGCATGGTGGATGGCGCCAAAACCCACGGGGAATTTTATTTTGAATACTGGTATCCCAAACCCGGGGAAAGCGAATCCACCCCCAAATGGGCTTACGTAAAATACTTCCAGCCCTGGGGTTGGGCGGTCGGCACCGGCCTCTACTTCGACGATATCGATGCCCAATTTGCCAATATCCGCTTCCTCTTTTTGGGGGGAACGCTGGCCTTTATGGTGCTGTTCGGGTTGTTCGGGTTGTGGATCAGCAAAACTATTTCCCAATCGGTTAACCATCTGGCCGATGCCTCCCGGGATTTAACCGAGGGGAATCTGGACATTCATATTTCGGTCGACAGCCAGGATGAGATCGGGTCTATGGCCAACTCCTTTCAGGAATTCGCCGACCAGTTGCGCAACATTATCTCCCAGGTCAAAAGGTCTGCGGAATCGGTGAACCAGGGCAGCCTGGAATTTCGCAACACCTCCCAGGAAATCGCCCAGGGAGCCTCCGACCAGGCCGCCACCATCGAAGAAATTTCCTCCACCATTGAGGAAATTTCCGCCAACGTTCAGCTCAATGCGGACAATGCCCGCCATACCGAAAAAATCGCCATCACCTCCGCAGAATCCGCCAAACGCGGCGGGGAAGCGGCCAAACGCACCGCGGCCGCGATGCACGAGATCACCGAGAAAATCATGATCATCGAAGAAATCGCCCGCCAGACCAATCTGCTGGCCCTCAATGCCGCCATCGAAGCAGCCCGCGCCGGGGATAGCGGCCGGGGTTTTGCGGTAGTGGCTGCTGAGGTGCGCAAACTGGCCGAACGCAGCCAGGATGCCGCCGGCGAAATCGTGGAAACCGCCACCCTCTCCCGGGAAGTCGCCGAGGAAACCAGCCGCATTCTGGAGGCCATCGTGCCCGACATCCAGAAAACCGCGGAAATGATTCAGGAGATCTCCGCCGCCTCCGGCGAACAGTCTATCGGGATTGTGGAGGTCAATAAAGCCACCCAGCAATTCGATTCCGTGGTGCAGAAAAACGCCGCGGCCGCCGAAGAACTCAGCGCCGCCGCCCAGGGCGTGGCCGACAACGCCGCCGCCCTCATGGAAGCAGTCGAATTTTTTAAGATGCGGCAAACCCATGTGCCGGTAAAAGCGGTGCAAAGTGGCCCTGCCCGAAAATTGCAGGTTGATTATTCCGAAACAGAAATGTCTTTTTAAAACCCGTCACGAAAAGGATTTCCTGGCTCATGTTTGCAGTAATGAAGGGACTCAGCATAAAGCACAAAATTATCGGCGCGATTTTATTCGGGAATTTTACCATTACCATCGTCGGGTTCTTCGTCATTTTACCGGTTCTGAAGGGCAAGATGATTGAAGGGCGCAAGGAGGCGATCCGCAATTATGCCGACATCGCCCTGGAGGTGGTCAACACCGCCTATGGTGAGATGGGGCAGCTCAAACTCACCGAGGCGGAAGCTCAGGAGCTGGCTCGGGACCGGTTGCGGGTGCTGAGTTTTAAACCGGACGGGACCATTCAGGTCGACGACGATCAGCTGATTTGCAGGGTCTGCCCCACCGACCCCACTCAGGAACTTCGCCATCGGGGCGATCTGACCGACGAAAGCGGGGTCGCCTACATTAAAGAACTGGTCAGCGGGGCGCGCGCGGCGGGAAGCGCCGAGCTGGAATTCCGGGTTGCCAAACCCGGCGGCAGCGAGGTTCTGCCCAAATGGGCCTCCGCCCGGTATTTTAAACCGTGGGGGTGGACGATCAGCGCCAGCCTGTTCTTCGACGATATCGAAAGCCAGTACAGCTTCCTCCGCAACTTCGCCATGGCCGGTATTCTTTTTATTCTGACCCTGTTCGGGGTTTTCGCGGTGTGGTTCAGCCGCAAGGTAGCCGGCTCGATTATCAATCTTTCCGACCGCTCCCACATGCTTGCCGATGGGGATCTGGACGTGGAGATCCTGGTGGAAAGCGGAGATGAGATCGGCATTATGGCCACCGCCTTCCGGGATCTGGCCGAACAATTGCGCAGCATTATCTCCCGGGTCCGGGATTCCGCAGAATCGGTGAACCAGGGCAGCCTGGAATTTCGCAACACCTCCCAGGAAATCGCCCAGGGAGCCTCCGACCAGGCCGCCACCATCGAAGAGATTTCCTCCACCATTGAGGAAAT
>JAGRBF010000231.1 GCA_020434205.1 Calditrichota bacterium | reverse complement strand
GATGCCAGGCGTCGTCAAAAATGAGAAGGTCGAATTTTTCCAGCTGTTTCAGGACGAAATCCCGGGGCGGCATTCCTTCCTTTTCCAGACTGCGGATGTAGGGTTGCAGGGGGCTTTCTGCTGTCTGTGCGGAAGCGCCGGAAAAAACAGTCAGCAGGACCAGGAAAACAAGGGAATGTCGCAATTTTTTCTCCTTTTGCACCGTTCTCTTTTTTTCTGACGGTTTCCGGGGAGAAAGGATTACGGGTTTCTACGATTGGGTCAGCGCGGCGGCAACTGCCTGGCGCAATTCCGGCAGGAGATCCTCTGAAAACCAGGGATTTTTCTTCAACCAGATATTGTTTCGCGGACTGGGATGCGGCAGGGGAAAGCGACCCGGCGCGTAATCCCGCCAGGCCCGGACGGTTTCGGTAAGGGTTGCCCGGCGCTGCTCCCCCAGATAGGCGGCCTGTGCGTATTGCCCCACCAACAGGGTCAGGCGCACTTCCGCAAGATGGCTTAGAAGTTTCCCATGCCACTGCTCCCGGCATTCGGTCCGGGGAGGCAAATCGCCGGACTTCCCGGTCCCCGGATAACAAAATCCCATCGGCACCAAAGCCAGGACGGCGCTGTCGTAAAATGGCTCCCGGGACAAACCGAGCCATTCCCGCAAACGATCCCCGCTGGCATCATCCCAGGGAATCCCGGATAAATGCACCTTTTTCCCCGGGGCCTGACCGATCAACAAAATCCGGGAATTTTGGGCCGCGGAGAGCACCGGGGAGGGACCCAGGGGAAGATGCGCCTCGCAAAGGGTGCAGGCGCGGATTTCTCTCAGAAGACTATTCAGGGAAGGGATAAGATCCTCCGCTAGAATTTAAGTGAAAGCGCCAGACCTTTTTCGGTGGGGACCAGGGACAACCGCGGTTCCCGGCGCGGGGGGAAATTGCGGTAAGCATCGTAAATATTGTAAAGCCAGACCGCTCCCGCCAAACCGAACAACCAGTTTCGGGATTTCTCCCGGCTGGACAGTTGATCCTGCTGGTCGCTCAGGGCAAGCTCCAGGTTGTACCGGGTAGAGGGGGTAATGTCCTGGGCGAGGGTGTATTCGATTTCCGCGATATCCTTACGGGTATCCTCGATTTTGCCGAGCATGGCGCCGATCAGAACCAGGCTGATTGCCTCTCCGGAACCGAGCAGAGCTGCCTCCGGGTAACGCCGGCTGTACAGCTGACCGGCCCCGGGGAAAAGTAAGGACCATCCCACCGCGTGAGACAGCTTCAGCGGCTTTAAATCCGGCGCCAGGAAATGGTTCTCGCCGTAAGCGAGCTCTACCCGGGTGCGGTAGCGCCGGTATCCCGGGCAGAAGAAATCCAGGCGCGCCGTTCCGGCGGGAATCCGGATGGAATCCGCCAGACTTCCGCTCCAGGGCACCCCGTTAATTTTCAACTCCGTGCCGGACGGTAATGCGGCCAGCAGCAGGGTGCCGTTCAGGGGGGTCAGCGGATAGGTCACTTTTTGGTAAGGGCGGGTTTCCGGCAGGGTAAACTTTTCCCGGCGGGTTTGGTAACCCTGCAGGCAAATTTCCAGATCATTTTCCCCGAAGGGCACTTCCCGATACCACAGCGGCGACACCCCGATCGAATCGCCGTTCAGGAAAAGCGCGGCGCCGGGAGGGTCGCTTACCACCTGAACCGAGCCGGCTTTTGGCAGGGTTAGGTCCCCGATCCGGATGGTGCTTTTTTCCCGGAAGTCTACGGTTCGCCGCTCCCGCACAAACCCTTCCTTGACGAACTGGACCGTTTTGCGGAAGGTCTCCGGTGGCAGATCGACCGACAGCGGGGTTTCTCCCAGCAACCGGGTTTCCAGATAAACCGCCACCCCGGGCGGGTCCGTTTCTACGGAAAACGTTTTGATCTCCAGAAGCGGGTTTATTTGATAGGTTTGGCCCGGTTCCACCCGGACAGTTGTATCGGCAAAAGCATTTTCCCGGCGGAAGTAAAAATGGTGCCTGCCGGGGCTCAGGGCGAGCCCCTCTATGGGAGTAGCCCCCCGCTGCAGCTCCCCGTCTATGAACACTACGGCGCCGCGTGGCTGCGAATCCGCTCCGACCCAAACGGAAGGGTCCGGATTTTTTTCCGCCTGGCGGGTGTCCGCCAGAAGGCGGCTCAGGGCTCTGCGCAGGATGGGGGCATAAACCCAATCCGCCCAACCGACAAAAGGCGCTTCGATAGATTCCGCCGGTTTTCCCGGGGACTGGCGGGTAAAGGTCAGGCGCTGCCAGGTGGCCAACCGCTGGCGATTGACGAAGAGAACTACCGCATCGGCATCTTCATCCGTTCCGGCATCATGGAGCCGGTAGCCGAGATCCCCCGCGATACGGGCCAGACTGTCGTTCAGAACCTGATATTCCGCTGCAGAAAAGCCGGCATTATCGCCAACCCGAACCAGCAGGTGCGGAGCCTCCTGCGCAAAAAGAAAACCGACCCAAAAAAATATCAAAATAAAATAATTCAAGGAAGTCCCCCTCGCTATGCACAACCGAATACCCGTTCCGGGAAACCATTGTTGTCTCGTTAGGGCGTCAAGTGTGCTTAGACTATTTGCGACCTCTTAACCGTCACCCCGGTCCCGGCCTAAAACATACCGGGATGACTGGGTCGGGGTCCATACCCAACGTCCCGATGGATNNNTCCCGGCCTAAAGATTGCCGGGATGACGACGTAGCCACATTACAATTGACCGTCTACTAGCCCCGGGAATTTTGTTTGCGACCCAACAACCATGCCGAAACAACCCCAACCAACATCAGCCCCGGGGCATACAGGAAGGGACCGATCACAAATTCCAATCCGTGGGGAAATCCGGGATAGGTACGGGCCGGAAAGAACACCGGCCAGAACTCAAAATTAACCCATATCAAAATCAGGATAATCGGAACATACCCGGCCCAGGTCATCATCCGGCGAACCTCGGGATTCCCGCCGCGGCGGCTGTAGAGCCATAGAATACCCTGCAGAAGGAGCACCGGAAAAAGTCCGGTGAGTCCGGTAATCAGGAGGTTCTGGCGCCGGGCCTGATATTGTTCGAGCATGGCGGAGAGCATCTCGCTTAGGGAGAGGCCATCTCCCAGCGCGCAAATTGCAAATACCAGCGGGGGAATGAGCAGGGGCAGGACCAGGCGAATGATCATTTTTCCTCCGGATTGTTAGGGCATTACGCGCCAGGGCCATTTTTTGATCATAAACCGCGGAAGCGCGAAAGCACGAATCGGTTTAGTCTTTGCCCGCGGCGAACTTTTGTTGTTACAGGGCACCTGGAATACTGTGTCTGGCATTGGGAAAACACATGAATTTTTCGCGATTTCGCGGTTAATTCCCCGAAAGGAGCCGCCCTGGCCCCGGATCAAGTCCGGGGTGAC
>JAGRBF010000230.1:7012-19040 GCA_020434205.1 Calditrichota bacterium | reverse complement strand
TGGAGCGCATAAAAGCGGCGTAGCCGTAGATGCTGGTCAGGATATTGTTGAAATCGTGGGCAATGCCGCCGGCCAACCGGCCGATGCTGTCCATTTTCTGAACTTCCAGAATGCGCTGTTGCAGCTCCAGGTTGGCTTTTTGGCTTTCCTGAAGGCTCCTTGCCGCGTCGATGCGCTCCCGCAGATCCCGCAGCACCAGCACGGCTCCTTTCAGCGAGGAGCTGATGCGAATGGGGGTAAGGCTGGCTTCAACGGGTATCCCGTCGCGTTTCCCGACGTAAAGCAACCCTTCTCCCTTCAACTCGCGAGACAGATCATTAATACCAGCTGCGGAGAGCGGGAAAAATTTCCCGGAGGTCGCGCAGGTCAGGTGGATCAGCGAGGAGAGAGACTTCCCCAGGGCAGCGCGGCGACGGAATCCGGTCAGCAGTTCGGCGACGGGATTCCACAGCACCACCTTTCCGTCGGCATCTACCGAAACGACCCCGTCGTTAATATGGTCGAGGGTGGCCGTCAGCCATCGTTCGCTCTCGCGGAGGGCGGTTTCGGTCTGGTGTTTGTACAAACCGGTTTCGATGGCGGTGTATAATTCGCTTTGCTGAAAGGGTTTGAGCAAATAGCCGTAAGGCCGGGTATTTTTGACCTTCTCGGCGGTATTGCGATCGGAGTTGGCGGTGAGGAACACCACCGGAATATTGAGTTCTTTCTGGATTTTTTCCGCGGCCACCAGGCCGTCCATCTCACCCTGAAGCACGATATCCATCAGGACCAGGTCGGGACGGTATTGCCAGGCGGATTGCACCGCATCCTCCCCGGACAAAACCGAATCGACCACCTGATACCCGAGGCTAATCAGATCCCGGCGGATGGTTTCCGCGATGATAACCTCATCTTCAACGATGAGAATTTTCCTTGCCGCCATAATTCACGCGTTCCTTGTAAGGCGATTCAGGAAGGGTAAGGCTGATTTCCGTGCCACCCTCCGATGTTACGGCCAACGTCCCGTTGAGCTGTCGGGCTAACAGGTTCACCAACTTCAATCCAAAGGATTTGGCATTGCGGATATCCAGATTTTGCGGCAAACCCACCCCATTATCTTTTACCACCAGACGATAGTTATCCCCCAGGGGTTCTTTACCAAAACGGACAAAAATTTCGGGGCGTTCCGGGAAAGAGCGATCGGCCGGAAAAGCATATTTAAAAGCATTGGCAATCAACTCGTTTACCACCAGCCCCAGGGGAATGGCCGAATCGATTTTCAAATTCACCGGTTCGATTTCCGATCCCAGCATGACCCGATCGGACCCGGAAAGCAGATACGAATTTTGCAAAAAGCGAATCAGGTTGCCGAAATACTGGCCCAGATCCACCGTGGACAAATCCTTGGCCTGGTACAGGCCCTCGTGCAGCAGGGCCATGGCCGAGAGGCGATCCCGGCTTTCCTTGAGGGTGTTGCGCACCACGGGATCCCGGCTTTCTTCTTCCTGCAACTGCATCAGGCTGGAGATGACCTGCATGTTGTTTTTGACACGATGGAAAATTTCCCGGAGCAGCAGCTCCTTTTCCCGCAGGGTTTTTTCCAGCAGTTCCTCGGCTTCGATACGCTGGGAAATTTCTTCGCGCAGGGAGCGGTTGAGAATTTCGAGGCGGGCGGTGCGCTCCTCAACCCGGCTTTCCAGCTCTTCATGGGCCCTGGCCAGGGCCAGTTCCGCCTCCTTGCGGGCGGTGATATCCCGGCTTACCGCGATGGTTTCCCGGGAATTCTGCCCGTCCGGTTGGGTTACCTGTTTGGCCATCGCCTCCAGCCAGACAACTTGGCCGTCCTGGCGATAGGCGCGGAACTCGAAAGGGGTGCGCTTCTTTTCCTCCCCGAGAACTTCCCGCCAATAGTTTAGCAGATCCGGCAAATCGTCCGGGTGGATAATATCGCGAACGTTCCTGGCAACCATTTGATGCGGATCGTATCCCAGGATGCCCTGGCAAGCCGGGGATACGTAAATAAAATCGCCCTGTTGGGAATGCCGGGTAATCATATCCGAGGAGGTGTCCGCCAGCATGCGATACCGCTCCTGACTTTCCTGAAGGGCCTCCTGGAAGCTGACCCGGGCGGAAATATCTTCTACGATCGCCAGACAGAACTCCGGTTTTTGATGAATGTCGAGCAGCAAGGCGGCGCTCACCGAGGTCCAAACCACTTTGCCGTGGTAGGTTATCAGGCGGCTTTCCAATCGACGCCCGTCCTGGCCGCCTTCGATGATCTCCTGGAAAAAGGCCTTCAGGTTTTTTTGCTCCCGGGGAAGGCTTAGATCGACAAAGTTTTTGCGCGCCACCTCGTTTTCGGTGTAGCCCAGCATCTCGCAAAAAGCCGGATTGGCCCGCACCACCGCCCCGCTATTCACGTCGATCATACAAATGCCCACACCCGCTTGCTGAAAAACCCTGCGGAAATAGTCGCGGCTGTTGGTCAGAGCCTGTTCCACCTCCCGGAGGCGATTGGTTTTGGCATGCGACCAGATCAAATCGAATTTGAACAGGAAGGTGACCAAACACAGCAGCCAAATCATGGCGGTAAGGGCGTTCCAGTTATCCTGAAGGTTCTCCGAAATGTCGGATAGCGCTATCCGGGCTTTAAATTTGGCCCCGCGAATCAAACCCGCCGCATGGGTATGGATTTGCACAAAAGCACCGGCCTTGTGATTTTCTTCGGACAAGATATTTCCGGCAAAAAGAGGGCGGGCCAGACTGTCCAGATCGGCCTTGCTGGCGGCAATGGGGACGTTGAAGGAATCCAGTCCCGGGGTATAAGGGGAATTCCAGGGAATTCGGGACATTCTTTTCTGAAAATCCGCATCCAGACTGTCCCAGTAAGCCAGGGCGCCGGCGGGGTCGTTGTCGTAGTCCCAGACCTCGGAGAATTTTTCGAAGGAACGCTCCAGGGAAGAAAGCAGGGTAATGGTATAGACGTTGTTGTCCACCTGCTCCTGAAGGGTATTAACCTCGGTGATCAGATAGTAGCAATAAGCTGAAAAAAAGACCGGCGGCAACAGAACCAGCCAGGACCATTTTGAGATATAGCGAAATAAATTCATGTCAGGCAGCCTGATCGGGAAAATCCCGGTAATAGCCCATAGCATAAACAACAGAACGCCGAAGCAAAGGCGTTAGGAATGGCGGAGCTAAAAATAGTATGGGCCGGTTGGAGCAGATCGAGAACATAATGCGCCGAAGGCGCGAGATAAACAATGGACACCTTTATTGATATGGTAGGTAGTTTCGACCATTTTGGCTAAATAATTAGGCTTTAGTTCACAATTTACAAAATTGTTTATTTCAGGGAACCTGCATATTTATGCCATCAACGCCAATTTTTTTCCCGCCATTGGCTGTTTTGACGGGTCATCCATATTGCGCCGGCGCGATCGGTTCTCCGGATTTGGCACTTGCGGCGAATAAATTCGTTGAGTGTGTTAGGAGCAGGGTGACCAAACCGGTTGTATTTCCCCGAGGAAATAAGGGCAATGCGGGGGCGGATGAGATCCAGAAATGCAGGTGAGCTGGAAGTGGCGCTGCCGTGATGCCCGGTCTTGAGCAACGGCGCCGCCAGCATTTCTGCCCAATTTCGCAGGGCGATTTCGCCGGGCCCTTCCAAATCCCCGACCAATAAAGCGGAGACCTCCCCGGAGACAAATTTCAGGACCAGGGATCCGTCGTTCAAGGAATGTTCGTCCAGGGGAACGGTCGCGCCGGGCACCGGTCCCAGGGTGTAAAAACGCTCCCCGCCGCGCATCGCGACAATATCTCCGGCCTTCAGCATCCGGATTCCGGTTTTTTGGCGGGCGCACCAGACCCGGACACTGTCCAGTGCCGGCAGCTCAACCGCCATCTCCGGCAAATACAGGGAATCCACGGTCATTTGCCGGAGTATTTCCGGCAACCCACCGTAATGGTCGGCATGCAAATGGCTGATAAACACCGCTCGCAGGCTTCGGATATTCAGCTGTTTCGCCACCGGGGCAATAGCCTGGCGGTAAGGGGAGAAAAAGGGGCCGGAGGGACCGCAATCAATCAAAACACCCTCACCGACCCGGGTGCGCAACAGCATGGCATCACCCTGCCCGACATCCAGCATTACCAGATGGGTTTTGCCATCGAAAACCGTGGTCAGGGTGGCAAAGGAGATCAAGAGGGTTAGAACCAGACAGCGCTTCAGGCGATCCCGCCACCACCAGGCAATATTGAAGGCCGCCACCACCAGGGCCAGCAGCAATCCCAATCCCGGTAGTTCCAGCTGCGGCAGTTGGCAAGCGGCCCCGGGCAGATCCGCGGCCCGACCCACCAGGCTTATTTCCCATCCGACAACCCGGCTGAGCAGTTCTGCCAACCCCGATCCCAGAACCGGATGCAGGGCATCCAGCGAGATCCACGCGAAACTGCCCATCAGCAGCAAACCGGTGAGCGGCACAATCAGCAAATTCAGGACAAGGCCGATCAGGGAGATCTCCTGAAAATGCCACCACAGTACCGGCAGGGTAGCCAATTGGGTGGCCAGGGAAATTCGCAGCGGATCCCCGATACAAAGCCGGTAGCCCTTTTTGACTCTTTCCGGAAGAGCGAGGTCGTCCAGCCAGAGGCTGAGCCCCGCCAGGCGCGAATAACCGTACCCAATACCCCCAACCGCCGCGAAAGAGAGCTGAAAACCCGCCCCGAAAAGCTGCATGGGTTGCCAAACCAGCATCAGGATCAGGGCGGCGCAGAGGGCATTCAGCAAGTGCCCCCGGCGCTCCAACACCATTCCCACCAGCACCAGGGTGCCCATTAGCGCAGCCCGGATTACCGAGGGCGTGCCGATCATCAGGGCGTACAGCCAAACCAGAAGAGCGGTCCACACACTTTGCCAACGCAACCCGATGCCCAGGAAAGAGAGCATCAGATACACCATCCCCCCGAAAAACCCGACGTGCAACCCGCTGATGGCCAGCACGTGAACAACCCCGGCCCGGCGGAAATTTTCGGTGATCGCCCCGTCCAGGTCCTTGCGCAAACCCAGCAACAGGGCCTGCACAAATGCCGCCGCTTCGGGTTCCAGGCCTCTCTCCAGACGATGGGCCAGGGACTGACGCCGCCGGGCCAGAAAAAGGGCGGGCCGGAAGGGCGGGCCGGCGCCCTCCCGCAGGGTCACCTGGCGAACATCCCGGATCCGCACTTTCCCCCAAATGCCATCCCGGCCGTAATACTCCCGGGCATCGAAAGCGCCGGGATTGCGGGGAGGGCTCAGGGAATCCACCAGAACGGCGCGACAAAGCAAGCGGCTTCCCGCAGGGGGTGCATCCATATTTTCGGGGAAATAAAGCAGGAACCGGGCCCCGATAGGGACCGGGCGACCGGCCTTCCAGCAGCTATCCGCCCACAGCAGGCGACTGTTGCCGCCTGCGGCGCTTTGAGGGAGGATGGTTCCACTGAGGGAGTCCACCGCCAGCGGCAGGGCGCCCTTCATGGGATGTTCGCTGTTTTGGGCTTCCCAGATTTCGGCGTGCCACCAGGCTGTTGTAGCAAAGAGGAGGGCAAGCGCAATCAGTTCCCGGGGACGGTCGGATTTCCGGCGCCACAGCCACCCCGCCAACAGCAACGCCGGCAGTATGGCTACCGGGGGAATTTCACTGAAATACCCGGCGGCAATTCCCCCCATTACCCCCAGGGCGGGCAACAACAGGGGGATCTTTCTTATCGCGTTGCTCTGCTGCACCTATAATAGATGCAGCAGGCGCCGAAATTCCATAAACCTATTTCAAAATCATCACCGAACGGGCGGGCATGGAGAGGGTTATTTTTTCTCCCGCAGCGCGGGCCTCGCCGCTGCCGGTCAGGTTTTGCCACTGGCCGCGGGCCGGCACACCATCCACCGATACTTCGGCGGGCTGATATGCGGCATTGAAGGCCACCACCATGCTGGTATCTTCCAGACGGCGCAAAAAAACAAACGTATGGCCGGTTGCATGGAGGATTTGCAGGGAGCCGGTGCGCAGAACCGGGTGCTCGTGACGCAGGCGAATGGCCTCCTGATACAATTTGAGGACATCCTCATCCCAGCTTTCCCGGGACTCCCAGGGAAATGCTTCGCGGGAAAAGGGTTCGTGCGCCCCTCTCAGACCGATTTCATCCCCGTAATAAACACAGGGAGCGCCCGGCATGGTCATCTGGTAATACACCGCCAGGCGCAGGGCCTCCCGATCCTCGCCGAGCATCCAGTGGATTCGCGCGGTATCGTGACTGTCAAAAAGATTCAGCTGGGCGCAGATTGCTTCCCAGGAGTAGGCCCTGGTGAGGCGGTCCAAACGTTGGCGAAGCCCCGCAGCATCGATGGGTTCCAGCTTGTAAAACTCCCCATGCTGATACTCCGCGCGCAGCTTTTTACCGCCCAGGAAACACAGCCCCGCCTCGCCGAAGGGATAGTTCATCAGCGCGTCAAAGCGGTCACCTTCCAGCCATTCCGGGGCAATGCGCCAGATTTCCCCACAGATGTAGGCTTCCGGATTGCCCGCCTTGACCGTATTGCGGAAACGCCGCCAGAAATCCGGGTTGTCGATTTCCTCGGGAACGTCCAGGCGCCAGCCATCAATACCGAAATCGATCCAGTGGCGGGCTACCTTAAGGATGTAATCCTGCACATCCGGGTTGTCCACATTCAGTTTGGGCAGGGCGGGCAGGTTCCACCAGCAGTCGTAGTTGGGAGGATTGTGTTTGTTGCTGCTGTAGGGACGCAGCGGCCAGTCCCGGATAATAAACCAGTCCAGATAGGGGGAATTCCCGCCGTTTTCCAGGATGTGATGAAAGGGCCAGAAGCCGCGGCTGGCATGGTTAAACACCCCGTCCAGAACCACCCGCATACCGCGTTGATGGGCCCGGTCCAGCAGTTCGCGCAAGCCGGCTTCCCCACCCAGCAGAGGGTCCACCTGAAAGTAATCGAAGGTGTGATAGCGGTGGTTGGCGGCCGAGGAAAAAATGGGACACAGGTAAATCGCGGTAATACCCAGGTCGGCCAGATAATCCAGACTGTCTGCCACCCCAAACAGATCTCCTCCCTGGAAACCCTGCTCCTCGGGCGGACTTCCCCAGGGTTTAAAGTTTAGCCCGGCGGGCAGATCGGCGCGGCCGCTGCGGCGAAAGCGATCCGGGAAGATCTGATAAAAAACGGCGTTTTTCACCCAATCCGGTGTTTTCAGACTCATTGAGAAGCTCCTTTCACGTCTAGGGTATCGGTGATAACAATGCTGGTTCTTTGAGAAACGCCGGCCATGGGCGCCCGCACCTCCACCGGCACCGGGAGGGTCAGGTAGGCGGCGGTAACCTCGCGGATCAGGTGGGTTCCCGGCTTCACCCCAAAGCGGGCCACCACCTCCAGGGTGTCGCGGGGATTGCCGGTCCACACCGAGCGGAAGGCTTCCCCGTTAAAGCGATATCCCCAGTCCGATGCCACCGAGGTTATGGCCCCGCCGGCGGGTTTGAGGGTCAGGGCGACCTGATACCAGGGGCGTTGCGAAATAATCCGCCAGTTCACGGCCACAATGCTGTCGCCTTCTATCGGGGTCTCGCTGCCGGTAATGTGCAACCAGTCCGGCCGGAAATCGACGGCGATGGAGTCGCTGAGGACGGAGCCCTCGTAATCGCGGGAGAATCCCTCACTGCGCAGGGAAACATCGTGCAGGTATTCGTTGCCGGCCACCCGAATCCAGGCTTTTTGTTCCGGGAGGCGGTAGTTGGCGATCACCCGAACGGTGGGCTGCCATTTATCGTTAACCGCCGGGGTCTGCGACAACACCCCCCAATAGCCCGCGAAAACCACCCCGAGAACAACCCCAACCAGGGGGGAGCGCAGACGGGTAATCAGCGGACTGCTGAGGGGTTCGCGGCGGATAATCGCCACCAGACCGTTGAGCAGGGGCCACCAGAAAAGGGCCAGCAGGAGGGTCAGGATCAGGCTGATCAGGGCCTCTTTTCCCGGGGTGTCAAAATTGAAGCCCGCCTGAAACAGGCTTCGCCAGATCAAAGGCGTCATTTCATGAAACACCAGGGCATTGAACGGCAACACGGACCCCAGGGCGCAGATCAGGCGCATCCAGGGATTGTTAGCCCCCAGGGCCACCGATATCAGCAGCAGGGTAACCGCGGGATACAATCCCAGGCGGAAGCTGACCAGCGAAAACAGGATGGTGTATATAACCAGGGTCACAATGGCATTGCGGGCAAACGGGAAATAATCCTTGCGCAGGGCAAAGGTGCCGGTGAGCATCAGGCTTGCCCATAAGCCCAGCAAAGCCCCCAGGCGGGACAAATTGACGTAAAGTTCCAACGGGGCCAGCCAGGGATAACGCAACCCCCGGACCGCCTGCATGGCCATCTCCCCGAACTGCATCGCCAGGGCCACCAGCAGGGCCATCATCACCAGTTTCAGGCCTGAAAAATGGCGGTTTCCCCCTTCTTTTTCCGGGTCGCGCATTTTGAAGGCCTGCATCAAAATAACGATTCCGATGGCCAGCATGATGATCACCAGCCATTTCAGCAATCCCCCGGGGATAAAAAAGGGCATGCCGAGCTCGTCCCAGAGCAGGTAATTGCCGGTGGTTTCCGCGGGAATACCGCTGCGGTCGTAATGGGCCAGCAGGCTGTCCACCAGCAAACCGCTGCGGGCCAGCATGGGTTTGCTGACGAAGGCGATGCGGTCCTGGTGGGTATGGATGGGATCGCCGTTAACCCCGGTGGTAAAGTCGATCGCCGGGATGCCTTTTTTCAGGAAGGGCATGTGGTCGGAGCCGGCCCCCTCCGCAGGGGCGTTGATGGAAAAAAAGTGGGTGGGATAATCGAGGCTGTTGAATCCCAGGGCGGCATCCACCCCGTAAGCATCGGCCACCAGCCAGATCGGCGACTGATGGGTGCTGACGTCGATGAAGGGGATGAGGGGTTCCTCGCTGCCCGCCATATCGATGCTGAACATCAGGGCCACCCGCTCCATCTCCGCAAAATTGTCAGCGAAAAAGGAAGAGCCCACCAGCCCGGCTTCCTCCCCGCCGAAAGCCACAAAAACCAGGGTGTAACGGTGGGGAGTTTTCCCCCAGATGCGGGCCAGTTCCAGAACGCAGGCGGTGCCGGAGGCGTTGTCGCTGGCCCCGGGATTTTCCGGGTCATCCGAGTCGATATGCCCGCCGATCACCACCATGGTGTCGCTTTGGCCCGGGAAGATCCCCAGGGCATTTCCCGAGGAAATATTGTCTTCCCGGGGGGTCCGGTAGAAGGGCATAACATAGGTGGTATCCGCGCCATAGCGGGCCAGGCGGGTGGCGAACCATTTCAGGGCCTCCGCTTCGCCGCGGGTTCCCATGGCCCTCGGCCCGATGGTTTCGGAGAGATATTTCAGATTAGCATAGGCGCTGTCGGCATTAAAAGCGGGGCGTTGGGCAAAAAGATTGAGGCTCAACAACAGGCTCAGGGCAACAAACCAATATTTGGGCATAGGGTTTTTCCGGGAATTGCCGTTCTACAATTGCCGCCTGCGGTGCGGCTGTCAAAGATAAGGGACGGAAAACCACGGAAGCAAGATTCGGGTGAATGAGAATTATTGGGGGGTTACATGGCTACAGGGTCATAGGCTATGCATCAAACCGAGCACTGGACAAACATCATAAAAAAGGTGAAGAAAAAAACGCTGACCCAGGCGGCGCGTTTCAGCCAGAGGATGGAGCCGTTGTTTTTGAGGTATTCCTGGCGCAAAAAACGAGCATCACCGAGGCGTTGGGCGGCTTTGTGAAAAGCTTCTTCCTCGCTGCACCCGATGCGTTTCAGGGCATCGATATCGTCGCGCAGATGCGATTCCAGCTCGTCGAGGTCCGACTTTTCGAAGGCCCCGCGAACCATCAGCCCAATGCGCCACTTGAGGATTTGACGGTTTAAATTGAACATACCCGTTATCACGTTAGAGCCGGTTTCTGACGCCCCCAGAGCTTGGTCAGGGTATCGTGAACCAGTAACCAGGCTTCCTTTTCCACTTCCAGCGCTTTACGGCCCTCCACCCGGATGCGGTAGTATTTGCGTTTGCGGCCGTTCTCCGATTTCTCCCAGAAAGAATCAATAAACCCCTGATTTTCCAGGCGGTGCAGAACCGGGTATAACATCCCGTCCTTCCACTCCATTTCCCCGCCGGAAATCTGGCGAACCCGCTGGATAATCTCGTAGCCGTAGCTCTCCCGTTCCGACAGGATGGAAAGGATCAGGGACTTCGCGGAAGCCGCCACCAAATCTTTGGAAATCATAGACTTAACCCTGTGTTATCAACACCCTCATTTGTTGAACAAATCTACGTAGAGGCACAAGGTATTGCAACTGAAAAGTACCCCTCAATTTTAAGGGTGCTCTGGTTTTTAAGCCACGGATTTCGTTTATTTTATTACTGATCTTGCGCGCCAGAGTCAAATTCGACGATAAACCCCGCAAGCGCGAAAACGGAAGACAGAAGGGACAAATTTGCGTCTTCGTGATTTCGCGGTTGAACGGCAGAAAAGAATTTCGCTGCGGAACATCCGTTATGATTCTGTTTTCAAAAACGCCAAATAACAATATCCCCGGAGCCGGCAGTAAAAGCTCCCTGCCTTTGGACCTCATTTAATCTTTCAGGAGATCGGAACATGTTATCATCGCGGAAAACCCTGGGGGCATTTTTCCTCATTTTTGCCCTTTCCTTTGTCGGAACCGCCCTGGCTCAGGAGAAACTCACCGTGGAGTGGATTTACAGCGACGCCTATGCCGAAATCGCGGCGATGCCGCAGGTGCAGTGGCTGGAAAACGGCAACCTGCTGCTGCTGGACAACCGGGTTCCCAAGGCCGAACGCACCCTGGAGATGCTTCAGGCGGGCAAGTGGAAGCGCGCACCCTGGGTTAAAAGGGAGATGGCCCTCAACTCGCTGCAGGCGCTGCTGCCGGCGGATGCGGATTCCGTCAAGAGCCTGGGCTGGCCGGCGGCCATCAGCCCCAATGGGGAAAACCTCGCCTACCTTTTCGAAAAGGACATCTACCTGCTCAATGCCAAAACCAGCCTGTTCAGCCGCCTCACCAAAAGCGAGGGCGAGGAAAAGTCGCTCAATTTTTCGCCGGACGGCAAAAAGCTGGCTTACGTGCGGGACAACGATCTGTACGTTTATCATCTGATCAACAGCAGCGAGGCGCGCCTCACCAAAACCGGCGGAGAAACCCTGCTTAACGGGACCCTTTCCTGGGTTTACTGGGAGGAGATCTTCGGGCGCCGGGACATCGGCTACTGGTGGAGCGGCAATTCCCGGCAAATCGCCTTTCTGCGCAGCGACGAATCCGCGGTTTCCAAAATGTTTTTCGTCAACCAGCGCCCCGACATCCCGGAGCTGATTACCCAGCGCTACCCCAAAGCCGGCACGGAAAATCCCACCGTGCATGTCGGGGTGGTTAACGCCTCGGGGGAAGGGGAAGCCACCTGGCTGGAGCTGGGGGATTATGAGTATATCGCCCGGGTAAAATGGCTGCCCGGAGATCAGAAGGTGGGGGTTCAGGTGCTCAACCGCCCGCAAACCGAACTCACCCTTTTCCTGGCCGATCCCCGCACCGGCAAGTCCGAAAAGATCATGACCGAAAGCGATACCGCCTGGGTGAACATCAACGACGATCTTTATTTCCTGGACAACGGCAAGGATTTTCTGTGGCAATCGGAACGAAGCGGCTTCGCCCATTTGTACCGCTTTAACATGAACGGCCAGCTCCGCAACCAGATCACCAATGGCGAATGGGCCCTGCGCTCTTCCGGCGGGGCTTACTGGCTGCGCCAATCCGTGATGGCCATCGACCAGAAGAAAGAGCAGGTTTATTTTACCGGGATGAAGGAATCCTCCGTGCAGCGCCACCTTTACCGGGTGGACTTCAACGGTGGGAATCTCACCAAAATCAGCAAAGAAAAAGGGGTGCACAGCATCCAGTTCAGTCCGGACGCCCGCTATTACGTGGACAGCTATTCCCA
>JAGRBF010000230.1:0-6915 GCA_020434205.1 Calditrichota bacterium | reverse complement strand
TTTTCCCTGCAGACCCCGGAGCTGTTTACCATTCCCACCAGCGACGGATTCCCCATGCCGGCAGAGATCCTCAAACCGCGGGATTTCGACCCCAACAAAGCCTATCCCCTGATTTATTACGTTTACGGCGGCCCTTCGGCTCCGACCGTGCTGGATTCCTGGCGGGGCAGTTCCTTATTGATGGACAACATCCTGCTGGAGCAGGGTTATATCGTGGTGCGCTTCGACAATCGCTGCAGCGCGGCGATCAGCAAGATTCTGGAAAACCGCCTCAGCAAACTGATGTCCGGTCCCACCGAAATTCAGGATGCGGTGGACGGGATTCGCTGGTTGAAGGCTCAGCCCTGGGTGGACGCCGAAAGAGTAGGCATCTGGGGTTGGAGCGGCGGCGGTAGCTTTACCGTCAATGCGTTGACCAGCACCAGCGAATTTAAAGCGGGATTTGCGGTGGCGGCAGTAACCGACTGGCGCTACTACGATACCCGCTGGGCGGAGTTCGCCATGAAAACCCCGGAGCAGAATCCCGAGGGATACAAACGGACTTCCTACCTGAGCCGCGCTGAGAATCTGCACGGCCGGCTGATGCTGGTGCACGGCACCTACGACGACAATGTGCATCCGCAGAACCTCTGGAACTTTGTGGACGAGCTGGTAAAACACAACGTAATGTTCGACCTGATGGTCTATCCCATGCGCAAGCACGGCATTGCCGATCGTCCCGCCCGCATCCATCTCTACAATACCATGCTGGAGTTCTGGGCTGAGAATCTGTAAAGCGGCGGATTCTTTTTGCACTCCGCTCAATTTTTTGATAGTTTTCCAGGCGCCTTCAGCCGCCTGGAAAACGGATGATGCGCCAAAATTCGCCCATCATCCGCCGTGACAACCAGTACGGCGAGCCGGGATGGGGATCGCTATACTTGGCGTATCCGACGGCTGCGCACCCAAACTTCGTCCAACCAATCTGATCTGCTTTTTTATGCTGCCACAACCAAACCACCAGAGCAACCATCCGGGATTGTTCCTCGCGTGTCCGCTGCTTTTGCTCCTTCTTTTAATTTTTTCCGGATGCGTTCCGTATCCCGGCGAGAGCAACACGTATGTGGTTTATCTCGATATGAAATGGGAAGAGTTGGTGAGCCGCAAGATGAAGTTCGCCGCGGAGGGTCAAATGCTGGTGGACGTGGAAATTAGCAAGGACGGTAAAAAATACGCGGGGATCTGGTATCCCCAGAATGAAGACCACGTGTTGTGGTCGGAAAAAAACTGGCCCCGTTTTTACGATAAGATGGAAGAAATGAGACTTCAGGGATACGGCCTGGTTGATCTGGAAGTCAACAATGCGGTTTCCGGCGGGGCCAGCAATAATAGTGACGATTCCTTTTGGAATGATATCTGGAGCACCCGGGACGCCAATGAGGTGGAAATCACCACCGACATTAACAAAGTGGTCGGCATTTTTTCCAGGGGAACCACGGGAACCACCCACCGCTTTGCGCAGAGCCTCAACAAACTGGTCGCCAACAAAAATTCGCTTCACGATGAAGGCTTTTCCATTCTCGATATTGAGGTTTTTCTGGGGCCGGCCAATCAGCTTTGTTATGCCGGGGTATGGCGGGAGGGGCGTCTGGACCAGCAGTTGCGGGTCGGCAAGGAGGGTGAATTTACCGCGGTCATGAACGCCATGCGGGAGCAAGGCTACCGGATGACGGACATCGAGTTGTATCAGGACAAAGGCGATAAGTATTTCCTGGGATTGTGGAGCCGCGCCACCGATGACGAAAAAGTCCTGTTGCGCCGAAGCGCCCGCGAGTTTGCCTCGCTCAGCACGGAATTGCGCCAACAAAATATGGTGCTGGTGGATGTGGAAATCGACGACGGCACTTTCAGCGGTATCTGGCGGGGAGACATCAAGGCCAATAATGGACCGGGGCGATTTCTCAAACTCGAATACGACGGCAATACGGAACGGGAAGGGGACCCCGGCGAACGCTGAGGCCATGCCTCAGTTCATCATGGATAATCACCGGAAAGGACCGGTATGCAGGTCGTCAACCTTTTGGAAAAATTTTCGCTGATCGAAAAAACCTGGACGCCGGGCATTGTCGGGGAGCTCAACGGTCAATATGTTAAACTGGCCAAACTTCAGGGCGAGTTTCTGTGGCATGCCCACCCCGATGAGGACGAACTTTTTCTGGTGGTGAAGGGCGGCTTTACCATGCATTTCCGGGACGGCTCCCGCGCCCTGCGGGAAGGGGAGATGATCATCGTTCCGCGGGGGGTGGAGCACAAACCCGAAGCGCAAGCCGAAGCCTGGGTACTGCTCTTCGAACCGGTTTCCACCGGCCACACCGGAACCGTGCAATCCGAGCGCACCGTCGAGAACCAACGCTGGCTATAAGCTGATTTAACATCATTCATTCCAGGGAGCATATTGCACATGAACAAAGCCAAAATGCGCGAGCAACTTATTGCCCACGAGGGCCTGCGGCTGGAAGCCTACCGGGACCACCTGGGCAACTGGACCATCGGGGTGGGGCGCAACATGCAGGCCAATCCGGTGGATCGCGAACTGGGGCGACACGTCCCGTATCCCGGCGGGCGCATCACCAACAACGAAGCCATGATCCTGCTCAACAACGATATCGATCGCTTCGCCCGCGCCGTCCAGCAGAACCTCTCCTTTTACCCGCGGCTCTCCGAACCCCGTCAGCACGTGCTGATCGATATGGCTTTTAATCTGGGGATATCCGGCCTGCTGAGCTTCAGGAAAATGCTCCAGGCGGTCCGGGACGGCAACTACGGCCGCGCCGCGGATGAGATGCTCAATTCGGATTGGGCCAATCAGGTGGGGCGCCGCGCCCGCACCCTGGCAGACATGATGCGCAACAACCACTCTTTCGACGGCATCGCCGGTCCGGTAACCACGGGCGGCGGGGGCAGCACCGGCGGTGGTACCGGCGGGGGCGGAAATAGCGGCGGGGGCGGCAGCACGGATCCCCGCGATACCGATCCCGGCGGCGGGGGACCCGATCCGCGCGACACCGATCCCGGCGGCGGTTCCTGGCGGTAGGGGGCCAGGGCGCGACCAGGCCTACGGCAGCGCTTCGCCCAGGGCGGCCATCAATTCACCCGGATCCCTCATCCCGTTCAGACGCCGGGCATCCAACAGGACGGACGGGGTTTCCTGCCCCGCTTTGCTCAGCAGGATTGCCGGGAGGTCCACCGTTATTTCCGGGAAGGCGCCGGCAAAATCATCCCGGTGATAAAAGGCCTTTTCCAGGGGCAGGGTTTCCAGAAAATCCCGCCATTCTGCTTTCATTTTGAGGGGATTGTGGGTGAGGGCGCACAGGCTGCAGGGATAGGTTTGCGGGGAAAAAAGTTTGTGGGCAATATCCGCCACCAGATTGAAAAAACCGGTATCGGCATTGTAAACAAAGATCAGCTTCAAAATTTTCCTCTCCTGGCAATTCGAAACGAGTTCTGAGACTATGGAAAAAAACCGACTGGAAGCCTTCAGCGACGGGGTGCTGGCCATTATCATCACCATCATGGTTTTGGAGCTCAAGGTTCCGCACGGGGACGACCTGGCCGCCCTGAAGCCGCTCCTGCCGGTTTTGTTCAGCTATATTTTAAGTTTTGTCTATATCGGGATCTACTGGAATAATCACCATCACATGCTGCAGACCGTCAAAAAAGTGACCGGGGGAATCCTGTGGGCCAACCTGCATCTGCTTTTCTGGCTCTCCCTGGTGCCTTTTGCCACCGGTTGGCTGGGGGAAACCCATTTTGCCCCGCGTCCCTCTGCCGTTTACGGGATCATTCTTTTTATGGCCGCCATTGCCTACTGGATTCTGCAACTGCAGATTATCGCCTCTCAGGGACCGGATTCCCTGCTTGGCAAGGCGGTCGGTAAGGACAAGAAGGGCAAGATCTCCCAGGTTCTCTACGCCACTTCCATCGTGGCGGCGTTCTGGCTGCAGTGGCTGGCGGTTAGCCTGTACGTTCTGGTAGCCCTGATCTGGCTGATTCCCGATCGCCGGATCGAACGGTTGCTGAGCAGTCAAAATTCCTGATCCATCACCCCCGGGAAAACCATGGCGACAAGGCCAATTTCCACCATCTTTTTAAAGCTAACCGTAGGCTTCCTTACCGTTGCCGCCATTGCTTACCCGGGCCGGCTCTCCGCTCAGCCTGCCCTCCTGGAACAGCTGCGCGCCCTTCCCGGCACCGAGGTTTTTGAAAGCGATGCCCAGGCTCCCCTGCAGCGCGATTTTGAAATCCTGGTGGCCCAGCCCTTCGACCATAACCATCCGGAAGCAGGCGGTTTTGTGCAGCGGGTGTTCCTCTCTCACGTCAACCCGCGCCGCCCCATGGTGGTGGTTACCGAAGGTTATCAGATCGACGGGCCTTCGCGGTACGAGTTAACCGGCATCCTGGATGCCAACCAACTGCGCATCGAACATCGCTTCAACGGCGGCTCCACCCCGGACAGCATCCCCTGGCAATACCTCACCGTGGAGCAGGCCGCGGCGGATCATCACCACATCATAAACATGTTCCGGAAGCTCTATCCCGGGAAATGGGTGAGCACCGGGATCAGCAAGGGCGGGCAAACCGCCCTGTTCCACCGCTATTTTTATCCGGAGGACGTCCACGCCACGGTCGCCTATGTCTCCCCCATGCCCACCTCTCTGGAGGATCCGCGACTCAACGATTTTATCGCCTCGCGCGGCACGCCGGATTGCCGGGAGAAGATCCGCAATTTTCAGCGGGCGGTCCTGCACAACCGGGAGGGTCTTCGTCCCCTGATCCGCCAATGGGCGACGGAGCAGCACGAGCGTTTCCCTTTGGGGGTGGACAGCACCCTGGAATACGCGGTGCTGGAATATCCCTTCTCCTTCTGGCAAAGCACCGCCGGAGAATGCGACCGCATTCCCCCGGCACAGTCGTCTCCTGAGATCCTTTTCGAGGAGCTCAGCCGGGTGGTTCCCCTGTCGCTCTATTCCGAAAACGGCATCGCCGGATACCGGGCATCCTTCTACCAGTTTTTTACCCAGCTGGGATATTACGGCTTTGCGACCGACCATCTTGGGGATTTGCTGGAGAAACTGCCCCATCCCGATAACGCCGTTTTCGCCCCGCCGGAGGCCCTGGGCAAATACGATTCCACCCTGGTGCTGAACGTGCTGGACTGGCTGCAAACCCGCGGCGACAACATCCTTTATATTTATGGCGGGCAGGACAGTTGGAGCGGGGCAGCGGTGGAATTGATTCCCGGGCAAACCAACGCCCTGAAAATGGTGTGCGAGGGCGGCTGGCACGCCACCCGGATCCACAGCTTTCCCCCTTCCGGCCAGTTCCGGATTTACGACGCCCTGCAGGAATGGTTGGACATGCCGGTGGGGCCCCGCCGCGACCCCTTCGCCTGGGCCATGGTGGCGGTGGTTTCCCTTTTTCTGCTGAGTATGCTGCTGGGCATTTTGTGGTTGATTGTCCGCAAACGCCCCGACCGGGGTTGACAAGCAAACCTTTCATTTCCTTCCGGAATACCTTAAGTTTGGTCCCTGTTCAATATCGCCGGAAAGCCTCATACAAGGAGTCTCCCCCATGTCCCAGAAAAAGGAAATCAAATTTACCATCGAACTCGACGACCGTAACATGCCGCAAAAAATCCAGTGGGAAACGAGCGACGACGGTGAAGGTCCCCAGGAATGCGCCTCGCTGATGATTTACATGTGGGATCCCAGGGCTCAGAACAGCATGAGCATAGACCTGTGGACCCGCCACATGCTGGTCGATCACATGAACATCCATTTTTTTCATAAACTGATGAAAATGGCCGACACCTACGGCAGGGCTACCGGAAATCAGGAAGGCGCCGCGAAAATCCGGGAATTCGCCAAGGATTTCGGCATCCAGGCCAAGGGATTCCGGGATCAGCAAGCCAAGGGTGGGCAGTGAGGCGAGAGGGCGAAGGGGTTGGCCGTTGGCCGTGGGCCATGGGCCGTGGGCCGTGGGCCGTGGGCCGTGGGCCGTGGGCCGTGGGCCGTGGGCCGTGGGCCGTGGGCTGAAAGAAATTAATCCTGAATCAGCAAAACAGAACAAACATTTGGTAAAGCCGAATAACCATCCAACCGCGGCCGGGAGCTTCGCGAAAGGCCGCAACCCTGTAACCCTGTAAAAACGGAACCCCTCTATGTCCTCCCAAAATGCGCTTCCGGATTTTTTTGCCGCACTACAACCCCGGGTAAACGATCTGCGTTTGGATGAGATAAACCGCCTGCTGTACAGCACGGACGCCAGCATTTACCAGGTGATGCCCACCGGGGTGATGCTGCCGCGCAACACAGAAGAAATCCAGGCGGCGGTCGAGGAAGCGGCCCGCTTCCGGATGGCGTTGCTGCCGCGCGGCGGAGGGAGCAGCCTGGCCGGGCAGACCGTCAACGAAGCTTTGGTGATCGACACCACCCGCCATCTGGACAAAATCCTGGAGGTTAATGCAGAGGAAAGCTGGGTGCGGGTGCAGCCGGGCGTGGTGCTGGACACCCTCAACGCCCACCTCAAACCCTTCGGCCTCAAATTCGGGCCGGACCCCGCCAGCAGCAACCGCGCCGTTATGGGCGGGATCATTTCCAACAACGCCACCGGCTCTCATTCCATCCTCTACGGGATGTCGGTTGATCATGTGATTGAGGTGAAGGGCTTCCTCAGCGACGGCTCCCCTTTTCACTTTCGGCCCATGGAATCCGCCCTGGTGGACCAGATAGCCGCCGGCACGGGTCTGGAAGCGCAGATCTACCGGACTATCCGGGACACCGCCAGGGACAAGGCGGACATTATCCGCGCCGGAACCCCCCGCCATTGGCGGCGCTGCGGGGGCTATAACCTGGACCGCTTTCTCACGGAAGGGGT
>JAGRBF010000229.1 GCA_020434205.1 Calditrichota bacterium | reverse complement strand
CTCATGTTACGCAACCAAACCCGTTTCTGCTATTTAACCGCGAAAACGCGAAAGCGCGAAGAATTAATATGTTTGGTCTTTGCCAGACACAGAACTTCCGTACCCACAACTGCTTTGGGAAACGGACGTAAACCACCTATCCATGGTGGTCCGCGGATAACAACATGCCGGGTAGCTTTTCCGCTGCAGGGTCAGGTGAGTCCGGTTTCAGTTTTCGCGATTTCGTGATTTCGCGGTTAATGGGCCGGAAATTGCTTCTTGCGCGTAACGTCAGTTATCCTGTTTAGTGAACAATTTTTTTGCGCTTACCCGTAGTGGACTGGCAATTGTAATGTGTTTACTTCGTCATCCCGCCCCGGCCTAAGACCCCGGCCCAAAAGCATACCGGGGTGACGGTCAGGAGGTCCCAACTCGACCAAGCATAATTGACACGCCCTTAGCCGCAAAGGGTACCAAGTTTACGGGTAACCACATTTATTTAACCGCTTTCACAATAACCATGGAATTGGCCCACCAGGTGTCCACCGTATTCTCCGGGATGCGCACCGGCAAAACGCTCAGGGTCAACGAGGAGAAATGTTGAAACAGAGCGCGCTGGTGCCGCCTGCTCAGCGAATCGATTTCGGTGCTCAGGTAGGTGAAGACCCCGCCGGGACGCAGCACCGTGGCGGCATGGGGAAAAAAATGCTCGGCAAAGGTGCTGCTGTTGAGGACGTATTCCACAAATTCCGCCTCGTTGAGGGGAAAGGCGTGGAAAAACACCCCGTCATACTCGCCGAGCTGATGCTGCACTTCCTGCCAGCGCCCTTCGATGAGGCGGATATCCCGGTTACCCTGCCGCTCCAGCCAGGGCTGGTAGAATCGTTCGATTACCGCGGGATTGGATTCGATGATGGTGTGGCTTTTGACCCCGCCGGCCTGGAGCATTCCGGCGGAAATGCCGCGACCGAAACCGATCTCCAGCACGTCGTTGCCGGTTCCGCAAACCTGATCGGCCATGGCCTGCATCACCGGGATCTGCCAGTCCTCCATCACGTGATCCTCGGAGATGACGCTCTCGGTAATGTCATACTGGTCGAGTTTTTCGGTGGCGCCCTTCACAAAAAAGCGGGAGAGGCGGTCCAAAGCGCCAAGATTGTCACTTAGTTCGCGAAGGGCCTGGCGGATCAGCCATTCCCGCTGGTTTTCGCGGGGCGGGCGGATAAAATCCGGATTCTCCAGACGGAGCAGGATTTCCCCGCCTTCCAGAGGCTGGCGCCAGATTTGGCCGCTTTCCTCCTGCTTTGAGGAGTTGGCAGGGGTTGCCCCCGGGGCAGGCGGCCCGGATTCTTCCAAAAGGTGAAGGATCATTTCCGCGGCTTCCTCCGGCATCTCTGCCAGCAGGCGTGCCACTTCTCCTATTCCGGTTTTCTGGTCCCGGGTGCCGGATTGTCCCGGCAGGACCAATGCCTCCGAAACGGCCGGATGGGCGGCCAGAACCGCCTCGATTTCCCCGGGTTCGATCCGGAAGCCCCGCAGCTTAATCTGATGATCGGTGCGGCCCAGAAAGGCCAGATTGCCGTCCGGCAGAAAGCTGGCCCGGTCTCCGGTGCGATACAAGCGCTCTCCCGGCACAAACGGATTGGGGATGAAGCGTTCCCGGGTTAATTCCGCCTGGTTGAGGTATCCCGCGGCAATACCGGGACCGCCCAGACACAACTCGCCGGGCAGTCCGGGAGCCACCCGGCGCCCCTGCGCATCCAGAACGTAAGCCCGGCTGTTGGGGATGGGACGGCCAATCGGCACCCGGCGGCGCTTCCCCAATTCGCCGCAATCGAAGACGGTGCTCCATACCGTGGCTTCACTGGGGCCGTATTCGTTAACCAGGCGGCATTCCGGCAGGGTTTCCAGGTGGGAGGCAACCAGGGTTTCTCCGCAGGCTTCCCCGGCCACAATGGCGGTCTTCAACCCAGAAAGTTGCCCGGCGCAGCGCTCCAGCAATAATGCGTAAAGAGAGGGAATGGCCAGCAAATGGTTTGCCCGGTGCGCTTCGGCCAGGCGACCCAGGTAATCGATATCCTGGTAGTGGGTCTGTTCCGGGATAATCAGGGTCCCCCCTTTGGCGAGGGTGCCGTAAATCCCCGCCACGGAGCTGTCGAAGGTGATGCCGGAGAGCAGCAGGAAACGCGGGGCGGGATCGGGATAATAAGCCAGGCGAGCCCCGTTGGAATGGCGAAGGTTATCGTGGGTAACCATCACCCCTTTGGGGGTGCCGGTCGATCCCGAGGTGAAAATGATGTAAGCCGTATCGGAACCTGCGGGATCCGCCTCGGGATTGGCGTCCTCCCGGGCGGCGATGGCGGCCGCTTCCAGGTCGAGATTCACGGTGCGCAGATTGTCCGCCAGCAGGACGTCGGTGGCGGCATTGCAGATTACCGCACTCAACCCCGCCCCGGTCGCCAGGCTGTTGAGACGATTGGCGGGATGGGTGGGGTCCAGGGGCACGTAAGCCGCGCCGCTCTTGAGAACCGCCACCATGGCGACGATCATTTCCGGTCCCCGTTCCAGAAGAATGCCCACCCGCTGTCCGCTGCCGATGCCTCCGTGGTTCAGAAAAGCGGCCAGGCGGTTGGCCCGGGTGTTCAGGTCCTGGTAGCTGAGGGTTTGGTCCGCGCAGACAAGCGCCGGCTGCCGGCCCCCTTTGGCGCAGATCGCCTCGATCTGACGGTGAACGGCAAGGGGACTGACCTTCAGGTCCGTTCCCTTTTCCCAGGCGGACAGTTGATCGAGCTCCTTGGCGGTCAGCATGGAGATTTCACCGATTTTCCCGCCGGGATTTTCCACGAAACCACCCAGCAGAACTTCCAGATGATCCAGAATCTGCTGTCCCCGCCTTTCGCTGATGCGGGTGCGGTCGAAAACCAGGATCAGCCGGAGGCTTTCCCCCGGGACCACCAGCAGCGCCAGGGGGAAATTGCTTTGCTCCCGGTAGCGGACGGCTCCGATGTTGAGATTTCGCGATAGACCCTCACCGTTTTCATCGATGGGGTAATTTTCAAAAACCACGATACTCTCAAACAAGGTCCGCTCCGCCGGGAAGCCCGCCCACTCCCGGATTTTAACCAGTGAGGAGCCCTCGAATTGCCGCAGGGAAATCTGGTCCGATTGCACCGATGCCAAAAATGTGTCCAGGGTGGAATGGGGATCGATGGAAACCCGCATGGGCAGGGTGTTGATAAACATGCCGATCATGTTCTCCACTCCGTTCAGTTCGGCGGGACGCCCGGAAACCGTGGTACCAAATACCGGTTCGGTGCTGCCGCTGTAGCCGTTCAGGAGTAGAGCCCAGGCACCCAGCAAAACGGTGTTGAGGGTCAGGCGTTTTTCCCGGGCCAGTTCCACCAGGGCCCGGGAGAGTTCGGGGGAAAGAAAAACCTCCTGCTCCCCGTAACCGCTGCCGCCGTCTTCTTCCGGCCCGCCCGGAAGGGGGGTCGGTTCCTCGATGCCCGCCAGATAACCTTCCCAGAATTGCCGGGTTTCCGCAGCATTCCGTTCGCCCAGCCAGGCGATATAGTCCCGAAAGGGGGGAACCTCAAGGGGGGTATAAACCGTTCCGCTGACCCGGGCGTCGTATCGTTTGAAGATGTCCTTGAGGAGCAGGGCCGTGGACCAACCGTCCGAAATAAGGTGGTGAAAGGTCCACACCAGTTGCCAGGTGTCCGGCTCCAGCCGGAAAAGGGCGATTCGCTGCAGGGGCGCTTCCTGAACGGCAAACCCCCGGCGGCGATCCGCGGCCAGAAATTCCGTCAGGGCGTTTTCCTTATCGGTGGCGCTGCGGCTTTGCCAGTTCTCCTCCTGCCAGGAGAGGGTGACCTTCTGACGCACCACCTGCAGGGGTTCGTCGATCCCGTCCCACAAAAAGGCGGTTCGCAAAACCGGGTGAGCCTGAGTGGCCTCGGCCCACGCTTCCCGCAGGGCGCCGGGGTCCAGCGCGCCTCTCAGCTGGCAGCAATATTGTTCGATATAAACGCCGGACTCTGGGGCCTTCAATGCGTGAAAAAGCATCCCTTCCTGAGCCGGTGAAAGGGGATAAATATCTGCGACGTTTTCCATAATACCTTTGTTGATAGGTTACAAGATTAGGACCAAGGGACCGAAGGACCGAAGGACCATTGGACCCAGGGACCACTTCGACACTTCGACACTCCGACACGCGCCGCAGGCGCAAGGCCACTTCGACACTCCCACACCCCGACACGCGCCGCAGGCGCAAAGCCACGCGCCGCAGGCGCAAAGCCACGCGCCGCAGGCGCTCTAGCGCTTTTTCCCGCCCAACAGTCTGGACAGTTTGTCCATTTTCGATTTGTCCAGGTTGGCCAGGGGAAAATCAGCCACCTGGAGCACCCGCTGACCCTGATCCGCGCAATGGGCGATCAGGCTCTCCAACTGCTGCAGGAAACCGCTGCCCAGCTCCCGGATCGCCATTTCCTGCTGGCGGCGTGTATTAAAGGTGAACTGCACCTGCAGGCAATCTCCCTCAATCCAGATGTTGATCTCCAGGGCATGGGGACGGGGACAATCCGGGCCGTGCCAGCCGCGCAGGTTGCCCACCAACGCCAAATTTTTGAGAGCTCCAGTGAGGCGGTCGGTGCGACCCAGGTAATTGAAGAGAATACGGGGCGCCATTTCAGCCGATCCCAAAGCCTCTCCGGCCAGGTAGCGCAGCACTCCGTAACTGGCCCCGCGCTGAGGCAGGGAACGCCGCGCCAATTTGGTGGCCCCGATCAGATCTGCGGGACTTTGCCCCTCAGCGGCTTTCAGCAGGATGGGGAAGAGGGTGGTAAACCAGCCTACCGTGCGGCTCAGATCCGCCTCTTTCTCCAGCACATTCCGGCCGTGTCCTTCCAGATTAAGGGAATGTTCCTCATGCCCGCTCCACTCGCGCAGGGCCCCGGCCAGGGCGCTTAGCAGGAGCTCCTCAACGGTGGTGTTGTAGGGGGCATTGGCTTCGTTGAGCAGGCGAGCGGTTGCTCCGGCATCCAGTGCCAAAACCAGATTGGCGGCCTCCCGTTCGGGATCCCCTCCGGCAGGGTTGCTCTCTCCCGGAAAGGGAAAAGGCTGCTGCAAACAGGCCTGCCAGCTCTGGGCGATATCGCCGGTGTTCCACTGCTGGCCGCGTTTCTGCAGTAATTCGCCCCAGGCCTGGAAAGAAGTTCCGTCGCGGGGAAGGACGACCTCCGCCCCTTCCCCGAGCTGCTGCAGGGCGCTGTCCAGATCGCTGAGCAGGACGCCCCAGGAAATGCCGTCCACCACCAGATGATGGGCGATAAGGGTGAGGCGATCCGGGGCGCCATCCTGGCCTTTCAGCAGAATGGCCCGCAGCAGGGGTCCTTTTTTGAGATCGAACTTGCCGGGGCGGGTTTCCGCCGCCGCCAGGTCCGCTTTACTTGTCAAAATTTCCAGGGTAACCGGTTCGGGATGTTCGTCATACCAGGCTGCCCAACCGCCTTCTTTTTCCAGAAATCGCAGGCGCAGGGCATCGTGATGCTGTTGAAGGGCCTGCAGGGCGCTGCGCAAATGCGACTGCGGAATGCCGGAGGAAAGCTTCACCGAAACGGACATCTGCCAATCCTGCGGGGTGGTATGGATCTGATCGAAAAACCACCGCTGGATAGGGGTGAGGATCTGATTTCCGCTCGCCGCCCCCTGCCCTTCCCGGCGGAAGGATTGCCGGTCGATATGCGGCACCAGTCCGGCGATGGTGGGGTAGCGGAACAGGTCGCTGGCGGAAAAGCGCAACCCCGCCTGGGCAGCGCGGGAAACGATCTGGATGTTGAGAATAGAGTCGCCTCCCAGATCAAAAAAATTATCACGAATTCCCACTTTTTCGATGCCCAGAACCTCCTGCCAGATCTCCGTCAGGGCCTCTTCGGCCGGCTGGCGGGGCGCCTCGTATTCGGTCTCCACCCGGTTGCGATTACCGCCGGGAGCGGGCAAAGCGCCGCGGTCGATTTTTCCGGTGGCGTTGAGAGGAAACTGATCCAACTGCATAAAATGGCTGGGGATCATGTAGCCGGGGAGGCGCTCGCTTAAAAAGGCGCGCAGCTCGCTCTGCGAAACGGGACGCCCGGCGGTGAAGTAAGCGGCCAGGCGGCGGTCCGCGGCGTCGAGATTTTTGCTGTTTTCGTCGTAGCCGATTTCATGGAGAATTTTGCGGATGCGCGGCATGTCCAGCTCGTCGTCCAGCTCCGCCAGGGCGGCGTTGCGCTCCTTATGCCCCAGCCGCACGTCCCAGCTGTAGGGCAGGGCGTAGTTGTGGAATCCGCGCTCCTTTTTGTGAATGTAGATGCCGACATCGTTGATCAGGCAGTTGGTGGAGCGGCCGGTATCGTCGGGACGAACCCAGGGAGCCCGCTTGTCCAGAAATTCCAGCATGGTCTCCAGTTTGACGTCGTTGTAGCGGTAAAAATCAATAAAGCGGATTTCTTCAAAAACCGCGTCGCTTTCGAAGGCGGAGACGTCCAGGTTTTTGGCGACCGCATCCGGCAAACGGTGATAAGCCTTGCGCGCTTCGATGATCTGGCGGTCGATCTCCCGGACGTCATAGATGTTGTTTTTGAACAGCTCGGCCACCCGGGTTTCGAAAAACTGGCCCCGCGACAATCCGGTAACGATATGGCGGATGCCTTTCTCCCGGGCGATGTTGATGCTGAGGGTGTAGATCGCCTTAAAACAGCCCTGGCAGACGTTGCTGAAGCGCTGCAGGCTGTCCACGAAAATTTCGTTCATGGCCGGGGTTTCCCCCCAAACCAGATCCAGCCCCAGATCGGTCACCACCCGGCGAATATTGGCCTTGGCGCCGTCGGAGATGTAGCCGTTTTCCATGCTAAACACCAGGGGACGCATGCCCATTTCCACCAGTTGGTAGAGCACGTAGGTACTGTCCTTGCCGCCGCTGAGCAGCATCATACAATCGTATGGACCGGTGCTGCCGGCCCGCGCTTCCGCCAGAATGTTTTCCAGATCTTCCCGGGTGCCGAAGTAAAGGTCGGCTTTGTTTCGTTGGGATTCAAACCGGCGGCAAACCTCGCAGATATCCTGCTCATCGAGGTGGGCGTCGGGATGGTTGGAGGCCAGGCCGCAGGAACGGCAGTAGTGAACGTCGTGATTGCGCAGGGCCATCTGGCTTTCCACCACCGTTACCGCGCCATTGCTGATCCCCGGGAAAGCCTGGATGGCGGTTTCGATTTCCCCCAGTTCGATGCGAAAGCCGCGCACCTTGACCTGGTGATCGTTTCGTCCCAGAAATTCCAGAAGTCCCGCTTGCCGCCAGCGCCCCAGATCTCCGGTGCGGTAGAGGCGCTCTCCTGGCGTAAAGGGGTTTTCCACAAACCGCTCCGCGCTCAGCTCCGGGCGGTTCAGGTAGCCGCGCGCCAATCCGGCCCCGGCGATATACATCTCTCCGGTAACCCCCACCGGCGCCGGGCGCAGTTCCTCGTCCAGCAGGTAAATCCCGGCATTGGCAATGGGCCGGCCGATGGGCACCGAACCGCCCGTAGTATCGTTAGGGTCGAATTGGTGGATCATACAGCCGACCGTGGCTTCGGTGGGGCCGTATTCGTTGTAGATGTCCACTTTCCCTTCCAGTTGGGTGAAAATGGTGCGGGCCAGGGAAACCTTAAAATCTTCACCCCCGACGATCAGTTTCTTCAAACGCGACGCGGAAAGGGGTCGGTCGCTCAGCAGGGCCAGGTGGGAGGGGGTCAGCTTGACCACCCCAACGCGGTTTTCCTCGAAAACACGCAATACGGACATATCGAGCTGATCGTCCTCTTCCCGGTAAATGATAATCCTGCCTCCGGCGATCAGCGGGAGGAAGATGGAAGTCAGGGTCAGGTCGGCGGCCACCGTGGAAAAAAGCGGAAAGTCCGCCGGGCCGTCGGGCAGATACTGCTCCTTCGCCCACAGCAGGTAATTGGCCAGGGCTCCGTGCTCGATCAGCACCCCCTTGGGTGTTCCGGTCGACCCGGAAGTGTAGATGCTGTAGGCGGCCAGATGGCGGTCGGGGTGGGGGAGCGTTGTCGCGTCCGCAGCGGAAATTGCCCCGGCCATTTCATCCAGAAAAAGGATTTCCGGAACTTGTCCGGGCAAACGCTCTTTTTCGGCAGAATGGGTCAGCAGCAGGGGAGCCCGGCAGTCCTCCAGCAGGAAGGCGATCCGCTCGGCGGGATAAGCCCGGTCGATGGGGATAAAAAAGCCCCCGGCCTTCATGATGGCCAGCAGGGAAACCACCAGATCCGCGCTGCGCCCCAGCAGCACTGCTACCGGGGTTTCCCGGTCCACTCCCCGGCTGCGCAGATAGGCGGCCAGTTTTTCGGCGCGGGCCTGCAAGGTCTGATAGGTCAATTCCTGGTCCCCGTCGCAGACGGCAATCGCCTGCGGTTGGCGCCGCACCATTTTTTCAAAATGAAACAGGGGACTGTGGCTATCCGCAAAGGTGCGGGCCGTTTGGTTGAAGTCCGCCACAATAGCCGCCTTTTCAGCGGGATCGAGCAGCTCCACGGCGGCAATAACCTGAGCGGGATCTTCCAGAAAGGCATCCAGCAGGGTCAGGAAATGGGCAACCGCCCGCTGTTGGGCGGCCTCATCGAAAACGGCGGTGCTGAAATCAAAGTGAAATTGAAAGGATCCGGACTGGTCGAAATCGTGAACCTGCAGGCGCAGAGAATGCCCGCGATCCCCGCATCCCGGATGCACCCAGGTGGACTGCATCGGCATGCCCGCGAAATCGCCGAAACCGGCGTTGATGTAATTGAGCACCACGTTAAAACCGCCGCCTTTTTCCACCGAGCTGGCCCCCGGTTGCGCGTAGCGCAGAAAGGTCAGGGATTCCGCGGCGCATTGCCCCGCCAGAGACTGAAAGCTGTCCGTTTTTCCCACGGTCGCCTCAATCGGAAACAATTCGATAAACAGCCCCTGGGTTTCCTTAAAGGCCCGGGTGGGGCGATTGTGGGAGGGGGCGCCGATGGCCAGGCGATTCTGACCGCTGAGGCGGTATTGAAAGGCGAACAACAGGGCCGAGAAAATGTTGAACAGGGAGAGGTGTTCGGTAAAAGCTTTGAAAGGCGGTTTCCCGGCCAGGTCCCGCAGGGCCCGGGAGCGCTCCGGTCCGGGGTCGCAATAGACCCGGTGGGTTTCCGTTTCCTGATTTGCGGGCGCCTTGCCGTACAGCTGAACCGGCTCCGGGGCCGCCGCGGCGCGCTGCTGCCAATAAGCGGCCGCATCCTTCAGAGTTTTTCGATCGCGAAAGTCCCGCTCGTAATCCAGATAATCCCGGTAGGCGGGCAATTGCGGTACTGCTTCGGCCTTCCCGGCGCAGGCCAGGGCGTAGAACTCGCTCATGCGCCGGAAGGTGAGGGCGGTGGACCAGCCGTCGGTGATCAGGTGGTGCTGGTTGAGATACCAAACGTGTTGATCCGCTCCCATGCGGATCAACACACTGTCGAACAGGCGGGTGTTGAGGTGAAAATTGCGGCGGACCCGTTCCTGGAGCCAGCTTTGCAGGACCTGCTCCGGGTCGGGATCTCCGGAGAAATCCGGCATCGGAACGCTGACCTGGCATTCGGGCAACACCCGTTGCCGGGGAATCCCCTGTTGCTCCT
>JAGRBF010000228.1 GCA_020434205.1 Calditrichota bacterium | reverse complement strand
CCCTGGCGCTGGGGGTCTTTCCAGGGGGCCCATCTGCGAGAGGCCCTGCCCTTTCTGCTGATCGGCTTTACCGGACTTCTGCAATCCCGCACCGACCTTTACTGCGTGGCCGTTTTTTGCGACAGCCGGGACCTCGCCCAATACCAGGTTTTCGTAAACCGCCTCATCGACCTGCAGATCCTGGCCAACCTGATCGTCCGCCCCTTTGTGAAATACCTCTACCGTTTGCCGGGACCCACTTTGCGCCGTCTGGCGATTCGCCAGTTTTTCCTGGCTCCCCTGCTTTTTCTCCCGGGGCTGGGCCTTATTTACGGTCTGATGCATTTTTGGTACGGGTTCGACATTACCCCGAACATGTATCTTTTTGGGGGATTTTTTGTTTGGCCGGTATATGCTTATATATTCGGGGTTTACCGGCTCAACGCTCTCAACCGCCAATCCCGGGTGGTGTTCATCAGCGGGATTGCCATTCTGGTCAACCTGGCCCTGAATCTGCTCTGGATAGGCCCTTTCGGCCCCACCGGGGCCCTGGCCGCCAGCGCGGTGTCCCAGCTGATTCCGGGTGTTTTTTACGGCACCGTGTTGTGGTCCCGAAACGCGGGTCCCGAGGGTTAACCTGGGGAGCAAATTGGAATCCAAGATGAAAAAAAACGGCGTCATCCTTTTTAACCCGCGGGCGGCCAATGCCAAATTCCGCATCCCTAACTCCATTCTGCAGGTGGGGGCGGCCCTGGAGGGCAAATTCCCCTATGCCTTTGTGGACGGAAACCGCGAGGCCGATCCCTGGTTGGCGATCGAGCCCATGCTGCGTTCCGGCGACTATCGTTATTTCGCCTGTACGGTCATGCCGGGGCAACAACTCCGCCAGGCCATTCCCTTCACCCTGCGAATCCGGCGCGAGTTTCCAGGGATCATCACGGTATGGGGCGGCTATTTCGCGACCAATCAGCATCAGGTCGCCCTGGCCTCCGGAGCGGTGGACTATGTGGTGGCCGGCCCCGGGGACGCCGCCTTTCCCGCTCTGCTAAGCGCTCTGGGAAAAGGCCTTTCCCCGGCGGACATCCCCAACCTGATCTACATGCAGGACGGTCGCATTCACAAAACCCCCAAAGAGGCGTTGCTGGACCAGGATCTGCTGCCCCCCCTCCCCTACCAGAAGCTGGATGCCGCCTATCCCCTGGCCGGCTACCTCGGCAACACCATTCTGGGCAGCCGCACCGCCGCCTACCATTCCAGCTTCGGCTGTCCCTTTACCTGTTCCTTCTGCGCGGTGGTGCCCATCTACAATGCCCGCTGGCGCGGCAAATCCGCCGCCAATATCTACCGGGATATCAAATTCCTGAAAGAGCGCTTCGGGGCCAACGGGGTGGAATTTCACGACAACAATTTTTTCGTCTCCGAAAAACGCACCGTGGAATTCGCCCGTTTGATCGCTCCGGAGCAAATGGGTTGGTGGGGAGAGGCCCGCATCGACACCATGGATAAGTACAGCGACGAGGCCCTGCGGGAAATCCGCCAATCGGGATGCCGGATGATCTTTTTCGGCGCGGAAACCGGCAACGATGCGGTTCTTCAGCAAATGAACAAGGGCGGCACCCAAACCGGCGAGCAGATCAAACGATTTGCGGAGCGCATGGCGCGTTTCGACATCATCCCCGAGTATTCCTTTGTGCTGGGCACCCCCGGGAAAAACGAAGCTCAGGTTTGGGAGCAGATAGAAAGTGATATTTCTTTTATCAAGGATGTTAAAGGAATCAATCCCGCCACCGAAATTATTATGTATGTTTACAGTCCGGTGCCTACGGAAGGCTCGGCGCTCTTTGAGGAAGTGAAAAAAGCCGGGTTTGCCTTTCCGGAGCACCTGGAAGAATGGATCGCACCCCGCTGGGAATCCTTTGATTTGCGGAAAAATCCGCTAACCCCCTGGCTAACCCCGGCGATGGTCAACCGCATTCTCGATTTTGAAACGGTCCTGAACGCCTATTACCCGACCGTTTCCGATCTAAAGGTTACCGGATTGCAGCGCAAGGTAATGCGGGGACTTTCCGCCTGGCGGTATCACAGCGGTTCCTATGCCTTTCCCATGGAGCTTCGGCTTCTGCAAAGCCGCTGGTTGAAATACCGGCAGCCGGAGACGGAGGGATTTTAAGGTGAGAGGGTGAGAGGGTGAAGGGGCGAAAGGGCGTAGAGACGCGATGGCTCGCGTCACAAGCCATGAGCCGTGAGCAATTATCAATCAATAATCAACAATTCTGGCGACAGGACGTTGCCAGTCCCGATGAAGGCCGGAGGCCTGATAATAGGGAAGCTAAGTAACCACTTAATCAACAGCCGTCATCATGCTTCGTTCGCGCTTACTGAAACCGATTCTGCATTACCTCTACCGCCCCCTGGTAAAGCTATATCTTTCCAAAACAAGGCGTTATAAATACGATGGCCTGGACATGATCGTCCCCAAGGGGGTATTCCATCCCGGGTTATTTTTCAGCACCAAATTTATGGCCTCGCATCTGATGACCCTTCAGGTGGCCGGTAAAAAGGTGCTGGAACTGGGGGCCGGGACCGGCATGCTTTCCATGCTGATGGCCCGTCGCCATGCCTTCGTCACCGCCACGGACATCAACCCGATTGCCGTAAAAGTGGTTCGCGATAACGCCCGCAACAACAATCTGGACATCGAGATTCTGGCCGGCAGCATGTTTAATCCGGTGCACGGTCGGAAATTCGATATGATCGTTATCAATCCCCCCTATTACCCCAAGGATCCGCGGACCATTGGGGAACAGGCCTGGTATTGCGGCAAGGACTTTCAGTATTTCCGGAGTTTATTTGCGGGATTGGGCAATCACATCAAGGAGAACGGGCAGGTGTTTATCGTTCTCTCCGAAGACTGCGAGTTGGAAAGCATCAACAAAATTGCCCGGGAAAACGGGGTGCGTTTTATCCCGGTAATTCAGAAAAAATTCCTTGGGGAATACCAGTATATCTGGCGCCTGGTCACCTTTCCCCGCAACGGCAGCATGCCGGAAGAGCAGAAACGCGCCGCCGAAAAAAGCGCCTGACTACCCCCTGATAATCGTCTGACTGCGTTTGGATCCCACCGAAATAATTTTGGCAGGTGCCCCGACCTGCTCTTCCAGGAAGGCCAGGTAGTCGCGGGCGGCCGGGGGCAGTTCCTCCCAGCTGCGGGCGTTGGCGGTGGAGCTTTGCCATCCCGGCAGTGCTTCGTATACCGGCCGGCAGCGGGAGAGGGTCTGCAAGTCGGTGGGCAGGTCCTTAACCACCTTGCCGTCCAGTTCGTAACCGGTGCACACCTTGATGCTTTCGAAGCGATCCAGCACATCCAGCTTGGTCATGGCCAGCCCGTCGATGCCGTTGATGCGCACCGCATAGCGGGCGATGACCGCGTCGAACCAGCCGCAGCGCCGCGGGCGCCCGGT
>JAGRBF010000227.1:1645-2830 GCA_020434205.1 Calditrichota bacterium | reverse complement strand
CCCTGGCGCTGATTGGCCAGGTAAGCCTTCACATCCAGATAAATGGCGTGATCATTAGGATCGATATCGAACACGGCAGGGTTGAGCTCAACCTTCTTTTTGGAAGCCGTACCATCGAATTTAAATATGCTAAGTTTCATCGTTATACCTAAAATTTACAAAGTTTTAGCGCTTGTAAATCTCGAGGAGACTGTTCCGGGATCCCGGAACGCTTCCCTTCAGAAAAAGCAGGTTGTTTTCGGCATCAACTTTAACTACGGCAATACCGGCAATCGATTTGGTGTCCCCGCCCAGGCGGCCGGCCATACGGGTTCCCTTCAACACTTTGGAAGGCCAGGAACTCTGTCCGATCGAACCCGGAGCCCGAAGACGGTCGGATTGACCGTGAGAAGTCTGACCACCACCAAAGTTGTGACGCTTCATAACCCCGGCAAAACCGCGACCTTTGGAAACACCTTTAACTTTTACAATTTCACCTTCGGTGAAGATATCCACTTTAACCGCATCCCCGGCCTTCATCTCGGCACCAGGCGCTACAGGGAATTCCTTCATAAAACGAAGGGGGGCAACACCAGCCTTTTTCAAATGCCCCAATACGGGACGATTGGTGTTCTTTTCTTTCTTCTCATCAAAACCCAACTGCACGGCTTCATAACCATCTTTTTCCGCCGTTTTCACTTGGGTAACATAACAAGGACCGGCCTCAATGACCGTCACCGGAATCATGTTCCCATCTTTATCAAAGATGCGGGTCATGCCAATTTTCTTACCCAGCAAACCACTCATGGTCTATCTCCAAGAAGTTAAGGACTCAGCCTCAGGTCTTAATCTCAATATCAACGCCAGCGGGAAGCTCCAGCTTCATCAACTGATCGATCGTCTTGTTGGTCGCATTGTGAATGTCGATCAGACGCTTGTGAATACGAACCTCGAACTGCTCGCGGGATTTCTTATCCACGTGAGGCGACCGCAATACCGTAAAAACGCTGCGTTTGGTGGGCAGCGGAATCGGCCCGGAAATCAATGCACCGGTCGTTTTGGCGGTGGTAATGATTTTCTCAGAAGATTTGTCGATCAAATGATGATCATATGCCTTGAGCTTAATGCGAATGCTCTGACCTGCCACGGCAGTCCCCTTTAATTTTTTCCGTTGATTTTATCGACAATTTTATCGGCGAGATCGCG
>JAGRBF010000227.1:0-1574 GCA_020434205.1 Calditrichota bacterium | reverse complement strand
GTCGCATAACCGAACATCTCCGACAGCGGCACGAAAGCTTCGATCACCTGCGCATCTTTACGCGGCAGGATTCCGCTAACTTTGCCGCGGCGGGAATTCAGGTCGCCGATTACTTCGCCCATGTACTCTTCGGGAACCACAACTTCCACGTCCATCATGGGCTCCAACAGAACCGGACCGGCCTGCGCCAGAGCATTTTTGATCGCCATCGAACCGGCAATCTTGAAAGCCATTTCATTTGAGTCTACATCGTGGTAAGACCCGTCATACAGAACCACCCGAACATCCACTACCGGATAGCCGGCCATAACCCCATTCTTCAGGGCCTCTTCAATGCCGTTTTTAACCGGATTGATGTATTCGCGGGGGATAACACCGCCGACAACCTTATCCTCGAACTCGAAACCCTTGCCCTTTTCGTTGGGGAAGACCTCGATATTGACGTGGCCATACTGACCGCGACCGCCGGACTGACGGATAAACTTGCCTTCGGCCTTAACTTCTTTGGTGATGGTTTCCTTATAGGACACCTGAGGCTTACCAACCCGCGCATCCACCTTGAATTCGCGCAGCAGACGGTCGACGATAATCTCCAGGTGCAGCTCACCCATCCCGCTGATAATGGTTTGACCGGTATCCTGATCAGTCCGCACCTGGAAGGTGGGATCTTCATCGGCCAGACGCACCAAAGCGGTGGTCAGTTTTTCGGCTTCGCCTTTGCTCTTGGGTTCGATAGCCACCGCAATTACCGGCTCGGGGAACTTCATCGACTCCAGAATCAAGGGGCGGTTTTCAGCGGTCAGGGTATGACCGGTACGGGTATTCTTGAGACCCACCGCAGCGACGATATCACCGGTGCGAACCTCATCGATATCTTCACGGGAGTTGGCGTGCATCTGCAGCAAACGTCCCAGTCGCTCCTTCTTGTCCGAGCTGGCGTTAAGCACATAACTACCCGCTTTGGCCATTCCCGAGTAAACCCGGAAATAGGTCAGCTTACCCACGTAGGGGTCGGCCATAATCTTGAAGGCCAGGGCGGTAAAAGGCTCGTCATCAGAAGGGGTGCGGGTTTCTTCTTTTTCACTGTTGGGGTGATGTCCCAGCATAGCCGGCACATCGAGAGGAGAGGGAAGGTAATCGACAATGGCATCCAGAAGACGCTGAACACCCTTGTTCTTAAAGGCCGTTCCACAAAGCACCGCGGTAAAATTGTTGGCAATAACCCCTTTGCGGAGAGCGCTTTTGATTTCTTCGACGCTGAGATCTTCGCCTTCGAGGTATTTTACCATCAGATCCTCGTCGGACTCCACAGCACTTTCAATCATCTTGGTGCGATATTCTTCGGCTTTGGCGGTCAGGTCACGGGGAATATCTTCCTCAAAAACCTGCATCCCGAGAGAACTTTCGTCGAAAACCACCGCTTTCATCTTCACCAGGTCGATCATCCCGGTAAACATGTCCCCGTCGCCGATCGGCAACTGCAGGGGAATGGGATTAGCGCCCAGGCGAAGCTTCATCATTTCGATGACGTTGTAAAAATCGGCTCCGGTGCGGTCCATTTTATTGACGAAGGC
>JAGRBF010000226.1 GCA_020434205.1 Calditrichota bacterium | reverse complement strand
ACTACCCCCTCAAGATAGCGTGTCTACCAGTTCCACCACTTCAGCAATAATGGTTATTGACCTTCGTTGTTTTCTTCTTCCTGCGTGGCGTCTTGCTGCGGCATGGCTTCCACGGGCTCGGGTACAACCTGATCCACGGGAAGATCGCCCTGCGGCATGGCTTGCTGCTGTTGGGTGGCTTCTTCCTGAAGGCGCCGCTGGGTGGCGCTTTCGAAGCCGGCGGTTTCCGGGCCGCTCATAAAACTGATCAGCAGGCACAGCAAGCCCCAGGTTACGGCCAGGGTAACGGTCGCTTTCTGCAGAAAGTTAACCGCCCCGCGGGTTCCCAGGACACCACCCCCGCCGGCCATGCCGCCGAGGTTACTGGCCAGGCCCCCGCCTTTGCTGGCTTGCAGCAAAATGACGACGACCAACAAAATAGAAGCAATAACAAACAAGGTTACAAGAAAAGCATACATTCGGTTTAAGCCTCCGGGTTCATCATCGAATCAAGCGTGCAAATTTATGGTCATGCCCCGATGATTTCAAGTGTTTATTTATTTTAAATGATACAGGGTTTATCGCCTGCGGTGACAGGTGTCGGAGTGTGGGAGTGTCGAAGTGTCGAAGTGTGGGAGTGTCGAAGTGTCAGCGCCCATCCCCCGACACCCCGACACCCCGACACCTTCATGCCCTCTCTAAGGCCTTGATTCTATCCGGTATATGAGCGTTGTAAATCTGATAAAAGGACTTGATTTTAAATACAATGTGCCGTTATTTGATTTAACTGTGATCCGGATCAAATAAAGACCACGAAGCGGATGAATCGCACGGCGTAGAATGGTTGGTAGTCTGGGGTCCGGCATCCCGCTAATCCATAATAACTGTCACCAATTACTTCGAGTTGCTATTATGGCCGCTAGTACATCTGTAAGCAATGCATTCAGGTCGACCATCGTCAAAAAGATTCTGATGTCCCTGACCGGTCTGGGCCTGGTAATTTTTGTCCTGGGCCACCTGATTGGTAATTTGTCCCTCCTGTTTGGTCCCGAGCCTTTTAATCTTTATTCCCACAAGTTGATGAGCCTGGGCCCCCTGCTGTGGGTAATCGAAATCGGGCTGGTGGCCTTTTTTCTGATTCACGCCTGGAACGGAATCAGCGTTAGTCGCCACAACCGCCGCTCCCGCCCCGTCCGGTATGCCAAAACGGGCGATGCCGGCGGCCCCAGTAAAAAGTCGCTGTCGTCCGTTTCCATGATTTTTACCGGGATCATATTGTTGGTTTTTCTGGTGATTCACGTGGCGACTTTCAAATACGGCGCCTACTACACCACGGTTATCGACGGTGTGGAAATGCGCGATCTGTACAAGCTGGTTTATCAGAAATTTCACGATCCCCTTTACGTCTTTGGTTATACGGGGGTTATGATCTTACTTGGATTCCACCTGCGCCACGGCTTCTGGAGTGCCTTTCAGTCTCTGGGAACCAATCATCCCCGATATTCGGGACCCATTTACACGATTGGGGTTGTGCTGGCCATTGTGCTGGCCATTGGTTTTATCGCCATTCCCTTGTATACCTACTTCAACTAGGTACCGGCAATCAAATTGACTGAATATCCAGGAGAAAAAAAATGAGCAGTGCACCTTTGTTGAACAGCAAGATTCCCGATGGGCCGATCGAACAAAAGTGGACCCGTCACAAAAATTCCATCAAGGTGGTTAGCCCCAATAACAAACGCAAGTTTAAGGTGCTGGTGGTCGGCACCGGTCTGGCCGGCGCCTCGGCCGCCGCTTCGCTGGCGGAATTGGGCTACCAGGTGGATACCTTCTGCATCCAGGATTCTCCGCGCCGGGCGCACAGCATTGCCGCCCAGGGGGGAATCAATGCCGCCAAAAATTATCAGAACGACAACGACAGCGTTTTCCGCCTTTTTTACGACACCGTAAAAGGGGGAGACTTCCGGGCCCGCGAAGGCAATGTTTATCGCCTGGCAGAGCTGAGCGCCAATATTATCGACCAGGCCTCCGCCCAGGGTGTGCCCTTTGCCCGCGACTACGGCGGCATGCTGGCCAACCGCTCTTTCGGCGGGGTGCTGGTTTCCCGAACCTTTTACGCCCGCGGCCAAACCGGGCAGCAGCTCCTGCTGGGGGCCTACGGGGCCCTGATGCGTCAGGTGGATCTCGGCCACGTTAATCTCTACGCCCGCCGGGAAATGCTCGACGTGGTGACCATCGACGGCAAGGCCCGCGGCATCACGGTGCGCAACCTGATTACCGGCGAGCTGGAACGCTACCACGGGGACGCCGTGCTGCTGTGCACCGGGGGTTACGGCAACGTTTATTACCTTTCCACCAACGCCAAAAACTCCAACGCCACCGCCGCCTGGCGATGCTATAAAAAAGGCGCCCTTTTTGCCAATCCCTGCTTTACCCAAATTCACCCCACCTGTATCCCGGTTTCCGGCGATTATCAGTCCAAACTGACCCTGATGAGCGAAAGNNCTGCGCAACGACGGCCGGGTTTGGGTGCCCAAAAAAGAGGGCGATAACCGCGCCCCGGGGCAGATTCCCGAAAACGAACGCGATTATTATCTGGAGCGCCGCTACCCCTCGTTCGGAAACCTGGTTCCCCGCGATGTGGCCTCCCGCAATGCCAAATACGTCTGCGACGAAGGCCGTGGGGTGGGCGACACCAAACTGGCCGTTTATCTGGACTTCGCCGATGCCATCAAACGCCTCGGAGAGGATACCATTCGCGACCGCTACGGCAACCTCTTCGAAATGTATCAGCGCATTACCGCCGACGATCCCTACAAGGTCCCGATGCGCATTTATCCCGCCGTTCACTATACCATGGGTGGTTTGTGGGTAGACTATAACCTGATGAGCACCATCCCCGGTCTGTTTGTGCTGGGCGAGGCCAATTTCTCCGATCACGGCGCCAATCGCCTGGGCGCCAGCGCCCTGATGCAGGGTTTGGCCGACGGCTATTTTGTAATTCCCTATACCATCGGGGATTACCTGGCATCCGCGGATCTGCCCAAAACCTCAACCGAAGACGCCGCTTTCCAGACCTCGGAAAATGAGATCCGGGACATGACTGCCAAACTGCTCGGGATCAAAGGCAAAAAAACGGTGACCGAATTCCACCGCGAGCTGGGCATGGTGATGTGGGATAAGGTCGGTATGTCCCGCACCAAAGAAGGCCTGGAAGAGGCCGTTGGGCGGATCAAGGAACTGCGCAAGGAATTCTGGGAAAATGTCCGGGTGCCCGGTAACCCCTCCCAGTTGAACAAGAACCTGGAATTCGCCGGACGGGTGGCGGACTTCATGGAATTGGGCGAGTTGATGGCCCGCGATGCCCTGGAACGCAACGAATCCTGCGGCGGGCATTTCCGGGAAGAATACCAGTCTGCCGAGGGAGAAGCGGTTCGCGACGACGAGCAGTTTACCCACGTGGCCGCCTGGGAATTTACCGGCGCCGAGCAGACCCCCAAACGCCATACCGAAGCGTTGGCCTTCGAGAACGTCAAACTCACCCAGCGCAGCTATAAATAGTCTTTGGAAAAGAACATTGTATCGGGAGAAATAAAAAATGAGCGAAATGACCTTGAAACTTTCCGTATGGCGCCAGGAGAACGCTGCCGATGCGGGCAAGATGGTCGATTATACCCTTCCAGGCGTCTCCGAACACATGTCTTTTCTGGAGATGCTGGATGTTTTGAATGAAAAAATCATTGCCGAAGGCGGGGATCCAATTGAGTTTGATAACGACTGCCGCGAGGGTATCTGCGGGATGTGCAGCCTGGTGATCAACGGGATTGCCCATGGTCCGGAGAAGCGCACCGCCACCTGCCAGCTGCACATGCGGCACTTTAAGGATGGCGACCACATTACCATCGAACCCTTCCGCGCCGAAGGATTTCCGGTGATCCGCGATTTAACCGTGGATCGCTCCTCCTTCGACCGCATTATCGCCGCCGGGGGGTATGTTTCGGTGAATACCGGGAACGCCCCGGACGCCAATGCGGTGCCGGTGTCCAAGGAAGCCGCCGATAAGGCCATGGACGCGGCTGCCTGCATCGGGTGCGGGGCCTGTGTGGCAGCCTGCCCCAACGCTTCGGCTGCCCTGTTTGTGGGGGCCAAAATTTCTCAGTACGCCCTGCAACCGCAGGGAGATCCGGAACGCGCCCGCCGCGCCCAGCGTATGGTGGATCAAATGGATGCCGAAGGCTTCGGGGCCTGCTCCAATCACGCCGAATGCGAGGCGGTTTGCCCCAAAGGCATCTCCATTATGAACATCGCCAGGATGCGCCGGGAATACCTGAAAGCGATTATCAGCTAAGAAAAACAAGTCTCTTCGCGGAAAAAGCTGTCCTCAGGACAGCTTTTTCCGTTTTCAGGGCATTTTCTTACATGTACCAGCCATAAGGAGCGTTTATGAGCAAAATCCGGTTTTTTGAGCAGGTTAATCGCAATTTTGATGATGCCGCGGCCTATACCAAACACCCCACCGGGCTGCTGGAGCAAATCAAAATCTGCAACTCGGTTTATCACATCACTTTTCCGCTGAAAAGGGATGACGGCACCATCCAGACGGTGGAAGCCTGGCGCGCCGAACACAGTCACCACAAGCTGCCCGTAAAAGGCGGTATCCGCTACGCCGCCAGCGTGAACGAAGACGAGGTGATGGCCCTGGCAGCGCTGATGACCTACAAATGCGCTATCGTGGACGTGCCCTTTGGGGGAGCCAAAGGGGGCATCAAAATTGCCAAATGGCAATATTCGGATTCGGAACTGGAGCGCCTCACCCGTCGCTATGCCTTTGAGCTGGTTCGCAAAAATTTTATCGGCCCCGGGATAGACGTGCCAGCCCCGGATTACGGCACCGGCGCCCGGGAAATGTCCTGGATCGCCGATACCTACAATGCCATGACCGACCATTCTCTGGAAGCCTTTGCCTGTGTGACCGGCAAACCCGTTTCTCAGGGCGGGGTGCGCGGCCGCACCGAAGCCACCGGTCAGGGCGTTTTTTTCGGTATCCGGGAGGCCTGTGAGAATGCGCTGGATATGAAAACCCTCGGCATGGGGGTGGGCATTGCCGGGAAACGGTTTGTGATCCAGGGCCTGGGAAATGTGGGGTATTACGCCGCCAAGTTCATCCAGGAAGGGGGCGGAATTCTGGTGGCCCTGGCCGAATACGAGGGGGCCATTTACAATCCCAAAGGATTGGATTTGGATAAGGTGGTGGCCCATCGCAAAGAACGCGAGTCGATCCTCAATTACCCCGGGGCTACCAATATCGAAAATTCGGCCGAGGCCCTGGAACTGGATTGCGATATCCTGGTGCCGGCTGCACTGGAAAATCAGATTACCAAGGAAAACGCCCCGCGCATCAAAGCCCGGATGATCGCCGAAGCCGCCAACGGCCCGGTAACCGCGGATGCCGCCAAAATGCTCCTGGATGCGGGCAAGATGATTATTCCCGATATGTATCTGAACGCCGGCGGGGTAACCGTTTCCTATTTCGAGTGGCTCAAAAACCTTTCCCACGTGCGCTTTGGGCGCATGAACAAACGTTTTGAGGAGAACAGTCAGCAGCGCTTGATTACCGCGGTCGAACAGATGACCGGCAAGAGCCTGCCGGCGGATATCATGAAAAAGGTGGTGACCGGCGCGGACGAGCTGGATCTGGTCAACTCCGGGCTGGAGGAAACCATGTGCGAGGCGTATCAGAACATCCGGGAAATCCGGGCTCGTCACAATAACGAGATCTCCCTGCGCACCGCCGCCTTTATCGATGCCATCAATAAGGTTGCGGTAACCTACATGGAGCTGGGAATTTTCCCTTAATATTGCACCACCTGCCAGATGCGCTTATCTTTGAGACCCTGGGCCCGTAGCTGCGAGGCATGCCTCGCAGCTGCCTCGGGGCCAGGGGCGCAGCCTGCGTAAGGTAAGGACGGGTTCGAAGCCCGCCCCAACAACAATCTGTAATCAGCAATCAACCACATGTCCCAAGATACTCTTTACGATGTCATTATCGTCGGTGCCGGCCCGGTTGGGTTTTCCTGCGGCATCGAAGCCAAAAAGCGCGGTCTTTCTCATCTGATGCTGGAAAAAGGCTGCATGGTCAACTCCATTTTTCACTTTCCCACCAACATGACCTTTTTCTCCACCTCGGAACGCCTGGAGATTGGTGAGGTGCCCTTTATTTCCCACGGCTACAAACCCACCCGACGCGAGGCGCTGGAATATTACCGCAGGGTGCGGGAAAGCTGGGATCTCAACATTCACACCCTGGAGCCGGTGTTGTCGGTAAGCGGGGCAGCAGGCCATTTTGAGGTGCACAGCGATCAGGCGGTTTATCACAGCCGGGCGGTTATTGTGGCCACCGGTTTCTACGATCAACCCAATTTGCTGGGGGTGCCGGGAGAGGATCTCCCCAAGGTCAAACATTATTTCGACGAACCCCATCCCTATGCCTTCCATAAGGTGATGGTGGTGGGGGCCGGCAATTCCTCGGTGGACGTCGCCCTGGAAACCTATCGCCGCGGTGCGGAGGTGGTGATGGTGGTGCGGGAGGAGGCCCTCAAGGACAGCGTTAAATACTGGGTGAAACCCGATATCGAAAATCGCCTATCGGAAGGGGCCATCCGGGGATATTTCAACAGCGAAATTGTGGAAATCCGGCCTCGCGAGGTGGTTATCCAAACCCCGGAAGGGCGCAAAACCCTGGCCAACGATTTTGTGCTGGCCATGACCGGCTACCGCCCCAACTATCGCTTTCTCAAGGAAATCGGCATTGCCATCGGTGAGGATGAATACCGCACCCCTCAATACGATGAGCACACCTTCGAAAGCAACATTCCGGGCATTTTTCTGGCCGGGGTGGTGTGCGGGGGCCTGCATACCTCCAAATGGTTCATTGAAAATGCCCACGACCACGCTTTCAAAATTTTTAACCGCCTGGGGGCGGAGGCCCTCTACGGGCAGAAAAAGGAAAACGAAAACTGATATTACCGCTGCCTGCACCGCCGGTGGCTTGATCCCTAAAAAATCCGGTAAGGATTGAAAACAAACTGTCATTATTAAGGAGAAGGTTATGAAAGTTCTATTGATGGTATTGATGCTGGCTCTGGTTGCCGCCTGCGCCAAAAGCGAATCCGGTGAAGTCGCCGAGACCGAAAAAGCCAAAACCGAAAAGATGGAAGGCATGCATCATCAAGCCGGCGACGACGAAGCCGAGCGGCTGGCCAAAGCCGATCCTGAGGGCGCTTACGGCGAAGCCCTCAATATGGAAACGCCCGAGGTTACCCTGGCCGTATTGATGGAAGATCCGGGCGCTTACGTCGGCCAAAAAGTGCGGGTTTCCGGCACCGTTCAGGAAGTTTGCCAGGAGCGCGGCTGCTGGATCGAACTGGGGGACGAAAACCAGAAGGTGCGTTATAAGGTGAAAGACGGCGAGATTGTTTTCCCGCTGAGCGCCAAAGGGCACATGGCCACGGTCGAAGGCGTGGTAAAGCGGATCGACCTCAACGAAAAGCAGGCTCGTAACTACCTCGAGCACATGGCCGAAGAGCAGGGCCAGGCATTTGATTCGACCGCCCACAGCGGGCCGATGACTATCTGGCAAGTCGCCGGCGGCGCTGCTGAAATCAAAGGATAGGGATGATTTCCCGTAATCCGCCCGACCGGATTGTCGAAAGTTGTCTGTATGCCGATAATCTGGATGCTGCCGAGCAGTTTTATTCGCAACTGCTCGGCCTGACGTTGGTCAGCAAGGTGGAAAACCGGCATTTGTTTTATCGCTGCGGAAGCAGTATGCTCCTGATTTTTAATGCGCAAGAAACCCTGAAAAGCCATCCCCGGGTTCCTTCGCATGGTGCCCACGGTAACGGACATTTGGCTTTTGGGGTTAGCCGGGAAGTTCTGTCGGAATGGCGCAAACGTTTACCGGCTCTGGGTATCCCCATCGAAAGTGAGGTTACCTGGCCGGGCGGCAGCCAATCCCTCTATTTCCGCGATCCCGCCGGAAACAGCCTGGAACTGGTGGAGCCTGCCCTGTGGGGATTGCCGGATTAAAATTTCTTTTTGTTTAGTTGTGGTATTTTTCTCGCTTAAATTCACGAGGTTTGGGCAATTTCGATTGTTCTTTTTGAAAAACTGAAATTTACGTTTAACCGGAGGAGTAGTTGAATGAAGGATCGCTTTTTGTTTACCTCGGAGTCGGTGTCGGCCGGGCACCCGGACAAGGTTTGTGATGCGGTTTCGGATACGATGGTCGATGCAATTTTTAATCTGGATGGAGACAACCGGGGCAATCGCGCCGCTATCGAAACCATGGTAACCAAAAACCTGACCGTCCTCGCCGGTGAAGTTTCCATTCCCGAGGGCCAGAGCATCGATTATGTGGAACTGGCCCGCCAGACCATTGCGGACATCGGCTACAACAGTCCCGAGCTGCAGTTCGATCAAAATTGCGAAATCATCAACCGCATTCACAAACAATCCCCGGAAATCGCCGTGGGTGTGGATCAGGGCGGTGCCGGCGACCAGGGTATGATGTTCGGATACGCCACCAACGAAACCCCCGAACTGATGCCCCTGCCGATCACCATGTCCCACCGCATTGTGCGCGGCATGGACGAATCCCGCCTCAACGGAAAAATCCCCTTCCTGCGTCCCGACGGCAAATCCCAGGTTACCATTGCTTATGAAGGCTGGAAGCCGGTTGCCATCGAAAAGGTGGTGGTGGCGGTGCCGCACCATCCGGATACCAGCAATGATACGGTTGGGCAAACCGTTCTGGAAAAAATCGTGATGCCGCTGGTTAAGGAATATGGACTCACCTTTTCGGCCAACGACAAAAATTACATCGTAAACGGAACGGGCATCTGGACCATTGGCGGCCCGGTTTCCGACGCCGGCCTTACCGGACGCAAGATCATCGTAGACACCTACGGCGGTATGGGTCGCCACGGTGGTGGGGCTTTCTCCGGAAAGGATCCCTCCAAGGTAGACCGCTCCGCCGCATACGCGGGTCGTTATGTGGCCAAAAACCTGGTTGCCGCCGGGGTTGCCGACCGCCTGGAAATTCAGCTGGCTTATGTGATCGGCCATGCCGACCCGGTTTCCATCATGGTGGATACCTTCGGCACCGGCAAACTGCCGGAAAGCCGGATTGTAGAGATTGTGCGCCAGGTGTTCGATCTCACCCCGCAAGGCATTATCAATTCTCTGGATCTGCGCAAGCCGCGCTTCCGCAAAACCGCCGCTTACGGACACTTCGGCCGTAACGAAGACGGTTTTACCTGGGAGAAAACCGATAAGGTCGATAGCATCCGTTCCTTGCTGTAAACATCCCGGACTTTTTGCCTCTCCCCGCCGCTACGGTGGGGAGAGAGTTGTTTGCCACCCCTGCTCTTTTTAATCCCGGTAAATTTTCAGACGATTTTTCCGATAATAAGTGAAACAGGGCACCTGAGTAACCCGCGATTTTCACTTAATTTGGAAGCCCTTTGGCAATTACTCCCCGGGAAATCCCGATGCTGGAGACGGACTCACCAACACGCGAAGCGCATAACATGGAAAATTCTGTTCTCTCTGATCGCCGGAAACGCGTTCTGATTGTGGATGATGAAGAAGACCTGACCTGGACGCTCTCCAAAAAGCTCTCCAAGGACAGCGATAAATTTGACCTTTACTGCATGAATTCCGGGCGCGAAGCCATCGAAATGCTCAATCAGATGCCTTTTGACCTGGTGATCACCGATGTGCGTATGCCCGAGGTGTCCGGACTGGATCTGCTGGTCGAGATCAAGGACCTTTACCCGGAAACCAAGGTGGCCATCATGACCGCCTACGGCAGCTCGGACGTGCAGCACGAGGCTACCAATCGCGGCTGCTTCAGCTATATCGAAAAACCCTTTGAAATCAACGAGTTGCGTCAGCTAATCCTGGACGCCCTCCGCGAGAAAAAAGGCTTTAAGGGCAGCGTCTCCGATTTTCAACTCAGCGATATCATTCAATTGAATTGCCTGGGGCGCCTCACCTCCGCGCTCAAGCTCCACTGTGATGGGGAAGACGGGTTAATCTGTTTTCAGGACGGCAATATCGTGCATTCGGAAACCCGTCATTTGGAAGGGGAAAGCGCCTTTTACCACATCATGAGCTGGCAGGCCGGCGAATTTCAGGTGTTGCGGAATTTCACCCCGCGCCGGGAAACCATTACCAAAGGTTGGCAAAGCCTGCTGCTGGAGAGTCTGCGCCGGGTGGATGAAAACTCGGATATGGCCAAACGGGAGGCGGAACGCGAAAAACGGCGACGCCTGCGCCAGGTGCAGCAGTTGCTCAGCCGCATCCACCGCGCCGAAGGGGTGGAACACGTGCTGATCCATACCCGGGTGGGATTTCCCCTCTTTTATTACGGCGGCTATTCCGAGCGGCGGGATGTGGTCAATGAGCTGGGCAACCATGTGTCCACCCTGCTGGACAGCATCGTCAAGGTGTCCACCTTCATGAAGGGAGGGGAACTGGAATTCTGGGAGTTTCAGTTCGAAAAACGCATCTACATCTTCCAGCATATCCCCGGGGAAGATGCCTATCTGTCGGTTATCGGCAAGGACAGCGTCAATTCCGGGTTCGTGCGGGTGGAGATCAAAAAGAACCTGCAAACCCTGCGGGAATTGATTTAATCCTTCAGGGCGTGTTGACAATCATCTAAATTGTCGAATTTTGGGTCTTTTTGGGCCCCTATTCGTTGCTTTTTTCGACCGATACGCTGCATCGCCTCTCAAAAAGCGCCTTTAGAGACCCTAAAATCCCCGAAAATTCACCTAATTTTCTAATTATCAGCACGCCCCAGGGAATGGATAAACAAACCGCTTTTCAGCTTGGGCTCGAACCAGGTGGATTTGGGCGGCATGATCAATCCGGCATCCGCCACGGAAATCAGATCTGAGATGGAGGTGGGGAAGAGGGCAATTCCCACCGCCCATTCGCCGCTGTCCACCCGCTTCTCCAACTCACCCAATCCGCGAATCCCCCCCACAAAATCTATCCGCTTATCCTTGCGCAGGTCGGCGATGCCCAGAATGGGGCGAATCAGGTTTTCCTGAAGAATGCTGACGTCCAGGCGCTTTACCGGATCTTCATCGTCAAAAGAATCGGGCCGGGCCACCATTTTATACCAGTCGCCTGCCAGGTAAAGCCCGAATTCGTGGGGATTTTCCGGCTTGCAGGCCCCGCGCGGCTGATGGGTGACCACAAAATTTTCCTCAACGGCTTTCAGGAAATCTTCCTTGCTGAGGCCGTTGAGATCCTGGACGAGTCGGTTGTAATCCAGAATCTGCATCTGATCATCCGGGAAAAGCACCACCAGGAAATAATTGTAGGCTTCCTGGCCGTTGTGCCGGGCATTGGCGCTTTGCCGCATGTTTTTGATGCGGGTGGCTGCGGCGGAGCGATGGTGTCCGTCCGCCACGTACAGGCAGGGCACCGCCTCAAAGGCCTCCTGAAGGGCGGTGATGGTCTGCGGATCGCTGACCGGCCATAAGGTATGGCGAATGCCGTCCTCCCCGGCAAAATCAACCTCCGGATCTTCGTTCACCAATCCCGCCATAATGCCGTCGATAACCGCGCTGGCCCGGTAGGTCAGAAAAACCGGGCCCACCTGCGCGTTGAGATAGTCGATGTGCTTCACCCGGTCGTCCTCCTTGGCCTGGCGGGTTAGCTCGTGTTTTTTGATCAGGTCCTTTTCGTATTGCTCGACGGAAGCGCAGGCCACCAGGCCGATCTGCTGATGGCTGCCCATGATCTGCTTGTAAACGTAAAAGGAGGGGCTGGGGTCCTGGACAAAGGTGCCCTCGTCGATCATGCGTTTCAGGTTAAGCTGGCCCTGGCGATAGACCTGCTCGTCGTACAGATCCACGCTTTCCGGGAGGTCTATTTCCGGCTTGTTAACGTGCAGAATGCTGAAGGGATTCCCGGCGGCCATCTCCCGGGCTTCGCGACTGTCCAGCACATCATACGGGGGACCGGCCACTTTTTCGGCCAGATTTTTGGGGGGACGAAGGGCTTTAAACGGTTTGACGGTCGCCATAATAACCTCCGGAAAAGTGGGGGGAAAGGTGATCAAAAAAGAAAGGGCGGGTGATTAGCCCGCCCGGAGGTGAAAAACTGGGTGTTGCCCTACGAGGTGTAAAACTTGTAGCGCAGATCCTGGATGTCGGCATTGTCCTTCAGGGTGTTATACCAGTTCTGGTATACCGTCTGCAACTTGCGTTGGCTGAGGGTGTTGCGCAGGGAACTGCGTTTTTCGGCAAATGTTTCCTCGTTGAACTGGTCGCGCTGCAGAACTTTGATAAAATAAAAACCGCGATCGCCTTCCAGCAGATCCGATACCGAACCGACCGGCAGTTTAAAGGCCGCTTCGGCTACTCCGGCAGCCCGCCCCAGCCCCGGGATAATCGCCTTGCGGGGGAAAGTATCGGTGGTGTCGGCGCGAACGGATCGCGTGCTGTTGTATTGGGCGGCCAGGGCTTTGAAGTCCCCGCCTTTGGCCTCGCTGGCCAGGCCGGCAGCCCACTGGCGGGCCAGTTCGGTGCGTTTCTGGGTTTCCAGGCGGGTGGTAATCAGGTTCTTGACGTCTTCCATCGGGCGAAAGCCTTCCGGGGTGATGTCGATCAGCTGCATCACCGCGTAGCCATCCGGCTGCTTGAGAGAGTAAACGCGGGAAACGGCGCCTTTCTCCGAGTGGAAAACCCAGTCCATACCGGTGCGGATGCGGCCCACCCCGGGAATGGCGCCCAGGCGATTGTCGCCGAAGGGAACGCTTTCCTGAACTTCCACCTTCAGGGAATCTGCGGCTTTATCAAATCCGATATCGCCGGCCAGTTCGGCGAATTCTTCGGCGCGGTCGCGCCGTTCGTCCAGGGTGCCGACCGAGGTTTCGAAGTTGAGCAGGATATGAGAGGCGTGAACTTTTTCCACCCCGTCTTCGACTTTTTTGTCGTGAATTTTGATAATATGCAGGCCGAATTGGGTTTTAACCGGTCCGATCACCGCACCCGGGGCCGCCGAAAAAGCGGCATCGGTGAATTCTTTGACCATGGTATTACGGTCGAAATAACCGAGGTCGCCGTCGTTGCGGGCGGCGGTAGGATCATCGGAATGGCCTTTTACCAGGGCCACGAAATCTTCGCCTTCGTTGATCTTGGAGATCAGGTAATTGGCATCTTCATAAACCAGAGCGGTATCCGCGGCCGTGGGGGATGTGGCGAGAAAAATGTATTTGACCTGGCGTTTTTCCTCGGCCTTGTAATCGTCCTTGTTCTCTTCGTAGTAGGCGGCAATCTCGGCATCGCTTACCTTAACCGAATCGCTGCGGAAGCCGGCCACGGGAATGTGCAGGTAGGCTACTTTGGCTTTGACGTTCTGGTCGGCGTATTCGTCGCGCAATTCCTGCTCGGTTACGACCACAGACTGGGCCAGGAAGTCCACCAGGCGGCGGAAAGGCAGGTTGGCGCGGCGATCCTGCTCCATCATCATCAGGATCTGGGCGTTGCCGGGCTGGGCCAGAATCTGGCGGTATTTAACGGGATCGAAGACGCCGTTCGTTTGCAAAGCGGGGTTTTGCCGGGTTTGCGGATCGGGGTTGTTGATGATATCTTCGGAAACCTGTTCGTCGGTGACGTTAATCCCCATTTTTTCAACCTGTTCGGAGAGGAGAATCTCCTGAACCATACTTTCCCATACCCGGTTGCGGATCTGGGATTCCTGGGCGGCGTCCACAGTGGCCCCGTTTTGTTGTTCGGCGCGAACCGCATTGCTGACGGCCGTTTCATAAAGCTGAAGTTTGATTTCCTGGCCGTTAACCACCCCGATGACATCGTTGGCCTGGAAACCCCGGCCGCCGTTGAAATCCGCACCCCATTCAAAGACCATCAGGGCGATAAAGGCAACCACCAGCAGGTAGAGGAAAAACTTGGAAAAACTGCGCAACTTGGTCATCATAAGACGAAATCTCCGTAAATCATTAAAAATAGGCCTACTATAAAGCGACTCCGAATTTAACCGAAGCGACCAAATAAATCAACCGAAATTAAGAAATGGGATTGTTGATTGTTG
>JAGRBF010000225.1 GCA_020434205.1 Calditrichota bacterium | reverse complement strand
TCATCAGCCAATAATTCATGATTTAATCTCCAAATATTCGATTAGGGATAAATGGGCATGGTATATAAGTGTAATCCACCCATCCATGTCGTTGTGCGGATAAAAACAGGACGAGCAGGTTTTCCGGTGCGGGGGCAGATCCGCCCGGTTTCAATTTTCGTGATTTCGCGGTTAAAGAGCCGGAAATCGTTTCTTGCGCATAACACCCGTTGACAATTAAGAATTATCAACACGCCCAATAATAACAAACCGGATGGTTAAAAAAAACCATCCGGCCGGGAATCAAAGCGCTTGTTGGTCGATTGCCTTAATGGTCCTGGGGAACTTCGACAAACAGAATCCGGGTGTTGTCATCCGTGTTGGCATTGGGGATCAGCAAGGTCAGCTTAACCACCGACCCAGCTTTGGCGCCATCAATTTCGGCTTCAAAGGCCTGCACGGTGGTTACCGGCTGGTCGTTGATGCGCACAATTACCCCGCCCTGGAAAAGCCCGGCGCGCTCCGCGGGACTGCCGGAGAGCAAACTCTCCACCACCAGCCCCTGTTCGATATCGAAGCCGCTTTTTTCCTTTTCGGACAACTCGCGGGTTTTAATGCCCAGATGCCTGAATACGGCGGGTTTTTCCCGATTGTTTTGAGCGGTGTTATTGCCGGAAGGCGCTTCTCCCAAAACCACATCCACTTCGTAGGACTTGTTTTTTCGCCAGATGGTCAGGGTCACCGTTTCCCCGGGATGGTGGGCGGCAATTTTAATCTGCAGGTCATTCACCGAAAGCACCTCGCGATCGTCGACCTTCAGAATAATGTCTCCCTGGCGCAAACCGGCGTTTTCCGCGGCAGAGCGCGGGCTAACCCCCTGGACCAGAGCGCCGCTGGGTTTATCCAGACCCAGACCACGAGCCACCCCATCGTCTACCGGCTCGATAACCACGCCCAGAATGCCCCGGCGCACCCGCCCGTAGAGGGCCAGGTCGTCCACCACTTTGCGGGCCAGGTTCACCGGAATGGCGAATCCGTAGCCCTGATAAAATCCGTTGCGGGTGGCGATGGCGGTGTTCATGCCGATCACCTCCCCATCCAGATTGATCAGCGCACCCCCGCTGTTGCCGGGGTTGATCACCGCGTCGGTCTGAATGAAGTTTTCAATGCGATAGCGATAGCGGCGATCAATGATGTTGATGTTGCGGCCGATGGCGCTGACGATTCCCGAGGTAACCGTAGAGGTAAAGTTCAGGGGATTGCCCACCGCCATGACCCATTCCCCGATCTGCACCGCATCCGAATTGCCGAAAACCGCGGCGGGAATATTCTCGCCCTCAATTTTGATCAGAGCCACGTCGGTGGTGGGATCATGCCCGATCAGTTTGGCATCGTATTCGCGTTTGTCGTAGAGCATCACCCGGATATTGTCGGCATCCTCAACCACGTGATAGTTGGTCATGATGTGGCCTTCCGGGCTCACCACAATGCCGGAACCGGAACCGGGCTGGTAGATATCGCCCTCCCCGTGGGGGTTTTCCTCCTGGGAATCCCCATCCTGCTCTTCTTCTTCGTCGTTATCAAACAAAAAGGGATGAAGCGAGTCGAACCAATTGCCGCTGATCCGCCGGGAAGAGCGTATCGAAACCACCGCCGGCAGAATACGATTGGCGGCGCTGACGAAGAGGTTGTTGGGGTTTCCGGCCACCGGGGGAATGCGTCCGGCAATGACGGGATTTTCCGGATTGGGAGCGGTATTGTCCTTGCGGAGGGCGGGTTTCCAGGAAATGGAATCCCGCTGGATGCGGCTGGAAGGGGGTATCACCTCCACCACCTTCTCCGGGATTTCCCGGGCCTCGCCGGGCTCGGCGTGGCTTCCCTCGGGTGAGGGCGGATCGATTTGCCTGAGGGGATTCTCCAGGGGGCGTGGGGTCAGCCGGGTTGTGGAAAGGGCGGCGCCACCGGGGTCGGTGGCCTGGAAAACAATCCAGCCAAAGGCGGCCACCACAAAAAGCCCGAAGAAGAGAATTAAGATCTTTTTGACGGCATCCATAAAAAGGTCCAGGGTTGGGGGCGAACATCAATTTAAGTTGCGATTGGAACCGGGGCCCGCTACCGGATATTCCGGGGTGGCGGGACCTACCTGAAATCAGCTTTTTTTGTGATACGGGAAAACGACCAAAAAGCTCCGCAAAAAATGGCTTTTGATTAACCGGAAGCGCTTGTAATCTAATAGCATAGCGAGCCGTTGTCAAAAAGAAATCTGGCCTTTGCTGTTGCTTTAAAGGTCCGGGCGCGGCTATTTTAGTTTTTTGAGACCGGGAAACAAATTTTGTTGCGGTGTTTCCAACCTGAACGTCTCAAAAAACACCGGGTTTAACCACATGACCATCCGGATCCCGGTCACTGAAAGAGTCCGTTTCATTATAAGGCCCTTTGCCTAATATTCGATGAAAAAATTACTGATCGACGGTTACAATCTGCTGCGCTGCCGGAGCTGCGATATCGGGGATGATCTCCCCCTGGAAACCCAGCGCGACAAGCTCATCCAGCAGGTGGAACATTTCTCCGCCCGGCAGGGGTACCACACCACCCTGGTTTTCGACAACCGCGTCAATCCCGCCAATCTGCAGCGACCCAGCCCCGCCCTGCGGGTGGAGTACGGCCCCCCCGGTAAGGAAGCCGACGACGTGATCCGCCAGAAGGTGCGCCGCGCCCGCAGCAACCGCCACCTGACCGTGGTAACCTCGGATCGCGCCATTCACGCCACCGCCAGGGACCACGGGGCAACCGTCATCGACAGCGATTCGTTTTTCCGGATGATGGTCGCCGGAACCCCTTCCCCGGACCAGGATAATGCCCCAAAAGCGCAGGCGGACAAGTATCAAACCGATCTGGATGAGCTGGAAGTGGACTACTGGAAACGCCTTTTTGAGCAGGGCGGGGACGATGACTGAACCGCAATTCTACAACCGCCGCCGCTGGATTTATGCCGCCCTGGTGATCGCCATTCTGATCCTCACCGCTCTCAACTTCTGGTCCTGGTTTTTCGTGCAGGATCTGGAGATACGCCAGTTAGGGGAAACCCGCCGCCAGCTTACCTCCCTCACCCGATTGCTGGCCGGGCAGTTAAGCAGCAATTATTTTTTGGATGAAGTGGCCCTGCCGGAAAGCACCTCGCCACAGGTAATCGCCATCGAACGGCAGCTCTTCGATTTCAAAAACCGGGCCGATATTGCCGCCATTCTGCTGGTTTCCTTCGACCAGCAAACCTATCTGGATCATCGCTTTGAAACCGATGACAAAAGCCGCAGCCGCAGCTTTCCCATCAATCAGGCCCTTTTCCAAAAGGCCCTGCAGAGCGACTCCACCTATGCGGACCTGCGCCTGCTGGGCGAGGAATATTTTCTGACCGCCTACGCCCCGGTCAGCAATTTTGCCGGCGAGGCGCTGGGCATCCTGATCGTCGATGCCCCGGCCGGGGTGTTCTCCGGGCTGACCCTCTTCAAGGGACGCCTGCTGGCGATCGGGATCGGCGGGGTGCTGCTGATCGCCCTGTTCGGCGGAATCATCATTCTGGCCA
>JAGRBF010000224.1:6555-11985 GCA_020434205.1 Calditrichota bacterium | reverse complement strand
CCACTTAACCGTCACCCCGGTATGCTTTTGGGCCGGGGTCCATACCCAACGTCCCGATGGATCCCGGCCTAAAGATGGCCGGGATGACGAAGTAGACACATTACGATTGACAGACTAACAGTCCGGAAAAGGGCAATGCGGTTCGACTATTCGCAGAGCCGCTGCAGTCCGTCCAGAGCCGCATTTTTGTAACATTCCGCCAGGGTGGGGTAGTTGAAGACGGTGCGGGTAAAGTAGTCTATGGTGCCTCCCAGGGCCATTACCGCCTGTCCGATATGCACCAGTTCGCTGGCGTTCTCTCCGATTACCGAAACCCCCAGCACCAGTTTGCTCTCCCGGTGAAAAATCAGCTTCAACATCCCCACCTGGTCCCCGATGATCTGCCCGCGGGCGGTTTCCCGGTAATAGGCCTTGCCGATCTCGTAGGGGACTTCCGCTTCGGTGAGCTCATCCTCGTTTTTGCCCACGATGGAAATTTCCGGGATGGTGTAAATGCCGTAGGGCAGCAGGTCCGGGAAGGTCTCCAGGGGTTTCCCGAAGGCATGGGAAGCGGCCAGGCGTCCCTGCTCCATCGAGGTGGAGGCCAGGCTGGGAAAACCGATGATATCGCCCACCGCGTAAATATGGTCCACCGGGGTTTGATAATTTTCGCCCACATCCAGTTGCCCGCGTTTATTGGCGGTTAAGCCCGCCGCTTCCAGATTTAGCCCGGCGGTAGCCCCGGTGCGCCCGATGCTGTAGAGGGCCTTTTCCGCCTGCAGCACCTTGCCGCTTTCGGTGGTGATGCGCACACTTTCGTGTTTGTCGTCCAGCTTCTCCACATGGCTGACCGTTTCCTCCAGCCGGAAGGTCACCTGATGCTGGCGCAGGTGGTAAACCAGGGCATCCACAATTTCCTCGTCAACAAAGGACAGCAGCTTCTCGCGCTTGTCGATCAGGGTAACCCGCACCCCCATCAGGGCAAAAATGCAGGCGTATTCGATGCCGATCACCCCGCCGCCCACCACGGTCAGGGTGCGGGGAACCTCGTTTAAGCCCAGCAGGTCGTCGCTGGTAAAGATATTCTGTCCGTCGAATTGAATGTTGGGGTCCCGGGTGGCGGTGGTGCCTACCGCAATAACGATTTTTTCCGCGGTAACCCGGCTTTCGCCGCGGCCGTCGATGTAGCGCAATATCAGGGTGTGGGGGTCTGCGAAAGAGGCTTCGGCGTTGATCAGTTCAACCCCGTTGGCGCGCAGTTGTTTGCGGGTGATGTCGATTTCGGTGCGAATCACATGGTCGGTGCGGGTCAGCAGGTCTTCCATGGTAATGCGTTCCTTCACCGAATAGGATTCGCCGTAGACGCTGTGCTGGCGGTAGCCGGAAAGGTAAACCACCGCTTCCCGCAGGGTTTTGCTGGGGATGGTGCCCAGGTTGATGCAGATGCCCCCAACCACCCCGCGTTTTTCGATGATGGCCACCCGCTTTTCCAGTTGGGCGGCGCGAATGGCCGCTTTTTGGCCCGCCGGACCGGAACCGATAATCAGCATGTCGAAATCAAACTTGGGCAAGGGAGTCCTCTTGGTTTTCCGGGGTGATGAGCATAATTGCGGTCGCAAAATAAACAGCGGTGGGATTCTCCGCAAGGGACAATGCGGATCGCCTTAAAAAACCGGATGCCGGCAAGGATACCCAACCACCCAACCACCCAACCGCCCAACCACCCAACCACCCAACCACAAAAAGTTTTGGGATCTTATTTAACTCATGTTAAGTAACCAAACCCATTTTTGCTATTTAACCGCGAAGCCGCGAAGCCGCGAAGGATTAATGTGTAAAACTTCCGTGCTCACACCTGCCTGGGGAACGGACGTAAACCAGCTATCCCTGTTGGTCCGCGGATAACAGCAGAACGAGCAGATTTTCCGGTGCAGGGTCCGTTCAGGGCGGTTTCAGTTTTCGCGATTTCGCGGTTAATGGGCCGGAAATTGCTTCTTGCGAGTAACATCGTTAATGATGTATTGGCGACAGGTGGGCCTTGGGTCCTGGTGGTGAGCCGTTCAGGCTGCTAAAAAAAAATACTTAACGAAACAGCCCGATACGTCGATAATCACTGCACAGGCCCGGTAAATCGTAAAAAGGGAATTTAGCAAAACCTGCCGGCCCTCAGAAAATCATCTCAAACAAGGATGTTAAGATGAAAAAGCCCCTCGCCAATTTGCAGTTCGCATATACTCTCTCTTTTCTTGCCCTTCTTTTTTCCACCATCTTGCCTCAGGAAAATCCGGAAGCTGAAAATCCGGTATTGAAGGATCAGAAACCGGTGTTATGGGCGCAAATCCAGGCCGATTCCGGCGCCTGGTATGCCGCTCTGGCTCCTGCCAATGATCCCGAAAACCCCGATAGTCCGACCCCGGACCGGGAAACAGGCGATAGCCCGGAAATCCCTCTGGGAGACCTGGGGATCGGCTCCGGCATCTCGCTCTCCGGGATAGAGATATCCGGTTTTGGTGATTTCCTCTTTGCCACCACCCCCGAAGCGACCCATGGGGGTTACCAACTGGGGCAGGTGGAAGTGGATCTGGATGCGGCGGTTAACGAGCGGGTGGGCCTTTCCGTGGCCATAGCTTATGACGCCGAGGGGGAGAGCTTCGGCCTGGGGGCTTTTACCGTAGACTTTCGGTTGGGAGATAACACCGGAGAGGGTCTTTTTAGCGCTGCCTGGCTGGAAAGCGCCGGGATAGTCGCGGGGATGTTCGATGTGCCCTTTGGGCTGGACTGGCAGGTTTATCCCTCCATCGACCGCAAGCTGATCAGCGCCCCGCTGGTGGTTGGCAGCACCCATGACGGGTGGAACGATTATGGCGTGCAGGGCTATCTGCAAACTTCCCGTCTTAATGCGGTGGTTTTCGGTACCAACGGCTACGATGGTGAGTTTGCCCTGCCTTCCGAAGAAATCTACACCCGAGAAACCACTGCCGCCCTGGGAGGCCGGTTGGGAATTATGCCCTGGTCCGGGCTGGAAATCGGAGGATCTTATGCCCGCTTTCTCAGCGAGGACAGCCGGGACAACCTGCACCTGGCGGGGCTGGATTTTCAATTACACTTCAAGTCTTTTACTGCTAAGGGCGAATATATACGTCAGCGGGAAAACTGGCGAACTTTTGACCCGGTACGGGTCGGCGGTTTTTACCTGCAGGGGATGTACGAGTGGGGGCAGTTTGGCCTCATTTCCCGAGTGGAGCGTTCGGACGACCCCGAAAACGAAGGCGAAAAACTGGAAAGGTTTGGTTTAGGCGGCGTTTGGCGAGTTGTGGAAAACGCCGAAATTCGTTTGGAACAACAATTTACGCACAATAGTGACGCCACCTTACTGCAGTTGGTGGTCGGCTTTTAGTCCGACTGAAGGGTTCCGCCACGGTGGAACCCTTTGCAGCGGAGTGGGAAGGAAATGATCGCCCGAAAGGGATTTTCGGAAAAGGATAAGCAAAATGAAATGGACTATTCAAAGAAAAATGATTGCGGTACTGGTGATCATGGTTGTCCTGATGACCGGCCAGCAACTGCTAATGAACGGGATGCTGTCCCACAATGTCGAGTTAACGGAGTTTGCCCGGGATAAAGGGTACAAGGGAGCGGACCTGGTTCGCCGCCTGGAACTGAACGTGGTTCAGGTTCAGCAGTGGCTCACCGATATCAGCGCCACCCGCGCCGCCGAAGGTTTTGACGACGGGTTCGACGAAGCGGAACATTACGCCCGGGAATTTTCGACCAATCTCCAAAACCTGGAAGCGATTTATCCGGAAGAATCGGCCCGCTTCAAAGATCTGTCCGCCGCTTTTGCCGCCTTTTATGCCGGCGGAAAGGACATGGCCCAACAGTACATCGACGGCGGGCCGGAGGCCGGGAATCACGCTATGGAAAAATTTGACGCCACCGCGGAGATGTTCTCCGAAAAAATGGGCGAACTGGTGAAAAAGATGGAAGGGGAGGCCGAAGCGGCCATTGCCCGGGCTATGGACCAGAACCTCTCCAGCCGTCTTTACAGCTGGATTTTTGCCATCCTGACCATTGCCATCGGCAGCGTTTTTCTGCTGTTCATTTCCCGGCAAATCAGCACCGGCATTGCCGGCAGCGACCGCCTGGCCGCCCGGATCGCCGAGGGGGACCTCAGCGATCAATTCGGGGGTAGCCGCAGCATCGATACCCGCTTTGCGGATGAATCGACCACCCTGGCCGCCTCGCTGCGCAGCATGGTGGAAAAGCTGCGGGATATTGTCGCCGAGGTGCAAAGTTCTTCTCAGGAACTGGCCCGCAACAGCGCCCACGTCAGCTCCACTGCCGAACAGATTTCCCAGGGGGCTACCGAGCAAGCCGCCACGGTGGAAGAGGTCTCTTCCTCCATGGAGCAGATTGCCGCCAACCTGAAGTTGGGTTCGGACAATGCCAACCAAACCGAGGCCATCGCCCGGCAAACCGCAGAAGATGCCCGCATCAGTGGGGAAGCGGTTAAAAAAACCGTGACGGCCATGCACAGCATTGCCGGTAAAATCGGGATTATCGAGGAAATTTCCCGCCAGACCAACCTGCTGGCTCTTAATGCCGCCATCGAAGCGGCGCGCGCCGGGGAACACGGCCAGGGTTTTTCGGTGGTTGCCGCCGAAGTGCGCAAGCTGGCCGAACGCAGCCAGGAAGCCGCCGCGGAGATCAGCGATCTGTCGATCTCCAGCGTGTCTATCGCCGAAAATGCCGGGGCCTTGCTGGATAAGATCCTCCCGGAAATTCAGCGCACCAGCGAGCTGATTCAGGAAATCAGCACTGCTTCGGACGAACAAAGCGCCGGGGTGGCGGAGGTCAACAAAGCCATTCAGCAGATCGATGCGGTGGTTCAGCAGAGCGCTTCCACTTCCGAGGAACTCTCCTCTCTGGCCGAAGAGCTTGCCGTCCAGGCGCGGGAGTTGGAATCGTCCATGGACTTCTTCCGTCTGGGCGGCGGTGGATTCCACCCGGCCTCCAAGGGCAAAACAGGCACTTCCGGCAAGGGATCCCTTAAACCCCGGCAGGTAAAAATGGCCCGTTCCGCCAGCGTGGAAGAACTGGAGCATTTCTGATCCGCATGTTCCGATGGCCGATTCCGCCCGCCATTGGAAGACAACCTTTTTCCCCCGCCAAACCGGGCCCCTGCAAAGGGTCCGGTTTGTTGCTTTCTGGGCGCTACAGCTACTGCCCCCGATAATCTTTAAAACTCACCCGAAAAAAAAGCGAATACAGCACCGGCACAAATCCGAGGGTCAGCAAGGTCGCAAAAATCAACCCGGAGAGAATGGCTGCCGCCATGGCGGCAAACATAGCCCCGCCTCCAAAGTAAAGGGGTAGCAATCCCCCCACGGTGGTGGCGGTGGTCAGCAGGATGGGGCGCAGACGCCGCTGGCTGGCTTCGATGATGGCCTG